>JALYHT010000050.1 GCA_030776225.1 Acidobacteriota bacterium | reverse complement strand
GCGCGCCCGATAATGTGTGAGTGCAGGACAGAGATCTCTGCAGGGCCACTGTGCCCCGGCATCGTGGGTCAGATGAACACGCCCCGGAAACTGCTCTGTATTGAAAAATTGAAAGCGCTGGGCTGGAGACCATCCATTTCGCTTGAGGACGGGCTGGCCGAGACTTACCGCTGGTACTGCTCGAACCCGCTCGGCGCCTGATGCTGGTATCCCTCCCTCAGGCGCCCGGCTTCGTCTGCAGGGCTTCGACAACCAGTGGATGAAGACCGCTGCCATCATTCGCGATGTACTGAAGAATCTGCTCTTTCATGCGGCGTTCCCAGAACTCCCTGAAGTGGTTCGCTACGCCGGCGACAGCTTCGTCGTGCGGATAGCCCGCAAAGAATAACGCGATCTGGTTCGCATTATGAACCATCGTGGAAGTCTGCATGGTTATTTGTCCACGGCTGGCGTCTCGGCTACCTGGGTGGTCTGTCTGCGGGTATCCAGATACTGCTGCTGCCACTCCGACAGCTTACGGGCCCGGGCTACCTGCACGGCTGTCACTTTGTATTCGGGACAGCCGGTCGCCCAGTCGGAAAATTCTGTCGTGACGACATTCGCGCCCGTTAACATGTGGTGGAAAGTCGTATAGACAACGCCCGGCTGCATGCGTTCGGAAATCTTCGCTTTCAGGGATGTCTCGCCCGCGCGACTGGCGAGCGAGACAAGGTCGCCGTCGCGGATTCCGCGGTCTTCCGCATCCTGCGGGTGAATTTCGAGGAGGTCCTCCGGGTGCCACGCGTTATTGCCGGTACGCGAAGTTTGTGCCCCCACGTTATACTGCGTCAGGATCCTCCCGGTGGTCAGGATGAGTGGGAAGCGGCGGTTTACCCGCTCTTCAGTAGGCACAAATTCGGTCAGCATGAAGCGGCCTTTGCCGCGCACAAAGGCGCCTATATGCATGATTGGCGTTCCTTCCGGCGCTCTCTCATTACAAGGCCATTGCACACTCCCCAGTGCATCCAGCTTCTCGTATGACACTCCGGCGAATGTCGGCGTCAGCAAGGCGATTTCGTCCATGATCTCCGATGGATGGCTGTAATTCATGGGATAGCCGAGCGCGGTTGAGAGCCTCATTGTGATCTCCCAGTCGGCCAGACCATTAGCGGGAGCGAGGGCTCGGCGCACGCGGTTGATGCGGCGTTCGGCGTTGGTGAACGTCCCGTCCTTCTCAAGGAAAGTCGAGCCCGGCAGGAAGACATGCGCGAAGCTCGCGGTCTCATTGAGAAACAGATCCTGCACAACGACGCATTCCATCTTCGCGAGACCCGCCGTAATGTGCTGCGTATTGGGGTCGGATTGCGCAATATCCTCGCCCTGAATGTAGATGCCTTTGAAAGTTCCTTCCAGAGCGGCATCGATCATGTTGCCGATGCGAAGGCCGGGCTCGGACTGGAGCGCGACCCCCCAATTCTGCTCGAAGGACTCGCGGACCGCATTCGCGGAAACATGACGATAGCCGGGGAACTCATGCGGGAACGCTCCCATGTCACACGACCCCTGCACGTTATTCTGGCCGCGCAAAGGGTTCACGCCGACGCCGCGGCGGCCGAGGTTGCCCGTCAGCATGGCAATGTTCGCCATCCCGATCACCATCGTTGAGCCCTGGCTGTGTTCGGTGACGCCGAGCCCGTAATAGATTGCCGAGTTCGGGCCGGACGCGTAGAGGCGGGCGGCGGCGCGAACGTCCTCAGCCCGCACGCCGGTGAACGGCTCCATCGCCTCGGGTGAATTGCGTTCGGCAAGGATGAATTCACGCCAGCGCGCAAATTCCGCCACGTCGCAGCGTTCCTTCACGAAGTCCTCATTTGCGAGGCCTTCGGAAACGATCGTGTGCGCCATGGCATTAATGAGGGCGACGTTGGTTCCAGGCAGAAGCGGGAGGTGATAGTCGGCTTTGAGGTGTGTCGACCTGACGAGGTCCGTTTGGCGCGGATCGACGACGATTAATCTGGCGCCTTCGCGCAGCCGCCGTTTCATTTGCGACGCGAAGACAGGATGCGCATCCGTCGGATTGGCGCCGATCACCATGATCACATCGGCCTGCTCGATGGAATCGAAGTCCTGCGTGCCGGCGGATGTGCCGAGGGTGTTGGTCAGGCCATAGCCCGTTGGCGAGTGGCAGACGCGCGCGCAGGTGTCGGTGTTGTTATTGCCGAACGCCGCGCGGATCATCTTCTGTATCAGGTAGCTCTCTTCGTTGGTGCAGCGTGACGAGACAATACCGCCGACGGATTCGCGCCCGTGCTCGGCCTGGATTCGCTTGAATTCACTGGCGGCGTAATCGATCGCTTCGTCCCAGGTGACTTCCTGCCAGGGATCGGTGATCTTTTTGCGGATCATCGGCTTATAGATGCGGTCTTTGTGGGTCGCGTAACCCCAGGCGAAACGGCCTTTGACGCAGGAGTGGCCATGGTTGGCTTTCCCGTCTTTAAAAGGCGTCATGCGGACAACTTCGCCGCCCTGCACCTCGGCTTTGAAGGAGCATCCGACGCCGCAGTACGCGCAGGTGGTGACAACGCTGTCCGTGGGCTGGCCTTTTTCCAAAACCGACTTCTCGATCAGCGTCGCGGTGGGGCAGGCCTGCACGCACGCGCCGCAGGAGACGCACTCGGAATCGAGAAAAGTCTTGTTGCCGGCCGAGACGCGGGATTCGAAGCCGCGTCCCGCGATCGTAAGAGCGAAGGTGCCCTGCACTTCTTCGCAGGCGCGCACGCAGCGCGAACAAACGATGCACTTGGAGGCATCGTAAGTGAAGTATGGGTTCGAGTCGTCTTTCGGGGCCGGATCGGTGAAGTGGTTTTCACCGGCATACCCATAGCGGACTTCGCGCAGTCCGACGACCCCGGCCATGTCCTGAAGTTCGCAGTCGCCATTGGCACCGCACGTGAGGCAGTCGAGCGGATGGTCTGAGATGTAGAGTTCCATCACGCCTTTGCGGAGCTTGTGCAGCCTGGGCGAGGACGTCCTGACCTTCATGCCAAGCTCGGCCAGCGTGGTACACGAGGCAGGCGTGCCGCGCCGTCCTTCGATCTCGACGAGGCAAAGACGGCAGGAGCCGAAGGCTTCCATGTTGTCGGTGGCGCAAAGTTTCGGGATGCTGATACCCGCTTCGATGGCCGCGCGCATCACCGATGTCCCGGCAGCCGCTGTGACGGCCTTGCCGTCGATTTCGAGCGTGACAAGGGACTGAGCCGTGCCAGTGTGGGGCCTCGCCGGAGTCCCGTAATCGATTTCCTGGGTTAATGCCATCGGGTATTCTCCTGCAAAGGCGTCGCGATTTGCACCAGCGGGGCCGGTTTGGTGAAATCCTCGGGAAAATGTTGTAAAGCACTCTGCACTGGATACGGCGTGAGGCCGCCCAGCGCACAGAGCGAGCCGTCCAGCATGAGCTCGCAGAGGTCGTCGAGCAGGCGAAGGTTCCGTGTGCGGTCGTCGTTGGCGATGATGCGGTCGATGACTTCGAGGCCGCGTGTCGAGCCGATGCGGCACGGCGTGCATTTGCCGCAGCTCTCGATCGCGCAGAATTCCATGGCGAAGCGCGCCTGTTTCGCGAGATCGACGGTATCGTCGAAAACGACGATGCCACCGTGGCCGACAAGTCCCCTCCTGGCCGCGAAGGCTTCATAGTCGATCGGCGTATCGAGAAGCGATTCCGGAAAGTAGGCTCCCAGCGGTCCGCCGACCTGCACAGCCCGGAGCGGGCGTCCGGTTGCGGTGCCACCGCCGTAGCCGTAGATCGCTTCCTGCAGGGTGATCCCGAAGGCCTTTTCCACCAGGCCGCCGTACCTGATGTTCCCGGCAAGCTGGATCGTCAGCGTGCCGCGGGAGCGACCCATGCCGAAATCCCGATAGAACTTTGCGCCTTTATCGAGAATGACCGGGACTGTGGCAAGCGAGATGACATTGTTGACCACTGTCGGCTTGCCGAAGAGTCCTTTGGCCGCGGGCAGCGGCGGTTTGGGGCGGATTTGGCCGCGCCGCCCTTCAAGACTTTCAAGAAGCGATGTCTCCTCGCCGCAAATGTAAGCGCCTGCGCCGAGCCGTGCTTCCAGATCGAATGGCCTACCGCTTCCGGCGACGCTCGCGCCGAGATAACCGTTATTTCGGGCGGTTTCGATCGCCCGCTGAATAGCACGAAAAGCATGCGGATATTCGGAGCGGATGTAAATGTAGCCCAGTGTGGCGCCAACCGCAAGGCCCGCTATAGTCATGCCCTCGATCAGGACAAAAGGGTCGCCCTCCATGATCATGCGGTCGGCGTAAGTGCCGCTGTCGCCTTCATCGGCATTGCAGACAATGTATTTCTGCTCTGCCTGCTCGTTCAGAACCGTGCGCCATTTGATGCCAGTCGGAAATCCGGCGCCGCCGCGGCCCCGCAGTCCGGAGGCAAAGACTTCTTCGACCACGGCGGCTGGCGCCAATGCAAGGGCGCGCTGCAGACCGCGATAACCATCGTGCGCAATGTAATCGGCGATCGAGAGGGGATCGACGATGCCGCAGCGCGCGAAGGTTAAACGCTCCTGGTTGCGGAGATACGGGATCTCCTCGGTGAGTCCGAGAGAAAGTGGGTGTGGTTTTCCGTTGAGGAACGCGTCTTCAAAGAGGCTGTCGACCGAATCGGGCGTCACGGGACCGTAGGCGACGCGTCCCCGGGGCGTTTCGACTTCGACCAAAGGCTCGAGCCAGAACAGTCCGCGCGAGCCGTTGCGTATCACCTGCGCGTCGACTCTCTTCGCCGTGATGCGATGCTCAATCGCGCGCGCGACCGCATCGGCCCCGACTGCGAGCGACGCGGCATCGCCAGGAACAAAAATCTTCACACTTGTCTCCGGATGCTGTCGATGAGCGAATCTGCGATCTGGGTCGTCACGCGCGCAAACGGCTTTCCGTCGAGCATCAGGGCCGGGGACATCGCGCACAGACCAAGGCAGAAAATCTGCTCGAACGTGATCGACCCGTCCCTGGTCGTCTGACCGAGGGGCGTGCCAAGCCGGGTCTGGATATGCCCAATGAGCCGGTCGCACCCGAGGGATTGGCAGGCCTCCGCGCGGCAAATCTTCAGCAGATGGCGTCCCGGACGTTCGCGGCGGAAGTCATGATAAAAGCTGATTGTGCCGTGAACCTCAGCCTGCGAGATGTTGAGGGCGCGGGCGATCAGAGGGATGGCGGATTCGTCGATGTAGCCGAATTTCTCCTGGAGCGAGTGAAGAATGGGCAGCAAAGGTCCTGGGACCGTTGCGAGGTCCTCGATTTGTTTCCGGGCCAGTTCAGTGTCCCAGGTATGCGCATTCATTCTCATGATCTTTGCCCATTATTGGCGGCACTTATATCATATTTCAATTCGTTGTAAGGTTGTCTTATGAATCGCCGTTATGGGCTTGTCATACCGAAGGCCGGAAGTGTGACATCGATGCCCGTCCGGAGGTTTGGAACCGATTCCCATCATCCCCTCTTCGCAGAGGATCATGACTTTCTCGTCGTCGAAGAACCGCTTCAGATCCGTGTTGGCGCACGCGATCTCTCTATTACGATGCGAACTCCCGGGAACGATGGCGAACTGGCGGCCGGATTTTTGTGTACCGAAGGAATCGTCCAGAGGCCGTCCGACATCGCCTCAATCCAGTGTCAAGGCAACGTTGCAACCGTAACGCTGACGGATTCTGTGGACTTCGATCTGGATGCGGCGCGGCGCAACTTCTACATAACTTCGAGTTGCGGAGTGTGCGGAAAAACTTCCATCGAAGCCCTGGAACATGCCGGCTGTACCGTGCTCCCTCTGCACCCGGCGATCATTGCCGAATCGGTAATTCGCACGTTGCCGGCGAAGCTCCGCGAATCGCAGCAGATTTTCAATCGCACGGGTGGCCTGCACGCGGCGGGGCTGTTTTCTCCGGATGGCGAGTTGCTTCTCGGGCGCGAGGATGTTGGACGCCACAACGCGATGGACAAGCTGATTGGTCGCGCATTTCTGGATGGAGAATTGCCGTTACACAACCGCGTGCTGCTCGTCAGCGGGCGCGTCAGCTTCGAACTCGTGCAAAAGGCCGCTATGGCCGGCATTCCGGTACTTGCCGCTGTCGGCGCACCCTCCAGTCTCGCCGTCAGGACAGCTTTGCGTTTCGGAATGACCCTGATCGGGTTCGTTCGCGAAGAGCGATATAACGTCTACTCCGCCGGCACTCGACTCGACGTTGGCGTGTAGCGGAGGCCGTTTATTCCCCATTGCAAAGCGACGCGCACCCCGTGATGGAGTTTTCTGGATTTGGCTGGGCCGCAGTTCGGTGCGTGTCGTCGTCTCGGGGCTGGAGTCGCCGGTCTCGCGCGGTAAAATAGCGGTCGGACGCGGACATTTGCAATGACAACAGACAAGGTAATGGACAGGGAACACATTATCGCCAAACTTCGCGAACACGAAGCAGAGCTGAAAAACGCGGGACTCCAACACCTGTCGCTCTTCGGTTCGTATGCACGCGGAACGGCTGTTCAGTCTGTGTCAGACGTAGATGTTCTCGCTGATTTCGACCGCTCCAAACGTCTGACGCTGTTCTCATTGGCAGGCCTCCGGTTACGTATTGTGGATATTCTCGAGATGCCGGTCGATTTGGCGGATCGCCGAACCCTGAAGGATCACGTAAAGGCCCGCG
>JALYHT010000049.1 GCA_030776225.1 Acidobacteriota bacterium | reverse complement strand
GACCAGTACCGCGGCTGGTTCCAGAGTTCATTCCTGATCGGCATCGGGCTGCGCGGCGCGTCGCCGTTCCGCGCCTGCGCCACGCATGGCTGGACGCTCGACGGCGATGGCCGTCCATTGTCCAAATCGCTGGGCAATGGCACCGCGCCCGAGGAGATTATCAAGGAATACGGCGCGGAACTCATACGCTTGTGGACTGCCTCGGTCGCCTTCCACGAAGACGTACGGATCTCGCCGGCGATCCTGAAACAGCTTTCCGACGCCTATCGCAAACTGCGCAATACGTTCCGCTACGCGCTGGGCAATCTGCACGACTACAATCCCGAAACCGATGCCGTTCCCGGCGACCGGCTTCTTGAGATCGACCAGTGGATCCTGGTGCGCGCCGAGGAACTGGTTTCGCGCAGCCGCATCTGGTACGACGAGTTTGCTTTCCACAAGGTTTACCGCGCGTTCTACGATTTCGCCACGGTCGATCTCAGCTCGATCTATTTCGATGTATTAAAGGACCGGCTGTATACGTGCGCACCGGAATCCGCCGCGCGCAGAAGCGCGCAGACTGCGCTGCATCGCCTGGCGCTGGCGCTGGTCCGCCTCTTTGCGCCCATCCTCTGCTTCACCATGGAGGAGGTCTGGAGCCATTTGAATCCGCCGGGCGCGAAATACGGGGCCAGTGTACATACCGCTTATTTCCCGGAGCCGGCGGAACTCACCGAGGGTATCGGGGCGGAGGCGCTCTCGCGCGTCGAGAACTGGACCCGCCTGATCGGGATACGTGAAAGTGTTTCGAAGAGTCTGGAGACGGCAAGGCAGGAAAAAGTCATTGGCTCATCGCTTGAAGCGAGCGTGCAGCTTTCGGCCGACAGCGAAATCTACCCGCTGCTGAATCAATATGCCCGCGAACTGCCGGGGCTCTTCATCGTGTCCCAGGTCGATCTGCGAAACCACGCCAGCCACGGGACCGAGGTGACGATCAGCCCGGCCCGCGGCACAAAATGCGAACGGTGCTGGAAATACACCGAGGATGTGGGTTCCAACGCCTCCGTGCCGACGGTCTGTTCGGCCTGCGCGGGCGCGCTGAGGGAAATGTACCCGAATATCGACAACAATGCGTGACACAGCGCGGCGGATCATGGCCTTCGTCATCGCGCTCGGGGTGTTCGCGATGGACCGCTGGTCGAAGTGGATCGTGGAGACGCAATTCACAAACGCCGATTCCCGAACGGTGATTCCCGGCTTTTTTAACATTGTGCGTTCACAAAACCCCGGTGTGGCGTTCGGTTTATTCGCGGACAGCGCATCGGGATCGCGAACGCCGATTCTATTGGGCCTCTCGATCGTGGCTGTGCTGCTGCTGGCCGGGATGCTCTGGAAGATCGACCGTCTGGACTCTCCTTCGGCACTCGGTCTCTCGTTAGTTTTCGGAGGCGCGATGGGAAACGTTTTCGACCGCGTGCGCGTGGGCAGCGTCACCGATTTTCTGGACTTTTATGCCGGTACCCACCACTGGTACACTTTCAACCTGGCGGATGCGTCGATTTGTACCGGAGCCTGTTTACTGATCCTGAGTATGTTCACCGGACGACATCGGCACGAAGTCGGAGCCTGAGATCATGTTTCCCCGCTTACTCCAAATCGGAAGCTTTATTCTGCCGACTTACGGCGTGCTCGTCGCCTTGGCCTTTCTCGTGGCGCTCTACATGGCCTCGCACTTTGCGAAACAGCGTGGCCTGAGCAGCGATAAGGTGGTGAACCTGGGGGTTTATTGCGCGCTGGCGGGGATGCTGGGAGCGAAGCTGCTCATGATCGCTCTCGATCCGGACCTGCGCACCCACCTTTCGGAAATCTTTTCTCTGGCGACGCTGCAGAGCGCCGGGATTTTCTTCGGCGGCTTTATTCTGGCGCTCCTGTTCGCATCGATTTACATGCGCAGGCAGGGACTGCCGGTTCTCGCCACGTCCGACATCTTCGCGCCGGGGCTTGCCATCGGACATGGCATCGGGCGTCTGGGGTGTTTCGCGGCGGGCTGTTGCTGGGGTAAACCAACGCACTTGCCCTGGGCAGTGACTTTCTCGAATACCAACGCGACCACAGGCGTACCGTTGGGCATCCCGCTGCATCCAACGCAACTTTACGAAGCCTTCGCAGAAGCGATTATCTGTGCCATCCTGGTATTCCAGCTGAGACGGCGCCATCGCGATGGACAGGTCATCGGGCTGTACGCGTTGCTTTATGGAAGTGTCCGTTTCGGCGTGGAATTTCTGCGCGAGCACGATGCGTCGAATCCGCTCGGAGGCCCTTTCACCCTGGAGCAATGGATCTCGCTCGTTTTGGCCGCCGCTGGCGTGTACCTGCTGGTTCGCCACGGGCGCGTTCTACCCGGCGGGGCTCCGGCAACCACATAGGCTCTCTCTCCTGCCTGGCCGCTGCGGGCTGTTAAACCAGGCCGGCGTGCCGGAGGACTTCGCGCGATTCAGCCACCTGTTCGGCATAGGCGTTCAAACGCGCGGGCAAATTCTCAAAGCGGATACCCATGCCTTCGATGTCGGCGATTGGCGGGCTCCAGACCGGTTTTGCGTCCATGCGTGTTTTCTTTCCGACGCGATCGGCGCAGGTCTTGAGGGAAGCGCCGATAATCGCCTCGGCTTCATCGCGCAGGTAGTTGGGATCGGCTGCCAGCAGCGCCTGGGCATCGCGCAGGATTTTGCGGCACTCGGCCCACACGGCGTCTTTCTCTTCCGGCGTGGCCAAATCGCCGGCTGCGAACTGAGCCTTATCCTCCGCTTCACGTAGTTTAGGCTCCCAGGCCGCCCCATCGTTCAAGTCGCGGGTCCGGGCTTCGGTGCGTCGCACCAACAGAACGATATAGGAGAGCCCAGTGATGCGCTCGCCATCCGCCAGCAGCGCAGCGTCTTTCACCTCCAGTTTCGGCAGCGGGTCCGGCAGCGGATTGTTTTCATCATTGCTGCCGAGAATGACGTAATAGCCTTCCTGCAGACCGCCGGAGACAAGGTTGAAATCGCCGCTGAACTGCAGGATGGGCCTCTGCTCTTCGGCGGGGATGAAGGTCTGCAGCACTTTTTGGGAAAGGCCCCCAACGGCCCTGGCGACGAGTGCGGCGCCAGGCGCAAGGGAGATGGCCGAAAGAAAACTGTCGGAGTTGATGAGCCCGGCCATCTGACCCAGCCGATTCTCGATATCGAGAAGGAAGTCGATCGAGACGGAGACTGCGGGCATGGTGGCGGGAACCAGTTTGATGAGGTTGGGACTGAGACCGAGTTGTTCGGCGCTGTCTTTTTTCACGGCCCGGGCGCGTTGAATCGCGCGTAGAGAATCGCCGCCGAACGCGGGGTGATTCATGTTGATCTGGGTGGAAACGATGAGCTGTTTGGCTTTCTGCCATATGGGTCCGGTAAAGGATGCCTGACCGCTGTAGAACTGCATGAAGAAGTAGTCCTTGCCGGGACGGACAGGCTGCGGGTTGGCCTCGCGGGGCACGAATATGGGGCTGGTTGTGCCCGTAATTGGACGCTGATCGTTGTAGCCGAACATTCGTTTCTCCTCGTTTTAAGTACCGTAACAGCAAAATGCCGCCCAGTAATAGGCGTCGCTGAACGGCCGCGCACCGGGACTGGAACTGCTAAGCGTAAATTCGATGAACTGGTCGCGCGCCATGGCATAAGGCAGGCGGGCGGCGGCAGGCGCATCCGGAGCGGATTTCTTGTAGGCCGCAAAAAGCGCGCTCAACTCCGCGGCCGTTACATCCCGCAGCCAGAGCTGGGCTTTTCTGAGCGCCTGCGCCGGAGGGAGGGGCTCGCCCGAGGGCGGTCGCAAATGCCAGCGATAGAACTCGATCATCAGCAGGGCGGTCGAGATATCGTCCACGGGCCAGAGGCTCCCAGCCACACAGGAAGCGCCTGCCTGAAGAAAGCCCGTGGGCAACCCAATGAACTCGTCGGGAAGCTGCACGGCATCCGTAATGGCGGACTGGCACGCGGAAAGGACAGCGAGCCGGGCCGCGAGCGGTCCGCGCGCGAGAAGATCCGCTACGGTGAGTTGCTCGGCCCCGGCAAGCAGGACGGCAGAGTGCAGCGGTTTATCCATGCGGAAACGGCCATGGCAGGCGAAGTGGAGATAGGCGGCCGTGTCGATGGCGGCGTCCAATGCGGCGCGAGTGGCATCCGCGCCGGGAAGCACCTTGCTGTGGCCGGGGAAGAACTGGCAAATTTCGTCGACCTCCACAGCGGCGAACTGCAGCGCCGGAGATCCTGCACTTGCGGGATTTGAAATGCCCAGAAATCCGGCGATGTTTCGGGCAGGATGCGCGAGTGAATCCTGAGCGAAGGCGAGAACACGGGCAGAAGGCGTATAGGAGACGGCGAACTCGTCGAGCAGGCAGCGGCGCTGGCCGGCAATCTCGTAGGTCGCGGCGTGCAGGGGCAGCAGGCCGAGGAGGCCGGTTGCAACCAACATCAGGCCGGGCACGGGTTCCACGGGTTGGGGAGTCGAACGCAGGGCGGCGGCGACGGGGCCGGCAATGGATTCGCCAATAGCGGGGAGAAGCTCATTTAAAGCCGCAGGCAGGGAGCCTTCCGCGAGTTGGGCGGGAATGTATCCCCCTGCTCCTTTGTCGCGGAGCAGGAGATTTAGAAGACCGGAGGTATCGATCTCTAAACGTATATAACGCGCTCCCGTTGAATCGACTGTGAGCGCGGCTGCGCCGAGCGAGGTAACGAGCAGGTAGACTCCGGCGCGGTAGCCTGGGGCGGCTAACGTTTGCGAGATGTGTTCGAAGCTCGGCGCCGTGAACAGGTCGGCATAACCCGGAATGCGCTGAATAGAGGCGATGGCGGCATTCAACTCCTCGCGCGCGGCACGGAGGCCGGCAACGTCCGGAGCAGGTTCGTGACCATTTCCTTCGACCTCAGAAGCTTCGGCGCGGGAGAGCTGGTGGGCGGCGCCGGCGTAGCGTTGATAGAGTTCGGCAAAACCGAGGGCAGGCAGGTTTTCAAGACGCGCACGGTCGCGTTCCATTGCGTCGGACAGCAGTCGGGCGCGGCCGCGCTCGATCATGACGACCGCGGAGCGAACATCGCCGTCGCGCGCGTAAGCGTAAGCTCCCAGTGCGTGGAGGTTGCGCGCCTCGTGCAGCCAGGATTCCCTGTTGCCGCGGAGCAGTTGGGCGCGGAATAGATTTTCAACTGCAGAGGCTCCGTAGGCAAAGGCTTGCGCCGCTTTGGTCCAAAGCTGGCGGCCAGCCGCGAACTCTCCCCAATTGCGCGCCGCGGCGAGCGCCGCCGCAGGATGATGTTTCAGTCCAGCGTCGCAGGCAGTGCGCCAGGCCGTCTCGGCGGCTTCGAAATCGGCGGGATCGGCGGTCAGCGCGAAGAGGTCGCTGAGCGCATTTCCCAGGTTGCTGTACGTTACCGGGCGGGGCGGCGATCCCTCCGGTTCAAGGCGAGTGGCTTCGCGCAATACAGAAACCGCCTCATTGAGGTCGGCTTGTGAATGACGAGCGGAGGCGCGCCGGCGTAGTGCGATACCGAGGCTGTTCAGGCGCAAAGAGCGAGACGGACTATCGGGAGCTGTGAGCTGCAGGCCCTGACGCAAAAGTTCGATGGCCTGATTCAGATCGGCGATGTCATCGCTGACATCGTAGCGGCGCAGCAGACCGTTTCCGAGCGCGTTCAAAATGATGGAGCGTGAGGACGAATCGGGCGCAATGATGCGATTGGCTTCCTGCCAGCACACGATGGCAGCGTTCAGGTCGGCGATATTGTGCCGCCGCTCGTAACGGTCGTGCAGGCCTTTGCCGAGTTCATGCAGCATGCGGGGGCGCTCGGGCGAGCGCTCCGGAACCATGTCTTTGACGCGCAGCCAGAGAGCGATGGCCTCGTCAAGGTATGCAAGATCGCCGCTGCGCAGATAACGTTCCCACCTGGCATTGGCGAGATTATTCAGGCGCAGAAAGAGTTCGGGGGATTGCGGGGGAGTGAGTTCGATGGCTTCCTCGAGCGCACCGATGGCTTTGTCGAGCAGATCGGGGTTGCCGTTCCGTTTGAATAACGCGAGCCAGGAGATGGCCAATCCGTTGAGCCGCGAGGCGCGCGGAACGGGACCTGACGCTAATGGAAGAGCCTGCTCCATGGCATTGATCGCGGATGTCAGGTCATCGGCCTGTCCACGAGCCACATAGCGCAGCCGCCACGCTTCGCTGCAATTGGCGAGAACCAGGCCGCGATCCTGGGAAGTTGCAGGCCCAATCCTGGTAGCCGCCGCCCATAAGTCGATCGCCTCGTCGAGATCGGCAGCGCTGCTGGTGAGTTTATAGCGGTCGTAGAGGCAAGCGCCCAGGCCGTTGGACACGACGACGAGCGCGTCCAATCGGGCCGCCACAGAGCTAAGAACGGGGCGCTGCAGCTCAATGGCTTCGTCAAGGTCGTGGCGTGAATTCTCGCGAACGAAACGCTCTCGCAAACTCAGGGCGAGATTCGCAACGTGGAATGGATATTCGGAAGCCTCAGTCCGCGTGGCCACAGAGTTACGGCCACACTGGATGGCCTGGTCTAACAATGCAGGATCGCCGAGAAAAGAGTACCGCTCGCGCTGCGCAAGCCCCAAATCGTTCCAGTAAACATCGAGATCCCTGGTTTGAGGAGTGGAAATCTGCAATGCGGCGTTGTAATTGGCGAGGGCGGACTCAAGATCGGCGGGGTCGCCGGAGCGCCGGTATCGTTCGTGGAACATGGTTCCAAGCCGGTTGAGAATCGATGGAGCGTTCGGCATCCCGGTTGTGGCGTTATTCACGGCCATCTGCAGCGAAGCGAGCGCGTCTTCGAGCAGCCGCATTTCGTGCGTCAGCAGATACTGCCTGAACACTGCGTTGCCGAGATTGTATGAGAAGTTGGCGATGTGAACCGGAGAGGAGGCTGTTGAAGCCGCTTCGCGGAACATCTCGATTGCCTGGCGTAGACAGTCGAGATCGCCGGAACGGTCGTAGCGCGCCGACAAAGCATTGCCGACGTTGTTTAGATAAATCGGCCGATCCGGTGAAGACGGCGCGACCATGGTGAGGGCCTTCCCCCAAAACAGCCCGGCCTGTTCGAGATCTTCAGGGTGTTTAGCCGCTTCGTAGCGATACCAGTATGCTTTGCCGGAGTTGTTCAGCACGATGCGCTGGAATCGTTCCGGCTCACTGGCGAAGCACGGAGCTGAGCGAATGCGGCTCCAGCAGGCGAATGCCAGTTCGAGCGCCGCAGCGTCGCCTGTAGCGAGGAACCGCTGTTCGGATTGCGTGCCGTTGTTAAAATCGGCTTCCAGGCTGCGGGATGGGTTTGGCCCCATATCGAACAGAATCTCCGGCGATGCGGGCGACCATGCCGCGTTTTCCAAATATACTCTACGTCGATGACGAGTTAAACCAGGCGGAATGGATCGGGAGCCAGCGCCTTAATTTCGCATTTTTACGAATACCGAATAGCTCGTCTGTCCAGTGGTTAATCGAATGCTGTTCCGATCGAACAGTGGACCTTTGTTGTGGATATTCTTCGCTGTAATGAGGGGCGAATATCTGGAAGCAACACGCGTGTCAGTAAACGAGTATTGCGAATTATAGATTATAAGCAGACCATACCTGTTCAGCAAGGAATCCAGTTCGGTCACTTTCCCTTCGAATTTTTCAAATGGGTAGATGGTTTTCAGGTCCACAATTCCCTTTCTGATCACCCGCATTGGTGTTCTTTGCAGTACAGCTAAACAGAAGATTGCATCGAACGTGCCCGTATCGCGAATCTTTGCAGGATCCGATTCGAGGAAGACAATGCGATCGTCAACCTTACGTTTCCTGGCCACAGACAAACTGCAGGGGTTGATCTCGGCGCCCACGATGAAGGCGGATGGAAAGTAGCTGCGGAGCGTCAGGACTTCCTCGCCCGTAGCACACCCATATGAGAGAATTCGCGGGTCCGGTTTGCCGATGAAGTAGTCTCGGCAGACAGAGAAGATTTCGGGATACCGATCCATCCAGGTCACGACTGTGGATTGATGGATTTCGTGAGGACTGAATACCCGAAGCAAGATGGCGGACCGATAGGCCCCGTCCACACAGAATTTCGCGGGAGCTCTGACGCAGTTGTAGAAAAGGGACGCTAAATTCGCGCCGAGCCGGAGAAAGAGTCGCTTTGAATTGCGATGTATACGAATGGCATCCCTGAACTTCGCAATGAGTCGGTCAGAGGCGAGGTTGCCCAAGTGCGTAGAGCCAGTGTATCGAGTTATGAGATGGTGCGCCCGGAGTGATTCGAACACCCGGCCTTCTGGTTCGTAGCCAGACGCTCTATCCAACTGAGCTACGGGCGCAACATCAAACAGTATAGCCTGGAGCTGTAAACGGGCTAAGCGCCTGTGATGCTCTCCACGTGAATCGATTTGGTTTTCGAATTCATCTTCCCTTCGATCTTCACTTTCTGTCCCGCGAACTCCGCCAGCTTGGTCTGATCGTCCAGGTGGTAGGACTTACCGTTCATAAACAACACGTATTTCGGCCGTTTTTAACACAGCCAAGTGTACAGGATTTCGCGTCCGGCATCCCGTGTTTTTTTCATTTGCGTGTGGCTGCCCATCTTCGCGCAGGAACTATCCATGATCTCGCCGGTAAAATCTTTCGCCTGGGCAACGGCGCTCAAACCAGCCATCGCCGTCAAAGCTCCGAACAGTGTCAATTTATTCATATTTCCTTCGCCTCTCCTCTTTCCCGATCATCGGACCCTGGAGTTCCGAGCACTATTAGGCCCATTCTCGCCAGCCGAGCCGGTTTCGGCACCGCAGTTCACCTCCAGCTTTCTCTCTGTACTTACATGTACATACCGCCGTGAAACCCCGGATTCAGGCTTCTATAGTGAAGGCATGGCCACTACAGTGAAAGCGGTTGAACCAGCCCGGAACGAAGCCCTTGCCGAAATCGAAAAGAAAACCGGCCCCAGTAATTTCTTCAGAACCATGGCCCACCGGCCGGAGGCAATGCAGGATTTCGCCCGGCTTTATGCCGACCTCATGGGCCCCGGCGCGCGTCTTGATCGGCGCCTTCGCGAAATGGTCTACCTCGCGGTTTCCGACGTGAATGAATGCGCATACTGCGCGGAGCATCATCGGAAAACGGCACAAGCTGCCGGCATCTCAGATCAGGAGATGGGCGAGATTAACACCGAGAATAACCAGCACTTCTCGCTGAAGGAACAGACGGCACTGCACTACGCCCGCGAACTCACGCGCAATTCGATGGTGAGCGACGATCTCCGCTACCGCGCTCAGGAACAATTTTCGACGGACGAATTTGTCGAGCTCACGATGGTCGTCTGCCTCGCTAATTTCACAAACCGATTCAATAATGGCCTGGCAGTTCCCAGCGAGTAGTTAAGCCGTGGGATGATCGTCCTTTGGCCGTCCTCATTGGCATTCATCCCGTTGTAGAAGCGCTTCGCGCAAAGCGCCCACTCGAACGCATTCTCATCGCGCGCGGCGCGGGCGGACATCGATTGCAGGAAGTGATCGAATTGGCACGGTCGACCGGCACCCCGGTTCGCTTTGAGGAAAGAGGGGCGCTGGATCGCCTTGCCGGCGCAAAATCACATCAGGGCGTTCTCGCTCTCGGAGCGGAAAAGAAGTACGCGCAAATGGAAGATGTGGCGCGGGCGTCGGAACTTCTTGTGGTGCTCGACGGCGTGGAAGACCCCCACAATCTGGGCGCCATTATCCGTACAGCTCATGCCGCGGGCGCGGGCGCGGTAATGATCGCCGAGCGGCGGGCGGCGGGCCTTACAGAGACCGTCGCGAAGTCAGCGGCGGGCGCTCTGGAGCATCTGCCGGTGGTGCGTGTGGTGAATATCAGCCAGACCCTTCGGTCGCTGAAGGACGAGGGATACTTCATCTACGGACTGGATGAGCGGGGGGAAACGTCTTATGACACTGTCGATTGGCCCGAAAAGACCGTAATCGTGATGGGATCGGAAGGCAAAGGCCTGCACGATCTTGTGAAAAAGAATTGCGATGCGCTGGTGCGCATCCCCATGGCTGGAAAAATCGCTTCGTTAAATGTTTCTGTCGCGACCGGTATCGTTCTGTTTGCATGGCGGTCCGGCCGCGACAGAAAACCTGAGGAATAGGCGCCCAGTAGCTACTTGCCTTCAACTCTAAGATCGTTAGTGACATGGAATGCGCCGGGAACGCTGTTGGCGCGAATTCCCGCCACATTGCGATCCGTCTCATTTGCCACCACGCCTTCCAGCCGCACGTCGCCGTTCTTCACGATAATGTGAATCGAGGGCAGCGCCCGGTATCCGTAGCGCGTTGACAGAAATGGGTCGCCGTAAACTGCCCGGTAAACGCCCCGCCGGATACGGTCGTCGTTCGGTGAGAGAGGCAGCACTTCGATATTGTTGACGACGTTCGTCACGCCCTGAACTCGTTTGACCGCCCTCCCCGCATCGTCTGCAATGTACGGTTCGGTTACCTGCCCCACCAGGGTTACAGTGCCGTCATTCACTGTAAAACCGATATCGTCAAAGACGTTGTAAAAAGGAATCAACACCAGTTGATGGCGAACTTCCTTCAATATTTGAACTTCACCGGCCGGACCGGTTACGTACGGATCGAGATGATCCTTGTCTTTGTCCTTTTCCTTCGCGACAAGACCAGAGCTCAGCAAGAGTGAGCCTGCGCACAGAGCAAGCCCGATTTTGCGTTTCATAAGAATCTCCCCCGGAAGGTTGATGCACCTTGCGCGCCAAAGGTTACGCAAGAAGCTAATCGGCTGCGTCGCTGGCCTGTAGCTCAGATTGAGGGGCGATCTGGAGCAATACCTCATCGGCCTGCTGGCTGGTGAAGCCTTCAATTTTCGAGGAGTGGTTCATCGAACAGAATTTCGGACCGCACATCGAGCAGAACGCCGCCTCTTTGAATCCTTCCTCGGGCAGAGTCTCGTCGTGCATCGCCCGCGCCGTTTCCGGGTCGAGCGAAAGCTCGAATTGCCTGTTCCAGTCGAAGTTGTAACGTGCCCGCGACAACTCATCGTCCCGATCCCGCGCTCCAGGACGATGCCGGGCCAGATCCGCTGCATGCGCCGCGATCTTGTACGCGATCAGCCCCTGCTTGACGTCCTCGCGGTTCGGCAGCCCCAGATGCTCCTTCGGCGTCACATAACAGAGCATCGAAGCTCCGTGCCAGCCGATCATGGCAGCCCCGATCGCCGACGTGATGTGGTCATAACCAGGCGCAATATCGGTGACCAGCGGACCCAGCGTATAGAACGGAGCGTCGTGACACAGCTCGCGCTCCTTGATTACCTGCAGTTCGATCTGATCGAGCGGTATATGGCCCGGACCTTCGATCATTGTCTGCACGTCGTACTCCCAGGCTTTTTTAGTCAGCTCGCCGAGGGTTTTCAGTTCGGCGAACTGCGCCGCGTCGCTCGCGTCCGCGATGCAACCCGGGCGGAGACCGTCGCCCAGCGAAAAGCTGACGTCGTACTTCTGAAAGATTTTACAGATAGCGTCAAAGTTCTCGTAAAGCAGATTCTGCCGGTGGTTTTTCACCATCCACTCCGCCAGAATCGCGCCGCCGCGGCTCACAATGCCTGTGATACGTTTCGCGGCCATGGGTACATACTGCACGAGGACGCCGGCATGGATCGTCATGTAATCCACGCCCTGCTCCGCCTGTTCCTCGATCACCTCAAGAAGCACGTTGATGTTCAGGTCCTCGACGCGACGCACCCGGTTGAGCGCTTCATAAATCGGCACGGTCCCGATCGGTACCGGCGAATTTGCGATGATCGCCTTCCGGATCTCCGGGATATCGCCGCCTGTCGAAAGATCCATCACGGTGTCGGCGCCGTACTTCAGGGAATAGCGGAGCTTTTCGAGTTCTTCCTCGATGTTGGATGTGGTCGCCGAGTTCCCGATATTCGCGTTGATCTTGCACTTCGATTCCACGCCAATCGCCATCGGCTCCAGATTCGTGTGCCGGATGTTCGCCGGAATAATCATTCTGCCCCGCGCGACTTCCGCGCGAATCAGTTCGGCGGAGATCTTCTCGATCCGCGCGACATACTCCATTTCTTCAGTGACCAAACCCTTCCGGGCATAGTGCATCTGAGTCGGGACAGCATCCGACGATCTTTTTTGAAGCCAGGAGGTACGCATCTTAAAGCCAGTGTATACCTGAGGCTCAGCGAAGTTGTGCCTTTGCGCGCTAATCGCTTATGCCCGGTCCTGGCTGAATTTCTTTAGTAGCCAGTTCAACACAGCGCGTTGTTCGTCCTGTCCGGCGCGTCGCACCTGCGATAACAGCCATATCGTCGATGGCTTTTCACTGGTGATGTTTTTCGCGCCCTGGTTGCAGGTTGAGCACAGCGCTCTGAGGTTTGACAGCTCGTCTTTCCCGCCGAGATTTCTATCTTTGATGTGTCCGAGGTGCAGGCGGACCTTACGACCGGTATTGGGATCGATTTCACCGGGCGTGAGACCGCACATTTGACAGGTGAATCCGTTGCGGTCGAGGACCTCAGCCTGGAGTTTTTTCGAGATGCGCCGGCCGAAAGTAACTTTTTCGGGTGGCAGATCTTTCAAAAGATATTGGCCCGGTTTGAGTTCAGCACTATCGTTGTGTGTGAGGATCAGCCAACCTTCGTCTTCGCGAAGTTCCCGGACTCGTCGTGCCCACTCGCTGACATCCGGACCGGCCGCGTCACGAAGCTGGCGCGAATTAACGACCTGCCCAATATGAGCAGCAAAAAATTCCCGCAGCAAACTTTTTGCGCCCCGCTTACGCACTCAACCGAGCCCTGGCGCGTCCTTTTTTACACGACGTAAACTGACGCAACAGCTCGCGACCGATGAATTCCGTGTAAGCGGGAGGGATCGCTTCGTTAATTTCCGCTTTGTTCATCCAGTCAATACCCATC
>JALYHT010000048.1 GCA_030776225.1 Acidobacteriota bacterium | reverse complement strand
CGTTGTACCGACCCCATTCTTTTGCCATCACGCGCGTGAGGCCAATGACCGCTGCCTTGCCCGAGCCGTAGCCGGCCTGCCCCGCCCCGCCGTCCGTGGCGGCGATCGAAGTGACGTTTACGACTTTGCGATGGACGCGACGATGTTCCGCCGCTTCGCGTTTGGCGCTGTCACGGATGAAAGGCGCCGCGGCGCGCAGGATGCGGAACGGCGCGGCAACGTGAATATCCAGCATGGCCTGAAACTGCTCGTCGGTGGTTTTCTGGATGACGCTGTCCCAGGTGTAACCAGCGTTGTTGACGATAATGTCCAGGCCGCCCAGCGCGGCGATGGTGGCTTCAACAAGCCGGGCGGGAAAAACAGGATCGGTGAGATCTCCGGCAAGATGAGAGGAGCGAGGCAGCGATTGGGCGGCGTCGCTCAGAGCGGCCCCATCCAGATCGTTCAGCATCACTGTCGCCCCGGCGTCCGTGAGCTGCCGGGCGATGGCCAAACCAATGCCCCGCGCCGACCCGGTCACCAGCGCCGCTTTTCCCTGCAAAGAGAACATGAGCGAATTATTGCAGCTTGCCGCAGGGGCTTCCACAATTTGGCAGATGGAGGACTATAAGCCGGTTTTTGTACCCTTGCGGGCGATAGCCATTCGTCTGGGCCGCACATTACTGTGCGGCTCGAGCGACCTACCCGGAAGTTGTAACGGAGCGAGCCGCTCCTCCTCCCCTATTTGGTCTTGCTCCGCGTGGGGTTTGCCCTGCCAGCCGGATTGCTCCGGCCGCGGTGCGCTTTTACCGCACCATTTCACCCTTACCGGACGATTAGATCCGGCGGTATATTTTCTGTGGCACTTTCCGTAAAGATCCCTTTAAGAGATCCCCCCCGGCCGTTAGCCGGCACGTTGCCCTGTGGAGACCGGACTTTCCTCTCGCCTGCGCGAGCGGCTATCCATCCCCCAACTGCCAGTGCTTAGTCTCGCACGGAGTCCAATACGTCTCGACCGTGGGGTGCTGAGCAGCGGATGTTAAAATCGTTTCTGGATCAGGCGGGGTAGCTCAGCTGGCTAGAGCGACGGTCTCATAATCCGTAGGTCGGGAGTTCGAGTCTCCCTCCCGCCACCAATCCAAAAACTCTTCAACGACTCCCGATTGCGCCGGCGAGAGGGCTGCTCGCGCTGGCGTAAAGCTTCTTTTCCATCCGGCCCGCCTCGAAGGCCATGCGGCCCGCTTCGACTCCCAGTTTCATCGCCCCGGCCATTTTTTCGGCATCGTCCGCGGCGGCAATCGCCGTGTTCATCAGGATGGCGTCAGCCCCCATTTCCATCGCGAGCGCAGCGTCGGATGCCGTACCCACGCCCGCGTCCACGATCAAGGGGACATCCGTAATCATCTCTCGCATTATGCGGAGATTAGTCAGATTCTGAATGCCCAGGCCCGAGCCGATCGGCGCGGCGAGCGGCATGACCGCGGCGGCGCCCGCATCGATGAGGCGCTTCGCGTTGACCACATCGTCGTTCGTATAGGGCAGGACCACGAAGCCTTCTTTCGCAAGCACGCGCGTGGCTTCGAGCAAGCCCGCGTTGTCTGGAAACAGCGTCTTCTCGTCGCCAATTACTTCGAGCTTGACCCAGTTCGAGAGACCGACCTCGCGTCCCAGCCGCGCGGTGCGGATAGCGTCTTCAGCGGTGTAGCAGCCCGCGGTGTTGGGCAGGATGAACATGCGCTGCCGGTCAATGTAATCGAGCATCGACTCTTTGGAGCGATCCGCGATATTGACGCGGCGGACGGCGACCGTCACCACTTCAGCGCCGGAAGCGGCGTGGCATCGGGCCATTTCAGGGAAGCTGCGGTATTTGCCGGTGCCGATCATCAGGCGCGAGCGGAAAGTGCGTCCGGCAATAGTCAGGAGCATGCCTTTAGTTTACGTGGGCGCCGTTGACCCCGCCCGGCCGTCGTTCAACTACCGTCGTTCAATTACGGGCAATGTGGAGAGCGGCGATACCGAACGTCAGGTATTCCCAATCAACGCGCGTAAACCCGGCTTCGCGCATCATGCGGGCGAGTTCCGGGGCGTCGGGAAATTTGCGAACGGATTCGGGCAGGTATTTGTAAGCCTCTGGCGCGCCGGAGATCGCGCCGCCAATCACAGGCAGCACGTGTCGCGAATACCAGTTGTAGATCGCTGCGAAAGTTTTGTTGGGTGGCTGGGTAAATTCGAGAATCGCGAGCGCGCCCTGAGGCCGGAGGACGCGCTTCATTTCGGCAAGACCGCCCCGGTAATTCGTCAGATTACGGTACCCGAATGCGATAGTCACCAGATCGAGACTCGCGTCCGCGAACGGAAGCGCCATCGCATCCGATTCGAAGAGCACGGATTTCAAACGGCTGTGCGCCAGCTTTGCGCTTGCCCCAGTGAGCATGGGATGACAGAAATCGCTGCCCAGCAGGCCGCGTCCGGCGGCGCGTTCAAGAGCGATGAGAAGGTCGCCGGTGCCGCAGGCCAGGTCGAGCACGCGCGCGCCGGGCCGCCGCAGGTCCTCGCGCAGGCGCGCCACCGTATGGCCGCGCCAGTAACGGTCGATATTCGCGGATAAGAGATGGTTGGCCAGATCGTAGCGATGCGCCACGCGGCCGAACATCGACCGGACCCACCTCGAAGCTTCCTGTTCCGAGTGCGCGCCTTCCGGCGTGGCGCCGAGGGACGGCAAACTCATGCGACCCGGCAATCCGACAACGCGCGATCGATTGCATGCTGCACGGCGGCGATGGAAACATCCGAGCGAACCACCACTTCTCCGATGCGCACCGGCAATACGAAGTGGATTCGATTCTGGACCGTCTTCTTATCGCGGAGCAGACGGATCTGCAACTCGGTGCGGCCGATGTGATCGCATTTCGGAATGGGGCCGTAACTATCCAGAACATCAGTGATGGCGGCCGTTTCACTGGGCGAAATCATTTCCAGCCGTTCGGCGAGATACGTCGCGCAGCGCATACCCCAGGATACGGCTTCCCCATGCAAAAAGCGCGTGTAATGCGTCTCGGCTTCAAGTGCATGGCCGAACGTATGGCCGAAATTGAGTATGCGGCGCAGCCCCGATTCGCGTTCATCGGCGGAGACAACCTCCGCTTTGATGCGCACGGATTCGGCGATGATGTGGTCGACAACTTCAGGCGCCTGCGCGAGAACTTCCGCGCGTCTTTCGGCGAGTATGCGAAACAGAGGCTCGCTTACGATGACGCCGGACTTGATGATTTCATATAGACCGGCGCGGTATTCCCGTTCCGGCAACGAAGCAAGCACGTTCGGGTCGATGAGAACGGCGAGAGGCTGGTGGAAACAACCGATGAGATTTTTGCCCGCCACAAGATTCACGCCCGTCTTGCCTCCAACCCCCGCATCCACCTGAGCGAGAAGCGTGGTGGGAACCTGGATCAATGGAATACCGCGCATGAAGATGGCGGCGAGAAAGCCGGCCATGTCCGTGACAATGCCGCCGCCGACCGAGACGACGATGCTGGAGCGATCGCCGCCGCGTTCCATAATCTGTTCCGCCATGGCTTCAATGGGCGCGAGCCGTTTGTTGTCTTCCCCGCCCGCTAAGAACAAGATGTGAGAATCACGGTTACCCAGCGCCGCGGTTACGACGGTTCCATAGAGCTTCCAGACATCGCGCGTGGTGACGACGAAAATACGCGCCCGCCCGGGCGGGAGAAATTCCGCAAGGCGCCCAACGGCGCCCCTTTCCACGACCGCAGGATAAGTCCTCTGCGGAGTGGTTACTTGAAACTGAGGCATTTAGCTAATGATAGCGACCCTGTTACGCAGACGTGCGTGCCTTTTGCGACCTGACGGTGCGCATTAGCGCAATCTGTAGCCATCTGGACCCCCGGCCCGGGACGGATGGGTACGAGTCGAACAAACGAGCGACGCACTCGCGTAAATTTTTCATACATGTCCCGATGGAAATGAACGTAAACGATCAATGCGAGGTAATCGAATCGTCCGAACTGTACGGATGAGGATTCGTTTTGGGACCCGACCACTCGGTCTCGCCCCACGTGTCCACTTCACTGCGAATATCGCGTCCGCCACACGCTTCCATGGCTGCTACTGCCTGAAAAGCGCGTTCGTCGTCCACAAATGCGATCGCGAGCACGGCTCCGCGCCGCACAGCTTCCTCGTACAGCGGTGCTTCCTCATGCGAAATGCCCAGGCTCTTGAAAGTTCCGAGAAGACCTCCGGCGGCGGCTCCGATCCCGAATCCGGTCAGAACGGTCAGCATAGCGTCCCCCGCGATAATAGGCCCCACGCCCGGAATGGCCAGCGCAACCAGGCTTGCCACGATTCCCATGCCGCCTCCGAACGACGCGCCTGAGGCGGCGGCCGCGGCAGTGGAGGTGGAAGCTTCTTTGGATTTTTTCAGATACTCGTCGTGTCTGCTCTTATCGTTGCCGGCGATCAGATGCGTGTTGTCGCTCGAAACACCCTGCCTCTCAAGATCGGCCAAAGCTCTGCCTGCCTCGTGGATCGAAGTAAAAACGCCTACTACGGTTCTCATTCGCACACCTCGCGCGGGATGCTGCACGCGCGCTGCCAACGCCCCGTCCGGCAGTTGCCCTTGGATCCTAAACCGGCCCGCACGGATCGCTTCAAGCGTTGGTTCGCCGGGCATCGTCGGGGTATTTTAAGTTGTATGAGAAATGTGCTTCCCGCCTGCTTCCTCGCTCTGACTTTGTCCGTAGCCGCCCTGCCCGCCGATCTTCCGGCAGAGGGTGTTGCCGCTCCGGATTTCACTCTTAAATCCCAGGAAGGCAAGAACGTCAGCCTCAGGGATTTTCGGGGCCAATGGGTCGTTCTGTATTTCTATCCGAAAGACATGACGCAGGGCTGTACCATCGAAGCCCATAACTTTCAACGCGATCAGGATCAATACACCGCGAAGAAAGCCGCTGTCGTCGGCGTCAGCGCCGACGAGGTCGATTCCCACGTCCAGTTCTGCACAAAAGAAAACCTGACGTTTAAGCTTCTCGCGGACCCGGGGAAAACCGTGATCGCGAGCTACGGTTCCCTCGCAGGAAACGGAGCCGTCGCGGCGCGCAATACTTTCCTGATCGATCCCAGGGGCGTCATTCGCAAGGTCTATACAAAGGTAAACCCGAATCCGCACAGCAGCGAAGTGCTGGCCGCGCTGTCGGAGCTCGAGAAATAACATGCTCTCTAAGGACTCCGGGCGCGGCCACAATCGGGAAGAATGCCGTTGCCAACACAGCGTTTGCGCCAGATTCTGTCCATCAAGGTGACCACCAGCGCATCGCTGGTAAACTGAAGCTTCCCGCATGAAAATCGGTGTCGTTGTCTTCCCCGGCAGCAATTGCGACCATGACGCGTGGTACGCGATCAACCGGAACCTGAGCGGCAACGCTGAGTTTATCTGGCACGATTCCACCGACCTCAGCAAGGTGGACGCGGTGCTTCTGCCCGGCGGATTTTCTTACGGCGACTATTTGCGCTGCGGGGCCATTGCGCGGTTCTCGCCTGTGATGAAAGCGGTCGGGAAGTTCGCGGCTTCGGGCGGGTTGGTGCTCGGTATCTGCAATGGCTTTCAGATCCTGGTTGAGGCCGGCCTGCTGCCGGGCGCGCTGCTGCGCAACCGCGATCTGAAATTTGTTTGTCGCAGCGTAACCCTGCGCGCCGAAACTATAGATTCTCCGTTCACATCGAAGCTTCACAACACCCGGACGCTGCGCCTGCCGGTGGCGCATGGAGAAGGCCGCTACTTCGCGGACGAGAAAACGCTCGATGCGCTTGAAGCCGAAGACCGCATCGCCTTCCGGTATCTCGACAACCCGAACGGCTCCATGCGCGACATTGCCGGCATTCTCAATACACAGCGCAACGTGATGGGCATGATGCCGCACCCGGAACGCGCCTGCGACCCTTTGATGGGTTCGACAGAAGGTATGGGCATCTTCGAATCCATGTTGTCAGCGGTCCCGATTCTTACAAAATGACCATTACACCCGAGCTGATCGAACAGCATCAGCTCACGCCCGCGGAGTACCGGAAAATCGTCAGTCTGCTGGGACGCGAGCCCAGCTACACGGAACTTGGCGTCTTCAGCGTCATGTGGAGCGAGCATTGTTCTTACAAGAGCTCCCGCATTCACCTGAAAAAGCTGCCCACGCAGGGCAAATACGTTGTGCAGGGGCCGGGTGAAAACGCCGGCGTCATCGGAATCGGCGATGGGTGGGTAGTCGCTTTCAAGATCGAATCGCACAACCACCCGAGTTACATCGAACCGTTCCAGGGCGCGGCTACAGGGGTGGGCGGCATACTGCGGGACATTTTCACGATGGGCGCGCGTCCCATCGCGGTCATGGATTCGCTGCGCTTCGGGCCGCCGGCGGATTCCCCGCATGCCAATCGCAATCTGCGTATCCTGACCGGCGTCGTCAGCGGCATCGCGCATTACGGCAACTGCTTCGGCGTGCCGACTGTCGGCGGAGAGTGCGTTTTCGAAGAGTGCTATTCGGCCAACCCGCTCGTGAACGTCTTCGCTCTCGGCATTTGCAAAGAGGACGAGATCTTTTACGCGAAAGCCTCCGGGATCGGCAATCCGGTGATCTATGTGGGCGCGAAGACCGGCCGCGACGGCATCCATGGCGCATCGATGGCGAGCGCCGAATTCACGGAGGAATCGAAACAGAAGCGTCCCAACGTACAGGTCGGCGACCCATTCCTCGAAAAACTCCTGCTCGAAGCCTGCATCGAAGCCATGAAGACCGGCGCCATTGTGGCGATTCAGGATATGGGCGCGGCGGGCCTCACATCTTCCTCATGCGAGATGGGGAGCCGCGGCGGCGTGGGAATCGATATCGATCTGGACCGCGTGCCTCAGCGTGAACCCGGCATGACGGCCTACGAGATGCTGCTTTCCGAATCGCAGGAGCGCATGTTGATCGTGGCGGAAAAGGGCCGCGAAAGCGAAATCTTTCAGGTGTTCCGCAAGTGGGGCCTCGATGCCGTGACCATCGGCATCGTTACTGAAGACGGCAATCTGCGCATCCGGCACCATGGCGAACTTGTAGCTGAAATCCCAAACCCCGCGCTGGCCGATGAAGCCCCGCGTTACGACCGCCCCCACGACGTAAAGCCTTATCGCAAAGCGCCTGTTGACCCGCCGGCGTATATACCGGAGTCCAAAGAGCTGAACGCCGATCTGCTGCGGCTCATCGCGTCTCCCGACCTGTGCTCGAAGCGGTGGATCTGGGAACAGTACGATTACACGGTCCGCACCAATACGGTCGTGGGGCCCGGCTCCGATGCCGCTGTGGTGCGTATCAAAGAAACAGGCACTTCGATCGCAATGTCGCTCGACGGCAACGGCCGTTACTGCTATCTCGACCCGCGGGAGGGCGCGAAACTGGCCGTGGCCGAATGCTGCCGCAATCTCGCGACCACTGGCGCGGTTCCCGTTGCCGCCACAAACAATCTGAATTTCGGCAATCCGGAACGCCCCGAGATTATGGCGCAGCTTGTGGAAGCCATCGAAGGAATTGCCGAAGCCTGCGCCTTCTTCGAAGCGCCCATCACCGGAGGCAACGTCAGTCTCTACAACGAAACTTTGGGCGAGGGCATCTATCCAACGCCGGTGCTCGGCGTAATCGGGCTGATGAAGACCGCGGCGCCCGCTCCGGTCTGCTTTCAGAGTGAGGGCGCGGAAATCCTTCTGCTGGGCGGATTCGGCCGGAACCATTCGCTGCAATTCGGCAGCAGTGAATACGCGAAAGTCATTCTGAAGCAACTCTGGGGCGTGCCGCCCCAATTGGATATGGCTTACGAAAAGCGTGTTCACAATTGTGTTCGCGAGATTCTTGAGACTGGTCTCGCGCAATCCGCCCACGATCTGAGCGATGGAGGTTTGGCCGTTGCGCTCAGCGAATCCTGCAGTTCCGGCCTGGGCGCAAACATTACGCTTTCCGGAGTGGAACGTGCGGAGTTTACGCTTTTCGGGGAGGCTCCATCGCGTATCCTGTTGAGCAGCGCGCACCCGAACCGTATTCGTGAAATTGCGCTGCATCATAAGGTGGAGTGCCCGCAAATCGGCGTTACAATTAAAGAACGGTTACAGATCGGAAGCGGGACTGAAATGTGGATCGACATCAGCACCACCGATTTAAGGCAGGTCTTTGAAAACAGCCTTCCAGAGCTCTTCAGTACGCATAATGCTGAGTACGCCTAATGCTGGATGTGAATAATGTTCGATAAATTGCACGAAGAGTGTGGCGTTGCCGCTATTTACGGGCACCCCGAAGCGTCGAAGCTGGCATATTTATCGCTCTACGCGCTGCAGCACCGCGGCCAGGAGAGCGCGGGCATTTCAACCAGCGACGGCGAGCAGATCCACACCAAAAAATCGATGGGCCATGTGGCGGATATTTTCACCGTGCCCGTTCTGGCCGAACTTCCCGGTTCGCTTGCGATCGGCCATACCCGCTACTCGACCACCGGCGACACGGTCGAGCGCAATGCACAGCCTTTTTCCGTGCACTGCAATAAAGGCAGGATTGCGGTCGCCCACAACGGAAACATCACGAACGCCGCGGAACTGCGGGCCGACCTGGAAGCCCGCGGCTCGATCTTCCAGGCCTCAAGCGACACTGAAGTCATCCTCCATCTGGTTGCCCATTCGCGTGAGCGCACGTTAGCCGGCGCTCTGCGCGATGCTCTCCTGCAGCTCGAAGGCGCGTTCTCCCTGGTCTTCCTCGCGCAGGACCGCATCATTGTGGCGCGCGATCCGCAGGGTTTCCGGCCGCTCGCCATGGGCCAACTCGAGTTCAGCGGCGGAACACCCGCGCACGTCTTCGCTTCCGAAACCTGCGCGTTCGATCTGATTAACGCCGTTTACATGGGCGACGTGCAGCCGGGCGAAATGGTCATCGTGGGGCCGGAAGGCGTCACCCGCGAACGTTTCGCCCCGCATCGCCGTATCTCGCAGTGCGTATTCGAGCATGTCTATTTTTCGCGGCCAGACTCGGTCGTCTTCGGGCGCCCGGTGCAGGAGTCGCGCGAGTCCCTGGGAATGCTGCTGGCGCGCCAGGCTCCCGCTGCCGCGGATATCATAGTGCCCGTTCCCGACTCCGGGAATGCGGCCGCGCTCGGCTATTCCGCCGAGTCGGGACTGCCTTATCGACAGGCTCTCATCCGCAATCACTACGTGGGACGCACCTTCATCGAACCGTCTCAGGCCATTCGGGATTTCGGCGTGAAGCTCAAACTAAACGCCGTGCGCAGTCTGCTCGACGGCAAGAGCGTCGTCCTGGTCGATGATTCCATCGTGCGCGGGACCACGAGCCGCAAGATCGTGCGCATGGTTCGGCAGGCCGGCGCGCGCGAAGTCCACATGCGAATTTCCTGCCCGCCGACGATCTCACCTTGCTTCTACGGCGTCGATACTCCAAACAAGAGCGAACTGATCGCGGCTAACAGTTCGATTGAGGAGATCCGCCGATTTATTGAAGCGGATTCGCTGGCGTATTTGTCGATGGAAGGCCTTCGACAGTCAGTGGCCGATACGAAGGGCGAGTATTGCTACGCGTGCTACACGGGCGATTACCCAACGGACTTCGTCAACATCGATCAGCTCGTACGCGCTGGAAAAAAAGCCGGCAGTTGACGGGCCTGAACTACCCCGGACTTTCAAAACTGCCGTCTTTCGCCAGTACCAGCCTGCGACCGCGCCAGACGATTGTTTTGCCGAAGAACCCGAGCACCCAGGTCACAAAGCTGGCGAGATCTTCGAGCGGCAACATCCACCAGTCGCGCGCCACCAGAGTGTCGCCCAGCACCTGAATAGCGGTGGCCCATTGCGCCGCGGCACGCACCGATAAAGCCAGAACCACCAGCCCCCAGGCAGTTGGCGCAACCATCCAGAGCATAAGAGCGAGGGCCGTGGTCTTGGTAAAGATCTCGCCCAGATAGCCGATCC
>JALYHT010000047.1 GCA_030776225.1 Acidobacteriota bacterium | reverse complement strand
AGCCTTCGCGGCGTGAGCCTGTTGCCCGCCCATACCGGCGCGGTGGAAAGATGCAGCAATTCCTGTCCCGCGAAATCGTAAGGCCGCGCCTGCATCCGGTCCAGCAGTTTTTTCCGCGCATCGCCGGAAAGCTGGCCGCCGAAAACAGGCTCCCAGCCGAGTGCCGGGAAGGAAGGCTTGATGATCAGACGGTCGAGATTTTCGCGCACATACTGAAACGCTTCAGGCTGTCCGCACCACCATGTCGCAACCGAAGGAAGCCGCAGCTTTTCCCCGAGGAAGCGGCCGCTCAGGCCCGGCAGAAAGGGCATAAAAGCGGGCGACTCGATCATACCGCTGCCCAGCGAATTCGCGACCACCACGTTGCCCGCGCGCACCGCTTCCACAAGGCCGGCCACGCCGAGAAACGAATCGGGGCGCATTTCGATCGGATCGCAAAAGCCGCCATCCACGCGCCGCAGGATGACATCCACCTGCTTGAGACCTTCGAGCGTCTTGAGAAACACGCGGCTGTCGCGCACCGTCAGATCGCCGCCCTGCGCCAGCGTGAAGCCCAGATATCGGGCAAGATAGGAATGCTCGAAGTAGGTCTCGTTCAGGGGCCCGGGAGTCAGCAGCACCACGCGCGGATTGGGCCGCATGGACGTGGACAGCCGCAGCAGGTTATCGCGGAACGCGCGAAAGAACGAGGCCATCCGCTGGATCTCGAATTCGCGGAACAAATCCGGAAATGTCTCACGCAGAACGATTCTGTTTTCGAGCGCATAACCGGCCCCCGAGGGCGCCTGCGTGCGATCGGACAGAACCCACCACTGTCCACTGGCGGAACGGGCGAGATCCACCGCGAGCAGATGCAGATGCGTGTTGTCTGGCGTCGGGAGGTCATGACAAGGCCGCCAGAACCCGGGATTGGCGAAGACGGTTGCGGGCGGCAGGTAACCGCCGCGCAGTAACCTTTGCGGCCCGTATAAATCGGTGAGGATCCAGTTCAGCAGGCGCGCCCGCTGGATCAGCCCCGCTTCCAGCTCCCGCCATTCGTGAGGAGAAATCAGCAGCGGGATGGCATCCAGATTCCAGGGCCGGTCGATTCCGAGCGGATCTCCGTAAATGTTATACGTTACGCCGTTCTCGCGAATACGTTGCCGCGCGGTCTCCCAGCGCCCCGCCAGTTCGTTTGCGCCGAGGCCGGAGATTGAGGAAATGTAAGAGTCCCAGTGCGGGCGCACGACTCCAGGGGCGCTCGACATTTCGTCATAGACCCCGGGCGGGGAATTGTAGGCTTGCACAAAAGGCGCGGCGAGGGTGTCAATGCTCATAACGCTGTTCGCGCGATACTCCGGCGATGCTGCCGGATGTTCATAGCCGGTGATCGGCGAGCGGCCGGCGCAAATCCAGCGTCAACGGAAAGTCGGGATTGCGTTCGTCCCTGGGCATAGCCATCAGGCCCGGTGTGTGGCCGCTGCTCGTGAACCGAGCCAGGCGGCGGCTTTCGGCCTCATAGGCATTGACTGGAAACTGCTCATTGGCGCGTCCTCCCGGATGGGACACATGATACGTGCAGCCTCCGATGGAACGTCCCGACCACGAGTCCAGGATATCAAACACCAATGGAGAATGAACCGGAATATTGGGGTGCAGGCAGGCAGGCGGTTGCCAGGCGCGATAACGAACACCCGCGACATACTCGCCCGGCGTGCCGGTTGGATACAGCGGCACACGGCGTTTATTGCAAAGCACAACGAACCTGTGGTCGATCAAACCGGAGACCCTGACCTGCAGCCGCTCGACCGAGGAATCCACATTTCTCGCAGTGCCGCCGCCGGAGGCTTCCTCCCCCAGTACGTTCCAGGGTTCAAGCGCATTACGCAGTTCGAGAGCAATGCCGCGCTTCGTGATCGATCCGATCGCCGGAAACCGGAATTCAAAATGCGGCGCAAACCAGTCTTTCTGGAACGCATACCCCGCATTGTTCAACTCTTCGAGAACGTCTTCAAAATCGCGCTCGACGAAATAGGGCAGCATGAACCTGTCATGCAGCGCGGTGCCCCACGGCACAAGTTTTCGCCTGCCGGCTCCCTTGCGCGGCGAGTTGTTGAAGAGCGGAGTCTTCCAGAAATGAGCGATCAGCGCGCGGACGAGCAACTGCTGCGCCAGGCTCATGCGGGCATGCGGCGGCATTTCGAAGGAACGCAGCTCGACCAGCCCCAGCCGCGACGATGCCGAATCCGGCGGATACAGCTTGTCGATGCAGATCTCCGTGCGGTGCGTATTGCCTGTGAGATCGATCAGCAGATTGCGGAAGATGCGATCCACCAGCCAGGGAGTGATCCGGCCCTCGTCTTTATCCGGCACCTGGCTGAACGCAATCTCCAGTTCATAAAGGTTGTCCATGCGCGCCTCGTCGACGCGCGGGTGCTGGCTGGTAGGTCCGATGAAAAGCCCGGAGAACAGGTAAGACAGCGAGGGGTGATTCTGCCAGAAACCCACCATGCTGCGCAGCAGGTCGGGGCGCCGGAGAAAAGCGCTGTCCGCGGGAGTCGCCCCGCCGATCACGACGTGATTGCCGCCCCCTGTGCCCGAATGCCTGCCGTCGAGCATGAACTTTTCGGCGCCGAGCCGGGCTTGCCTCGCCAGATCGTAGAGCGTGGTCGTGTTCCCGACCAGTTCGTCCCACGATGAGGCTGGCTGTATGTTCACCTCGATGACGCCAGGGTCCGGCGTGACTTTGAGAACTGCTATGCGTGGATCATAAGGCGGCGCATAGCCTTCGATCGCGACCGGAATTCCCGTGTGCGCGGCGGCATCTTCGATTGCGAATATCAAGTCGAGGTAATCGGCAAGATATTCAACCGGGGGCATGAAGATAAACAGCTTGCCTTCCCGCACCTGAACGCAAAGAGCCGGGCGCGAGATCCAGGGCGACGACTCGCCTTTCTCCGCGGCCTTGGCAGATGCCTTCTCCGCCGCTTTTCCGGCTGGCTTCCCGTGCGGCCGCTGGGCCGGATTGGCAAACTTCTTTTCCGCGAACAGATGTTTCTTGCTGCGGGGTCTTTCCGGCAGCTTGTCGCGCTCCTGAAACGGATCCGTTTCGAAGCTCCACTCCACATCTTCCGCTTTGGTCCAGGGAAGCGATTCGAGTGGCAACCGGTATCCCATGGCCGAATCGCCTGGCGCCAGAAATAAACGCTGTGTAGCCAGGAACCAGGGCTGGCTGGTCCAGCGGAACGAGCCCGATGGGACGGGCACTTTGCGCAGCGGCAGCACATAACCCACCGTCCGTCCCAGGCCTTCTTCGAACACTCGCGCCATCTGCGCGCGTTCCAGCGGATCGGCCAGCTTCGAATCCAGCGGGTCCACGTTGGCGGGCAGCCTGCGCTCCTTCCACATGTAGTAGAAAACGTCTTCGAGCGCCGTCATGATGAACGAGTTGTCGATTTCGAGCCGTTTCGTCAGCGCTTCCAGAAAGCGCCTGGCGTCGGAAGCGTTATACCGGTATTCTCTGTTGTCGTCGATAATCAGCGCGGGGTCTTCCCATATCGCTACGCCGTCCCTGCGCCAGTAGCAAGCCAGCGACCAGCGGGGCAGAGGCTCGCCCGGATACCACTTGCCCTGTCCGAAATGGAGCAACGCGCCGGAGCTGAAGCGGTCGCGCAGCTTCAGAAAAAGATCGAAAGAGAGTCTGCGCTTGTCCGGGCCGAAAGCGCGCGTAGTCCACTCGGCCCCGTCCGCATCGTCGATCGAAACGAACGTCGGCTCGCCGCCCATCGTGAGCCGCACATCCCCCGCTTTGAGGTCGGAATCCACCGCCTGGCCGAGCGCTGAGATCTGCTGCCATTGCGCTTCCGAATACGGCCTGGTAACGCGCGGCGATTCAAAGATCCTGGTGACCGCCATCTCATGGCTGAATTGCGTATTGCACGGGTCGAGGAGCCCGGATACGGGAGCGGCGCTGCCTGCGTCCGGCGTGCAGGCCAGCGGAATGTGCCCCTCGCCGGCCAGCAGTCCGGAGGTGGGATCGAGCCCGACCCACCCCGCGCCGGGCAGATAGACTTCCGTCCACGCATGGAGATCGGTGAAGTCGGAGGTCGGGCCGGCGGGGCCTTCGAGCGGCTTCACATCGGGCGTGAGCTGTATCAGATAACCGGAAACGAAACGCGCGGCCAGACCGAGATGCCGCATAATCTGCACGAGCAGCCAGGCCGAGTCGCGGCAGGATCCCGTGCCGAGCGTGAGGGTTTGTTCGCAACTCTGGACGCCGGGTTCCATGCGGATCACATAGCCGATTTCGCTCTGGACCCTTTGGTTGATCCCGATCAAAAAATCGATGGTGCGAAGAGGCGTGCGGGAAACCTTGCTCAGCCAGCTTGCCAGGCGGAGGTCTGCCGGTTCGGTCTCAAGAAAAGGACGCAGTTCACGGGTGAGCGCGACGTCGTACGTGAAAGGAAAATTCTCAGCCGCGGGCTCCACAAAGAAGTCGAATGGATTAAACACCGACATCTCGGCGACCAGATCCACTTCAACGGAAAACCTTTCCGTGGTTTCCGGGAAGACGAGACGGGCGAGATAGTTGCCCTGCGGGTCCTGCTGCCAGTTGATGAAATGGTTTGCCGGCTCGATTTTCAACGAATACGCGAGGATGGGCGTGCGGCAGTGGGGCGCCGGACGAAGCCGAACCACCTGGGGGCCGAGATGGATGCTGCGATCGTATCGATATTGTGTTTTGTGATTCAGCGCAACGTGAATCGCCATATTGTGTCGAGTCGGACTTTCGGCTCAGCGATTGTCGGCTCAGCAACGCGGGGAGACGAATCGAGGGGTCCGGATAGGTTCAGTCTAGCAGCCGTTCGAAGCCCGCAGAAATCCCCGGAACCTGTCCGGGTTTGCGTCGTAATTGGGAAACACTGACCGAATCGAGCGGTTCCCCAGATGCGAATACACGGCCTCGCTCAGCACATCGCGGAAGTCCGTCGTAAGCGCGAGGTCGCGTTCTTCATTGAGCTGCTCCGGAGCGAGACCCGGCCACTTGCCATAAACCTTGCCGCCCTGCACCGGGCCCCCCATTACGAACATCGCGTTCGCGTGGCCATGGTCCGTTCCGCGATTGCCATTCTCTTTCGCGGTGCGCCCGAACTCCGACATAGTCACGACCACCACGTCTTCCATGCGATCGCCCAGGTCCTGATAAAAAGCCGCCAAAGAATTGCCAAACTCGCTCAGCACATTCGCCAGCTGGCCCACAGACGCCTTCGCGCCCACTTCGTTCACGTGGTGATCCCAGCCGCCAATATCGGCGAACGCCACTTCCACTCCTACGTCCGCCTTGATCAATTGCGCGATCTGCTTCATGCTGTCGCCGAAGCGGCCGCGCGGATAATCCGCTCCGGCGCCGGGCTGGTAGGGCGTCTTCCGGATCGATTGCAGCAGCGACACCGCCTCGAAAGTTTCGCGCCCCGTGCCGTTCAGAACCCGATCGCCTGTACCCGCATACAGGGACTGCAATACCCCCGCGGCAGCCGCATCTTTCACGTTGAAATTGTTGAGATTTTCCACTGCAATCGCGTTCTGTCCACCCCGCAGAGTGCGTGGCAGGGCAGGCCCAAGACTCACCGCGCGCACTGGAGAAACCTTTCCGCCCGCCAAAGGCAGCGCGCGATTCAGCCATCCGTCGGCCGTGCCCTTGAAGCCCGGCGTGCCGGACTCCATGTAATCCTGCGCGTCGAAGTGCGAACGGGTAGGGTCGGGCGAACCCGCCGCATGTACAATCGCCAGTTTCTGCTGCTGCCACAGAGGCTGCAGGGCGGCCAGCGAGGGATGCAGACCAAAGAAGCCGTCCAGATCGATGACGGCATCCTGCTGTGCAAGCCCGGCCGTCGGACGGGGCACCGCGATGCCGGGCCGCAGCTCGTAATAATGCCGCTCGCCATGCGGAACCACGATATTCAACCCATCGGCGGCGCCGCGCTGGAAGATTGCCACCAGCACTTTTTTTCGGGCTCCCTGCGGCTCGCCGGCGAAAGCCGCGCGCTCCAGCCACAATGGGGCCGCACCCACGCCTGCCATCGCGATTGCGGAATTGCGAAGAAAAATCCTGCGTGAAATGCCCATAGAGTTACTCGTGTTTATCGTCTTTGAAAATCGGGCGATGCCAGAGTGAGCCCTGCCGCCATGGGCCCTTGATTCGCCCCGATCGCCGCCAGCGCATCGGGCGACGCATCGGTCATCAGGAGGTTGTGTTCGATCTCGGCGGGCTCACCGGCGAACTGCGCCGCATCCACTTTGACGCCCTGAATCTTTCCCTGCGCCAGCGACATTGCGAAGTTCATCCGCGCCAGCAGCGATGCCGAATTCAGCCAGTCCATACTGCGGTTCGAGTAACCGGTCGGTTCGAGTTTTCTGTACAGGGGTTCCCCGAGCTGGTTCATCAGGCCCGCCAGGCCGCTGGCAAAGTCCACATCTCCATTCACCGCGCGAACCGCGCTGGCCACCATCTCGAGCGGCGATTTCACCTTCGAGCGGAAATTAGCCGGGTTCCAGAATTCAGGCGAATAGATCATGGCGCGCATCACTTCCCGCAGATCGCCGCCGGTATCCATAAACCGTTTAGCCATCCAGTTCACCAGGGCCTCGGAGGGAGTATCGGAAACGAACCGCACGGCCAGACTTTTCGAAATAAAGCGCGCGGTGGCGGAGGAATGCGCAAGGATGTCGATCACCTTCAAACCATCGCCTATGCCGCCGCCGGCGGGAATCGTGAAGCCCAGAACGTGCTTCTCGCCTTTGTCGTGCTGCTTATCGTTGTATTCGAATGCGCCGCCTTTCTGCGGTTCGCGAATCGTCCAGCCGGTGAAGCAACGCGCGACTTCAGTCACATCCTGCTGGGTATAGCCTCCATCCACGCCAAGGGTGTGCAGTTCCATCAACTCGCGCCCGTAATTCTCGTTGAGACCCTGCTTACGCCGCGCCCCCGGCTTCATATTCGGCCGGGTGTCAGGACCCACCGATTGCCAGTTGTCCAGATAAAACAGCATCGCGGGGCTTTCAGCCGTAGCAAGCAATAAGTCTTCGAATTTGCCCAGCACGTGCGGCCGGATCACATCGCGCTCATAGGCCGTTACCATGTAGCGGTCGGCGCCCTTGTCGAGAAATACGTTGAAGTGGTTGTACCAGAAATCGGTGAGAACCGCTTCGAGTTGCCGGTCGCTGTAAACCGCGCGCATCAGCTTGCCTTCGGTCAGATCCTGATTCACCACCTGGATCGGGCCGTTGAAGATCTGAATTTTTCGCCGCAGGTCGGGTGAAGCGAGGGCGTACAGCTTTTGGCGCGGGCCGTTGCGCAGGGAATCGAGCAAATCGTACTGCTCATCGCGGGGCATCGATTCGAGGAGCGCTGCCTGTTCAGCAGGCTTCCCGCTTTCCAGTATTTGTTTCTGGCGATCATCGAGCTGCCATGGGCCAACGCCCTGCGCGTTGAGATCCGAAGTGTCGGGCTTGCCGGATTTATCCGCGGCTTCTTTACGCTCCACGCGGGCGGCAAGCTTCCGAACCATGTAGCGCGTCTCGGGATCCGTGGGAAACGGCTGTTTGCCATCCACCATCGCCTTAACCATCCGGGGCGTCGGGTAGTGACGTACGAGTTCGGCGGTATCCATCCGCAGAGTATCGAGCGCCGCAAGTTTGGCTTCAAGCACCGGATTTTCGGGGATCGTGAGCGGATGCAGCTGCAGCTCGATCCACCGGTCGAGACCCATGGCGGAGACTGCGTCCACGTCCCCCGGCCGCGGGGCGAAGGTGAGGCGATTCAGCGCATGGAGGACCTTCCGCTCACCCGTAAGCTGGGGCTGCGGGGTCGCGCCGACAGCCTTCTTTCGCGCGTAAGCGCCGGAGGATAAGAGCAGAACGACCGCTGGAATGATGAACGGGGTTTTTCGCTGCATGAGCGTGGGGCCTACACAGATATAAACGCGCCGCCGCTTATG
>JALYHT010000046.1 GCA_030776225.1 Acidobacteriota bacterium | reverse complement strand
CTTCGGAATCACGTTGAGCGGCCTCCGCTCTCAGACTCAATTTGCCGGGATAGGGAATGTCCTGGGAGATTCCGAAGCCGATGTACGCAAAATCGCTGTTGCTGTATCCGGCGAACGGTCGCGGGCTGCCCACCGCGACATGCTGCACGGTGACTTGCGGATCGGGCAGCGTGGAAACCTGCGGCGGAACCTGCGCCGCTGCCCGCCAGGCCCGCATGGACGCCGCGATTTCGGGATTGTTGTGAGCCGCTTCAGCCAGCAACTCCGAGAGAGATGCCGCGCCCACGGTCTCAAGTGCAGCCGTGGCCGCCAGCACTAGGAGAACGAAGCCCCGGGCGCGAGTCATTGGTTGTGACCTTCGTGCTGACGCCCCTCAGGCGGCGCCACGTTCAAATCCTGCGCGTAGAGACGACTCCACAGCCGGTCGAACATCTCACGCGAAAGCGGCCGCTTCAGATCGAACTCGACAATCTCGCGGTAACCCATCACCCGAAACTCCCAGGGATGAGGATTCGCGAGCGTCTGGATGTCAGCCCACCGCCAGCTTCGACCATCGCGCCCGCCGGCGGCAACGTAGTCGATGCCGTCCTCGCGCAACCGCAGTGTTCCGTTGCTGCCTCCGAACCGTCCGCGGCGATGCGCCGGAAGTTCTGCGATAGTGGCAGCGCCTGTGTTTTTATCACCGGGAAATGGATCGCCGTTTCTGACAGGCATCCCGACGCGCGCAGTGAATTCGGCGGCAATGCCGGGTGGCATCGGCGGGCTCAGCGTGAACCGGAAGCTCCGCTCCCCCGGTTCGTGCCAGTGGCGGTTCTCGTAGTCGGTAATGACGAGTTCCCGCGCCCCGGTGAGATCGAACGTTTTGATCTCACCGTAGAGCCAGCGCTGCGAAAACTTTGGCGCCCGGAACTCGACTCCGTCATTGTCAAACAGCAACGTTCCCTCGATCGCTCTCTTGAGGACCTGCCGGTATTGCGCAGCCGTTTGCCACGCAATCGGGGAATAATTCTGCGCGAATGCACACTCGCCCGCCCACGCCGCAATGAACAGCGCCGATAATACAGCTTTCGTATAAACCATAAAAACTCCCATGTCTTCCCATTGCCACGCGCCTCGTCGGGGTCAGCGAACCAACGAGATCCCGCGCAAAACGCGATTCGGCGTATCAAACTGAGTGATGGTTATAACGGGACGCGCCACAATAGACGCGGCTGCGTGGCAGGCTGCTAAATCAGAAGCGGGAGGTTGAGGCGAGAGTTCGGAGGTGATCCAGGCAGCGCATGGAGTTCGATGAAAAGCGTAGCCATCGGCAACCGTCCCGATGGCGAACTCGGCAACTCTGCTATTACGGCGTGGAGAACGGGTGAGGCATACTCAGGTGCTTTGGAGAGCAAAAGGTGCCCTCCGTCCTGTACTGTGGCTTTACAGCAGTCGTCCGGGTTTGACGGCTTGCAGTCGCCCTTGTGGCAGCAATCCTGCGCCTTCTGGTCGGATTGTGGGCTGGCCAAACAGTCGAAAGGCCGCACGAGCAGGAATACTGCCATGAGCGCGACGACGATTTGCAGCCTGGAACGCATCAGATTTTACGGATTGGCACTTTAGCCATTGCTCTTCGCAGGATTGCCGTTTGGCGTTCCAAACGCCGACTCCGCCGACATCTGATCGGCGGTCGACAGCAGTAGCGTCGCCGTCAACCCGAGCAGCGCCGCGAACGAGACCCACAATCCGGGCATCGCGCGATTTCCCGTCAGTTGAATCAGGTAAGTCGATATCGCTGGCGTGAAGCCGCCGAATATCCCTGTCGCCAGACTGAATGCCAATGAAAAGCCCGAGGCTCTGATCTTGGCCGGCATAATTTCCGTTAACAATGCGACCATCGAACCGTTGTAGCCACCGAAAATCAGGGAGAACCACAGCGCCACAATGACCAGCCTTCCGAACGAAGGCGCCATGGTCAGCCAGAACAGCACCGGATAGGCCGACACCAAAGCGAGGGTCGAAAATATCGTCAGCATGCGCCGTCGTCCAAACTTGTCTGACGCTGCGCCACCCGCGGGGACCAGGATAAAGTTCGAAAATCCCACGATCAATGTCACCCACATGCTTGTGGAGGTGGATAGGTGCAGCACCGCGCTGGCATAAGTCGGCATATAGGCTGTGATGACATAGAACGTCACAGTGGTCATCGTCGAGAGCATCATCCCGAGAAGCACCAAACGCCAATTGGTGGTGACGGTGCTTATAATCTCGCGAATCTTCGGGTGGTGTTTGCGGGCCAGAAACTCGTCGGTTTCCTGCAAAGAGCGCCGCACAATTACGACAAACGGAATCATCAGCGACCCCAGCAGAAGGGGCACGCGCCATCCCCAGCCAGCCATGTCCTCCGGCCGCAGCGTTTTTGACAGAATCAATCCGATGATAGCGGCGAACATGACAGCCACCTGCTGGCTTCCCGATTGCCACGCCGTATAGAAGCCGCGTCGTCCGGGCGTTGCAATCTCCGCCAGGTATACGCTCGCGCCCCCTACTTCGACGCCTGCCGACAACCCTTGCACCAGGCGCGCCGCTACAACAAGGATGGGCGCCAACATGCCGATGGCGGCATAACCGGGGGTGCACGCGATGGCCAAAGTTCCGAACGCCATCATTCCGAACGTGAGAAGGAGCCCCTTTCGCCGTCCCTGAGTATCAATGTAAGCTCCGAGGACGATCGATCCCAGGGGGCGCATCAGATAGCCAGTCCCAAAGGTCATGAACGAGAGCATCAGGGAAGCGTATTCGCTTTGGAGAGGGAAGAAGGCTCGTCCAATTCCGGCTGCGTAATAGCCGAAAACCATGAAGTCGTACATCTCGAGGAAATTGCCCGACGCCACGCGCACCACGGCCATCGCCTTGGCCTTCCCGCTGCTTTGCGCGTTGACTGTTGACGGTCTTGAAGGTGGGGCTGGCTCGGGCGCCAGCGGTGCGGCAGATGGGGTGAGCTTCAAATTACGGCCTTGGGAATCGATCCTGAATTAAGGTACACCCATAGCCCCGGAGGATTCGGGAAACCTTCTAAGAACGATAGAGATGATAACACGATGAGGTTATCACATATAGAGGCTCATTTCAGGCCCCGTGTGAATCGACAGACCCTGGCGAACTGCCTTTGCGAAATGTTTGTTGAATAATTTGCAGGGTCAGGCTGTTTTCCATACTATACTGCCATAAGTCGGTAATGTTACTAGCTCTAGGGGGCTTATGAAAGTAAATTCAAAATTGAAGATTGTGTTTTGGGCGCTGCTGCTGCTCGGAACGTTTGCAGCGCCCGTCACTCAACTATGGGGCCAGCGCGCCACCGCAACCATTATAGGTACGGTCACAGACGCATCGGGTGCGGCCATTCCGGCAGCCTCCGTTGTAGTGAAGAATGTGCAGACCGGGATTTCGCAGACGGTTACATCAGATGGACAAGGCCGCTACACGGCGCCTGAGCTGGGCGTTGGCGAATATCAGGTACAGACCTCGAAGGCCGGTTTCTCGACGGTGGTCCGAAAAGGGATCACGCTCACAGTCGGCGCGGAAAGCGTAGTCGATTTTTCGCTCGGTGTCGGACAGGAGTCGCAGACCGTAACAGTAGAGGGGCAGGTTTCGCAGGTGGAAACCAGCAACGCCGCTATCGGCACCTTCACCTCCGAGCAGCAGATCCGCGAGCTGCCTCTGAACGGGCGGAACTTTGAGCAACTGATCCTTTTGTCGCCGGGCGTTTCCACAGTAGCATCGCCCAGCAACGCCATGCAGGGCCGCGCGGCCCAGTACTCGGTTGCAGGTGGAAGGCCTGAAGGCCAGGCCATCCTGCTTGACGATGAAAGCCTGCAGAACTTCTGGAATACCGGCATCGGCTCCATCAGCGGCTCGTCGCTGGGTATCGAGGCCATCGGTGAATTCCAGACCTTGACTAACTCCTACGGGGCGCAGTTCGGCGGCAACGGCGCCGTGATCAACGCAGTCAGCAAGTCGGGCACGAACGCCTTCCACGGCTCGGCCTTCGATTTTCTCCGCAACAGCGCGTTTGACGCGCGTGACTTCTTCTCCAAAAAAAGCACTGCGGCGCCCTTCCGTCGGAATCAATTCGGAGGCAGTGTCGGCGGCCCGGTGAAGAAAAACAAAGCGTTTTTCTTCGTGGATTATGAAGGAGTCCGGGAACTGTTGGAGGAGAACAAGACTGCCATCGTCCCCAATTGTCCCTCCGCGTGTACCATCACGGCCACTGATCCGGCGACCCGTGCGGCGATCGCCAACACCCTGGCCCTTTATCCGAAACCGGATCCGGGTACCATAAGCGCCAACGGCCTCACGGGAACAGCGGCCACATACGGTAACCGGACGATCCACGAGGATTACGTGTTGGCCCGCTTTGACTACACGTTCTCCGAGAAGGATTCGATGTTTGTGCGATATTTCTCCGATAAGGCAGCCGAAATCGAGCCGTTTGCTGGCGCGGGCGCGGGAACCGGGGGAGGGCCGCTGCCCTATTGGCCCGGACACGACCAATCGCACTCCCAGTATTCGACGATCGAGGAGCGGCATATCTTAACTCCTAATGTCATCAATCTTGCGCGGTTCAGCTTCTCTCGTCCCACGAAGAATTCGGATGAGCCGAATGCCGCCGTCGCCTCCAATGGCACCACTCCGCTCCAGTTTTATGGCACAGCGGCGTCATTGCCGGACGGTTTAGTCAACATGGGGAGTGGTATCACTCCGGTTGGGGCAGCTTATGCCACTGGTCGTTTTAATTTATCGGCGAATCGATACACCTTGGGGGACGACGTACTTTGGAACAAGGGCGCCAACAGCATCAGATTTGGGCTCTCCGTAGCCAGAGTGCAAAACAATACCTTTGACCCACTCTTAAGTGACGCAGTCTGGAGCTTTACCAGCTTGGCCAATTTCCTTGCGGGTACCGTACAGAGCGTCCAGGCAGTCGTTCCTACAGCGGGCAATTCCGCCTACCGGGATTATCGCCAGACGCAGATCGCGCCCTATCTTCAGGATGATTGGAAGGTCACACCGAAACTCACAGTTAACGCCGGTGTCCGGTGGGAATTCGTGAGCAATCCAACCGAGCGCCTGAACCGGCTGTACGCGATTACAGACTTCGCCCATAGCACGGGATATACTCACCTAACGAACGTTTTCCTGCACAATCCATCCTGGAAAAACTTCGATCCGCGCGTCGGAATCGCCTACGATCCCTTTTCCAATCACAAGACCTCGATTCGAGCTGGCTTTGGGCTGTTCCACGATCCGATTAACGTGCTGTCCTATCAGACCGGATTCGCCGGGGCCACACCTTGGGCGCAATCGACGCAACCCGGTGCTCTTGGTGCCACTTACCCGAATGCCCCGACTTCGACTATTAATATTCCTCCCGCGGCGCTCGTTGGCTGGGATCCGAACATTAAGACCACCCCGTACATGATTCAATACAACCTGAATATTCAGCGCGAAATCGCTGCGGGCACAGTGTTGACAGTCGGTTATGTGGGTTCACACGGCGTTCACCTGATGACCGGTGTGGAGCAAAACTCGCCGGTTCCGACGATCGATTCCAATGGGGTCTATCACTTCACCAATGCAGCTGGCGTGCAAAACGCTCGCCGAAACCCCGCTTTGGGTACTTTTTCAACTCCCGAACCCATCAGTTCGTCGAGGTACCATTCATTGCAGACTATTGTGAACCGCAGGTTCAGTCACAATGTAGAGGCTCAGTTGGCTTATACTTGGTCCAAGTGCATTGACAACGGCGCCTTCGCCGTGGGGAGTTTCAATGGAATCACCTCCACTCCCGCCGGTTTGGAGAACCCGTATAACCAGTCCGTTGATCGCGGCCCTTGCAGCTATGACACCCCCCACGTTTTGAGGGCGAACACTGTGGCGTCATTACCGTTCCACGGCAACCGCCTGGTGGAAGGCTGGCAGATCAGCGGCATTGTGAGCGCCTATAGCGGCCTTCCGTTCAACGTATATACCGGTTATGATCGCGCCGGGTTGGGGCCAATCGTTAATTATTCGCGTCCGAACTACGTTTACGGCTGCGATCCTTATGCGGGTGCCAAGACCGTGAACCAATGGTTCAATCCAAATTGCTACACTCTGCAGGATATAGGGACCCTCGGCAATACCGGCAGAAATTCACTGCGTGGCCCCGGTTACTTCAACATGGATGTTTCTCTGCTGAAAGACACCAGGATCACCGAGCAGTTCAAGCTGCAGTTCCGGGCGGAATTCTTTAACGTATTGAACCATGAGAATTTTGCCTTACCTGGCAGCTTCCTCTTTAGTTCTGCCGGACGCATCGGCACTGCGGGACAGATCACACAGACCAGTGGAAATTCGAACCCGCGGCAAATTCAGTTTGGCTTGAAGCTGAATTTCTAACGCAGTATAAATACAGTGGGGCTAACCCGGAGGCATGTTCGTAAAACATGCCTCCGGGTTTGCCTTTTTTAACAGATAATCCCGTGATGCGGGCGTTGCCTGACCGGATCAGTTTTCAATCGCTTCCTTCAACGCCAACGCCAGTTGCTCCTCGCTCATTTCCGTGCTGATGAACAATTCCTGACGGGCTCCATTCGCCAGCGCAATCGCTTTCCAGCCGTTCTGTGTCGGCACGGTGATGCGGATTTTCACCGGCCCTCTGGCATCCCGCACAGGCCGGATCACGCCTGGAATAATCGACCGGATGTCTTCGCGCAGCACCAGACGGTCCAGCACCGGCCGCAGATTTTCGAGGATACTGTGTTCGATCTTGAGCTTGCCTTTGCCGGTGCGCAGTCGGAAGGACAGATAAGAACCGCCTGATTCGTAAGCTGTGAATACCTGGTTCGTATACTACATTACGTGGCGCATAAAATTACTTTGATTCCGGGCGATGGAATCGGTCCTGAGGTCGCCGACGCGACCGCTCGCGTGGTGGAGGCGGCCGGCGTTTCGGTCGAATGGGAAAGAGTGGAGGCGGGTATCGGGGCTGAAAAAGCCACCGGCCAGTACCTGCCGGAAGCGGTTTTCGAGTCTCTTGCCAAAACGCATGTCGGCCTGAAAGGACCCGTCGGAACACCCATCGCCAGCGGGCATGCGAGCGTGAACGTCGCGCTGCGGAAACGGCTGAACCTTTTTGTGAATTTCCGGCCCGTACGCATGCTCCCCGGCCTGAAAACCAGGTTTTCGGATCTCCCCATCGATCTTGTGATCTTTCGCGAAAACACCGAAGATCTCTATGCGGGAATCGAGCATGAGGTCGCTGCCGGCGTGATGGAAAGCCTGAAGGTCATCACCCGCACGGCCTCCATGAATATCGCCAAAGCTGCCTTCGAATATGCCATGCGTGAAGGCCGAACCAAAATTTCCGCCATCCACAAGGCCAATATCATGAAGCTCACCGACGGCCTCTTTTTGCGGTGTTGCCGCGAAGTGGCCGCGGGATATCCGCAGATCGAATACGCCGAAGTGATCGTGGATAACGCCTGCATGCAACTGGTCATGCGGCCGGAAACTTTTGACGTCCTTGTACTGCCGAACCTCTATGGCGACATCATCTCCGATCTCACCGCCGGTCTTGTAGGCGGTCTGGGGATTGTGCCGGGAGCCAATCTGGGCGATAACTGCGCCGTCTTCGAAGCGGTGCACGGGTCCGCGCCCGATATTGCCGGCAAAGGCTATGCAAACCCCACGGCGCTGATGCAGTCCGCCCGCCTGATGCTGGCCCACATCGGTGAGCGCGATGCCGCGGTACGCCTGCAGAAGGCCATTGAAGTGGTGTATCGTGAGGGTTCGCATCTGACGCGCGATGTGGGCGGCGTTGCCGGTACCGAGGAATTCACGAAGGCCGTAATCGCGGCTTTATAAACAACCCACTTTGGCCCTGGAGGTGCATCGTACACTGCGATGAGACTTCCGGCCTTGCTTCTTGTCGCGATCGCCTTGAGTGCCTGTTCGCCGTCGGATGACGAGCACGCGCGGGCTCAGGCCGATCGCGTCAAAGAAGAAGCGCGCCACGCCGCGGAGAAACTGAAGATCGAATCCAAAGAAGCGCTGCACGCCGTCGCCATTGACGCCCATAAAGCCAGCCGCGAGTTGAATGAGGACCTGAACAGGGCCCGCGACAAAACGCGCCGCGCTCTCACGAACCACCGGACTGATACGGACGGCCAGTAAACTGAAGAGTTGCCCGTTCTCGCTGACCTTCTCTCCTCCATCGCCAATTGCCGCGCCATCGATCTGGCACAGCCCTATTTCACGGGTATGCCGCACTACCCTCTGCACGCCCCTTATCTCTACAGTCTGAGCAAAAAGCACGGCGAGCAGGTGAATCCGGGCGGCTCCAGTTCGGCCGCCGAAGCCATCGCGCTCAGCACTCATGTCGGAACGCATATCGACGCGCTCTGCCACTTTTCGTCCAACGGGAAGCTGCACGGCGGCGAAAGTCCGGAAGGCCTGCAGTCGTATGCAGGCGGCCTGGAGCGGTTCTCGGTCGATACCATTGAGCCGATCTTCCGCCGCGGCATCCTGCTGGACATCGCCCGGTGCGAAGGGCTGGACGTGCTGCCGGTGGATTTCGAAATCACCCCGGAACACCTCGACAAGGCAGCGGCAGGCCTCGCCATCAACCCCGGCGATGTCGTGCTGCTGCGAACCGGGTGGTCGCGCTACTGGGACAATCCGGCGAAGTTCATTTCTCAGGTACACAGTCCGGGCCCCGCGCTGGAAGCTGCCCGCTGGCTCAGTGCCCGCAGGATTTTCGCCACGGGCTCTGAAACGGCTTCTTTCGAATTCGTGCCCAACCCGCCCATGCCGGTCCATGTCCATCTGCTGGTGGAAAACGGCATCTACATCATCGAGTGCCTGAACCTCGAAGGACTCACCGCTTCCGGCGCGCGGGAATTTCTGTTTGTTGCCATGCCTCTGAAGATTCGCGGCGGCACAGCCTCGCCCATCCGTCCGATCGCTCTGGTGGAGCGCGCATGAACTACGACGCGCTTTTGCTCGTCTCCTTCGGGGGCCCCGAGAAGAATGAGGACGTCATTCCTTTCCTCGAAAATGTCCTGCGCGGCAGGAATGTCCCGCGCGAGCGAATGCTGGCTGTAGCGGAGCATTATTTCCATTTCGGCGGTCGCAGCCCGATCAACGATCAATGCCGCGAGTTGATCGCCGCCCTGGAAAATGCCGGCGTGGGTCTGCCGGTCTACTGGGGCAACCGCAACTGGCATCCCATGTTGGGCGACACAGTCCGGCGCATGAAGGAAGACGGCGTGCGGCATGTGCTCGCGGTGGCCACTTCGGCCTTCGGCTCTTATTCCGGTTGCCGGCAGTATCGCGAGGATATTGAGGCAGCCCGCGCCTCGGTGGAGGCCGCGCCGCCGATCGACAAACTGCCGCCGTTCTGGAGCGATTCGGATTTCGTTGAAGCCATGGCCGATCGTGTGCGGGACGCTCTGGAACGCCTGCCTGCAGCCGAGGTAGTTTACACCGCGCACAGCATTCCCGTTTCGATGGCGCAGTCGAGCCCCTACGAACGGCAGTTGCGCGAAGCCGCCCGCCGTGTCAACGCGGCGCTGGGGCGCGGCGAACCGGAGTTCGCCTGGCAGAGCCGCAGCGGCCCCCCCACGCAGCCGTGGCTGGAACCCGATATCGGGGATTACATCCGCGCGTCTGCCGCGAAGCGGCTGGTAGTCGCGCCCATCGGTTTTCTCTCCGACCACATGGAAGTCATTTACGATCTCGATTTCGAAGCTGCCGCGCTCGCGCAGGAGCGGGGAATCGAACTGGTACGCGCGGGGACGGTCGGCGTCCACCCGAAGTTTGTCACCGGCCTGACGCGGCTGGTCCGGGCAGCAATGGCGGAAGGCATGGCGCCCTGCGCACCGGGCTGCTGCCCGCGCCCCGCGCGCTGATTATTTTTTCGGTGGCTCCGCGATGCGGATGTGCAGGTCCCGCAGCTGTTCCGGCCGCACCGTGTTGGGCGCGTTCATCATCAGATCCTCCGCGTTCTGGTTCATCGGGAACATGATGACTTCGCGGATGTTCGGCTCATCCGCCAGCAGCATTACAATGCGGTCGATGCCGGGGGCGATGCCGCCGTGCGGCGGCGCTCCGTACTTCAGCGCGTTGATGAGCGCGCGGAAACGCGTGTCCACTTCAGACCGCTCATAGCCCGCAATCTCGAATGCGCGGTACATGATCTCAGGTTGGTGGTTACGGATCGCGCCCGATGAAAGTTCGTAACCGTTGCAGACGATATCGTACTGGAAGGCCTTAATGGTGAGCGGATCGCGCGTATTGAGGGCCTCCAGACCGCCCTGCGGCATGGAGAACGGGTTGTGGCTGAAGTCGATCTTCTCGTGCTCGGAATCGTATTCGTACATCGGAAAATCCACGATCCAGCAGAATTTATAAACGTCCTGTTCGATCAGCCCGAGTTGCTGGCCGAGGTGCGTTCTCAGCCCTCCGAGAATACGGCACACTTTGGCGACATCGGCATCGGAAAGGAAGATAATGGCGTCGTCCGGGTGCGATGCGGTCTTCGAAATGATCTGGGCAACTTCCTCCGCCTTAAGGAATTTGTTGATGGGTCCCTTCAGCGTATTGCCCTGTTCGACCAGCAGCCATCCCAGTCCCGCGGCCCCTTCCGTCTTCGCGCGCTCTTCCAGCTTGTCGAAGAAAGACCGCGATTGTTTCGCGGCTTCGGGGATCCGAATGGCCCGCACGGTTCTGCCCGCGAAGGCTTTGAAGCCGGAGGTCGCGAACAGCTCCGTGAGGTCCACGATCTCGAGCGGATTGCGAAGGTCCGGTTTATCGGTACCGAAGCGCCGCATCGCGTCTTCGTAAGGAATGCGCTGAAACGGCGTCGCTGTCATGGCGCGATGCGGCGCAAACTCCTGAAAAACTCCCGCCAGCAGATTCTCGACCGCCGCGAACACATCGTCCTGCGTGACGAAGCTCATTTCCAGATCGAGCTGGTAGAACTCGCCCGGCGA
>JALYHT010000045.1 GCA_030776225.1 Acidobacteriota bacterium | reverse complement strand
CCGGGATACCGGAACCCCGCCCCGTCTGTCGCCCAAGCCCGCCGGTAATGCCGGTGATGGTGTCTGAATACCATTCGTCATCGTGAAACTGCGCGGTGATGGTAGCCGTGCGGAAGCTCGCGCCTGGCACGATTTTCATGATTCGAAACGGCGTTCTCTCCAGATTTTCTTTCTGGTAGGTGATGGTGATCAGATCGCCTGGCATCAGACCAAGCGCTTTCACGCTGGTCTGAAATTCAATAAAAGTATTCCCCGCAATCGAGCGGTTCAACCCCAGCAAAAGCATTCGCGCGGCCTGATTGAAGGTGGAAATGCCCACGGCGTCCCACGTTGCCGCTATTTCCTGACCGCACAGATCCACGTCGTCTTCGTCGGCCAGAGACAGGCTGTCCTGCTGATATTGGTTGAACGAATCCTGGAATTCGACAGACAGGCGATTCGGCGTGTCCTGCGCCGCTTTGGATGACAGCTTCACGCTCGCGCTGCCGTCGCTGTTGCGGGCAATCGATGTCGAGTCGAACTCGTAAGCGGGCCATCCGCCGTTGAAAGGTGTCTGTGCGTTGCTGCCGGCCGGGAGATTCGGCTGCTGCAAGGCAAAAGCATTTTCCACGCGAGCTTCGAGCAGACCGGCCGAGTTCAGTACGATATAAAATCTCGATCCGTTACGAATGGAGCGAACGATCGCGCCGGCGCTTTGGCGTCCTTTCAGCGCGAATTCGCATGTGAATCGGGGAAGTTGCACGCTGCCCCCCACCGGATCGTCAACGCTGATAAGTTCATCGGCATAAGCCGCAGCGCGCGCGAAACTGGCTGTATCAATCTCATCCCGCGTGTACCCGCTGCGCAGCAGCACATCCATCAATACCCATGCGGGGTTGCTGGTAAAGGTCTCCCCGACATAGTTTCCGCTGGTGTCGTATTGATAAAGCCGCAGGCCCCGCATCAGAACCTGAATGGCGGGGATAGTTGTGCCATCGTTCACTCTGTTCGGCACCACTACAGAAAGATAAGCCATGCTGCCGTACGGGTCGCCCAGTGGAACGCCGTGAGCATCGCCGAAGTTTGCATCCTGCGTTCCATTCCGGGAGCCCGCGCTTACCAGGCTGTACCAGCCCGTCGAAGTCATCTTCGCGCCACTCACACCCTGCGGAATTTCTATATCGTTCACCAGCACCGTAAGAATTCGCTCCACCTGCCCCATACCCAGCAGAACTTCGAAGCGCGTGAGATTCCCGTCGTTGCGCGAAAACACGACGTCGGGCACATGCCACTGGGTACCGTATACCAACGGCACAAAATCGTTGTAGCGGGCCGTGTTGTCCTGCACCGCGGAAAGTTGCGTGTTCTTCTGCCCCGCGCCCCGCACCAGAATCGTCGGGGGCACGTATTCGATGCCTCCGAACCGGCCAGTGGGCCGGCCGCCGGCATCCTTCGTGAACATCCCCCGCTGCTCGCAATCGGATCGGGTGTATGCGCAACTCGTGAAGGGAAGGTTTCCGTTCAGGTTGCCCACCCCGCCTTGCTGATCGGGCGAATAACCGCAGCGGTAGAGAGGAGAGTATTTACCCCGCGGACCACCGTCAATGGCAATGAGCCTCTGTGCCGGGGTTGTCGGGAAACGCCACGGGCACATTCGTTGTACGCGTACCTCGGGAACCACAGTTCTCTGCATCGACATGCGGTTCATGGCGCTCAGCCGGAATATGTTTTCCGTGATCGTGTCCGGCGGATTCATGAGCCCGTGAAAAACCACGGTCGGGTCCGTTGTCGCGCCACCCGCCGTCAAATTGAAGAAAACGGATTTAACTGTGAGCTGCGCGCCTTTGAAGCCGGTCTCGCGCTCAATTTCGGAAAGATGGGAATCCGCATTGGCCAGCTCGAATGAAAGTTTTGGCGCTCCGCCCACCTGGGTATCGGATGCCAGTTGGGCCTCGAACAGGTTGTGCCGCACCAGCCGCCCTTCATATGCGACGCCGTTCCATGTGACGCTCTGGCTGCTCCAGTGCTGCACCGTTCCATCGGACAGCGTGCAATCGAACAGGAAAAGCGGCGTATCCGCGCTGAGCTGTTCCTTGGCTATGAGTGCGCTTTGCATTCCCCTCTTTTCAGACCTTTGTCTTCCGGATGTATGTAGATAAATAATTCGCGCTTCTTAAATTCTTGAGGTCAGGGCGACATCGCACGACGACAGACCGACGGCCGTCTTCGTCATGGTCAGCTCATCGCCGCTGAAATAAGTCTCTTCACAGATACCTGCCGCCTTCTCAGTCGGTTTGTAGCTCGAAGGGTACGGCTGCGCTTCCGCCTGCATGCCCCAAACGCGGATGCTCTGCCCGGCGCCCAGGGCGATCGAAAAAGTGGATTGCATTGCGCCTGCCGTTCCACTGCCCGTTACGTAAAAACGTTTCCACGCGGGTCCTGTTTGGCAGATCGCGCCGATCCCATCCCGTTGCAACGTCACCGCGGCAGGGGTGGCGCTCCACATCCATGCGCTGAAGCACGCAAAATATTCGCCCGGGATCGCGAGAGTCTGTTGCAGAGTCTGCACCCCGGCGCTCGCATTGTTGAGCAATGACGCCCGGGTGGAGCCCAGAGGATCGGCCACCCCTCCGGCCGCTGTCATTAACCCGGGCTGCCAGTCGGGCCTGGATAAGTTTTCGCTCCAGCCCAGCAGGTTCGCCATAGGATCGACGAACAGAAACGGCGCGAATTGTCCGTGTACGCTCGTAAAAAAATCGTGCAGCTTTGCCGTTTCCGCTTCGGTCAGATCCTGAAGTGAAAGCCGCCAGTCAATCTGGCGCGCGGCCGGGTCGGGCAGCCAAACCGTTGCGCTGTTTTCCATCCGATTCGAAATTGCCCGCCATCTTCTGGTACGCCGGACGGGAAACTGCGTGATCGACCCTTTTCCGATCTGCGGAAACCAGCTCATGCCCTCTCCTCTATATCCAGCGAAGCCTTTCCTTCCATCTCCTCCGTCATAGTGGCGTCGAAGCTATCGCCGGAAATCACGCAATTGGCGACAGGGTTTCCCGATACCGGGTCGATAAACGAAAAAGGCGCGCTCCCCTGCTCATCTACAAAGTCGATCAGAGCGCTGAGTTCCGTCTCGTCCAAACTGGCGAACTTCACTGTCCATCGGCGGAGCGCGCCTCCATAAAGCCGGAACTTCTGCTGGCTGCCGTCCAGAAACCGCACGGCCTGCGTGGAGAACCGGATACTTGTACCGAGCGGGTATTGCGCCACGGCGCCAGTCTTCAAAATCGGAAAATTCATAACTGGCTCACAGGTTTGCCACCACGTCGTTAATCGGGTGCAGGTTCAGCATGGCTTCCCGCACCGCACTCGCAATATCCGAACTGCGGTCCATGAAGGACTGGCTGTCCATCGCGCTCACGTTCACCGTCACGTGCGGCGCCGCGGCGGTTTGGCTCGAACTTCCAGCAGAGCTGCTTCCCGCCGGTGAGGCGCTGGTTTGAAGCGTACCTGCATTGGCTGTCAACGCCGCATTCAACGATACCGGCGAGGGCGGCACATAAACCGGCAGGGGCGCCGGCCTGGAGCTCCCGCCGAACAGACTCGCGATTCCCGAGATCAGCGGCGATAACAAGCCGAGGCCCCCGCCCAGAAAGCTGGATGCCGCGCCCGCAACCGAACCCGCTGTCGAATGCCCGGTCTGTGCGGAGGTATTTCCCTGAATCGCCTGTGTGTTCGCCGCGATCAACGCTGCCTGCTGCTGATAAACGGATTGCAGCTGAGCGATCTGCTGCCCCGCCTGCGATAACGAGCTTGAAAGGTCGCCATTGCTGCTGATGCCTACGCCTATGGTGGGCGCGGCCGGAATTCCCCGGCTCCCCCGCGGCTTGATTGCCTGAAATGTCTCTTCAATGCTGCGATGTGCCATCCCGTTCCTCGCGCTCCATTTCGTCCCGCAGTATCAGAAATCCGTCTATCTTTCGGGCCTGTGTTCCGATCGAATCCTCGATTCCGAGGCGCCGCCGCACAAAGAATTCCTCAACCAGCGCCAGACTGTCTCCCGTGATATAGGATTTCGGGCATTCGTCCGCCTGCGCATGCTTTCGCCCCCACACAAGGCGAGGCGCGCCTCGCTCCTGAGGCGGCAGAAAACCGCAGCGGCGCTTCACTTCCAGACCGTGCCGTCGGCAACTGTCGCAATTCCACCCGGCACGGCTTGCGGACTGCTGTGCGGCAGTCACGAAGTGAAATGCGACGATCAGTTTTTTCTTTCGTTCTCGTCGAGCCCGCACTCGGCTTTGACCGCCGCCAGCGCCTCTGCGAATAGCTCTTCAGGTCCGCTCGCCATCAAAGACTCCGCGGTCGCGGCGACGCCGTCCAGTTTCAGACCCCGAATCTCTTCAATGCCCCACAGGAGATAGAGTCTGTCGATTTCGGCGCCAAGCAGGCTCGCTTCCATCTCATTGCGCGCCTCTCGTCCCGCTTCAAAATACTCGAGCCGTGCCGCAAGATCCCGCACCTTCCGCATCAGTTCGAGCCTTCGACCGAAGGTCATTCGCGCAATCACAAATGACACCCCGGCGTGCGACTGCGATGCAACGATCTTCCGGCTCTCCCAGAAAATTGTTTCGCCCTGACCGACGCCGTCTATGCACGGCGTCATCCGAACGCCACCGTAATCTCGTCGTCGCTTTTACCCTGCGCGCGCGTATTGCCGAATTTCCACTTCAACCTGTTATCTGCGTCGTCGAACTGGGGCAGGTCCGGAACCACTGCCGGCAAGTAGATTCCGAGCAATTGCCCGCTGAGCTGCCCAAGCTGGAACATGACGCTCATGGGAGTCTGCATCCGCGCCGCCTGATATAGCGCGTTTGTCGCCGCGTCGTCCTGCCCGAACATTTCCAGTGTTACGTGCACTTCCCGAACTCCTGGCGAAATCGCCTGGGGAAGACTTGACCCGTACTCGTTACCGCGCGTGCTCAGGTTGTTGCTTATCTCGACAGATGCGGCCGAAATCGTGAAAAATTGATTCGGGATCGCGCCCAGCCACACCTGCCCCAGATTTCCAGGAATCGGCGAGTAATCGAAAGCCGCTGCCGGGGGTTCCGCCGGGAAAGCGGTTGCGCCGCCTTGTCCGTCTGCGAATGAAACACTGTCGATCACGTCCTGCGCCATGCCTTTGAACTCGAATTCGTGAAAGTCGCCGTTGAGGTTCACTGACATCTTGTCCACCGCGCCACCCGAAAAAACTCGTTGCACGGCGCTTGAGGGGTCCCAGTAATCGAACAGACTTACGCTCGGCAGTTCCGAAGCAAGTCCGTAAACAGCCGTCGGTCCGATCGGGTTCGTTGACTGAGGGGCCGTTGAGAAAGGTGCGTTCAGCGCAATGGTGGAGGCATCCGTAACCGTGACCACGAACCGGATCTCGCCGTTGAAGGTGATCGCCTGTCCCACTGCCAGCCCGTGTGGCGTGGTGAATTTTATATTCGTGGCATCCCCGTCCGTCCCTGCGGTACTCCCGCCCCACAACACCGGCATAGCGCCCATGGCGGCCTGCACGAGCGGACCGTGCGGAGGCAGCGCGCTCGTGTCCGGCCAGTTCATCAGGTAAGACGTGAGATCGAAACTGGTCTGCCGTCTCATTCCCGCCGGCATACCAGCCCAGGTGCGGCTTCCCGTCTTATCCCTGCGCTCGCTTTTGGCCCGCTGCTGATGCGCCCTCAGTTTTACCGCCGGTATCCGGTTTACTGACGTGATCGCCGGAATCTGCCCGTACGCGGTTTCCGGTGCGCAGTACCACCGATTCGCCCTCGATGAAATGTATGACATAGCTATTTGCTGACCTCCACGTCAAAACCGACCTTCGCCCTTTGCAGGAAATTCTTTCCGCCCCGTGTCACCGGTTCATAAACCACGTCGTAACCGCCGGTATAGAACAAACCGCTTCCCCAATCTCCCCGTGAATCGTCCAGCAGGGCGCAGACCGCGTCGACGTAAACCTGCAGATTCGTTTCGATCGTCTCGATCCGGTCCTGCGAATGCCTGACCTCTACAACCGCGTGCGCCCTTCCCGAAAGCCGGCGGAACTTCTCCGTGAGCGTGTTGGACATCCTGTCGCAATAAACCAGGAGTGCCGGATACTGCGCGTACCCCGCTTTTTCGGTGATGTCCACGCTCGCGTTCTGCGTCAGGATCGCCCGGATCCCGGCCGCCTGCACTGTGGAATCTCCCCGCGCAATCGCGTTCGCGCGGACAGTCACGCCATCCGTCGTGGAACTCAGACGCGAAACCAGAATGTCCGTCAATGTCCCGATCAGTCCCGCCATATCCTCACCCTCGTAAAATCGTCCGTGCGCCGGGCAGCGTGAAGTCGGGTACCTGACCGCTGCCGGGCAAGGCTCCGCCAGTCACCTCTCCGGGCACATACAAATAGGAATCCGCCAGCGGCAATGCCACATTATTCTGCCGCCACAGAGCATCGAGCGACGTTCCCGCATACACGTTGAATCCAACCGCATTGACGGGCGCTCCCGTAACCCCAACGCTCAGCAGATTTCCATCGGTAACCGTAAGTGACGACGCAAAGGAAGGTAGTCCTTCCTGGCCAGCCGCATTCACCCAGGCCACGCTCGCATAGAAAATCCCGCCGCCCTGAGGCCCCGGGGTGGTTGAGAGAACCGGCGGTCCCGCCTGCTTCACCGGATCGGCCACCATACCGATGCCGCCGGCCAGATAACTTTCCCGCGTCGCGCGGGCGAGGCTTGAATACTCCTGCCACTTCGCCTGATAACGGTCCACCAGTTGGCTGAACCAGGCGTCCCGGTAAACCAGGGCCAGCGCGTGCATGGCCTCCCAGCGCGCCAAAGACGCCGTTGCGACCACCTGATCTATGCGATACCGCGGTCCCCACACGGCCTGCGGTGTTTGCCGCGGCCTTTGCAGCCAGAGTTGCAGCTCCGAGCGGATCTCTTCCACGGTAAGGCGAAGCTTGGTCGACAGGTTGATGCCGGTGCTGAGCGACACCTCCAGCAGGCCGGCGTCCTGATCCGTCAAATCGGAGATCGCGCACGCCGGCCCATCCACGAACAGTGCCATCGCTCAGCTCCGCTCTTTCTGCTTCTTGAGCTCCTGTGAAGGAATCACCATCACCTGGACGCGCTTCGCCGCCTCCTGCTCATCGTGCGCCGCTCTTGCCTTGCGATTGCCTTCGTGAAACCCGGTCGCTTCTTCATCGCTCGCCACGCGCGCCCGCTGCTCCGCGATCAGCTTCGCGGCAATAGCGCGCGGA
>JALYHT010000044.1 GCA_030776225.1 Acidobacteriota bacterium | reverse complement strand
GTCCACCATGGCCGGTTCCTGCATCTCGACCCGGTACATCTCGTACCGCTCCTGAAGAAACGGATACTCCGACGTAATCTCGCCCAGACACTCCGGATGGGCGTTCACCAGTTGCAGATCGTCGCGCCGCCGCCGGTCCGGCTCAGGCTGCGGCTTCTCCATCGCATCCAGCACCGGATCCAGAAGATTCAGCGACAGCACCACCAACACCTCCGCTAACGGGTCGGCGCCCTGTAGTTTCCATGCGATGCCCCCCGCGAATCGCTCCACCTCTTCGGTGCGTTCCTGGGGATAAACCCGATACGCTTCCACATACCGGCTGAGTGGGATAGAAGTCAAAGCATAAGAGTCGGGGTAGCTATCCGGCAGATGCGGGCGCTCATTTGAATCCGGATCCGCAAACACCAGTTGCGCGCCGATTTCCTGGGCGGACCGGATCGCCTCCACAAAAGGATCGGCGGGCTCCACAGGCACATAGACCGCCTGCTCGGGTTCGCTGTCCGGTTCTCCGGGTCGCGAGCGATTCACCGGGTCGGTATAGAAGATGACGGATATTTGCGGCAGACGCTGGAGGGCATCGAGATAAACGGCCTCCAGTGTTTCCGGCAACTCCACCGCCACCACCGCAGGCCGCTCCGCCAATATGCGTCGCCTTACCTCAACGGCGAATTCAAGCCTCCCCGGAACCACCGGCAGATAAGCGAAGCGGCCCCGCCGCAGGCTCAACCAGTCGGGAAACACTGCGCCGGGCCCCGGCGCCGGCCCCGCCTGACTTTCAGGCGGACCTTCTTCAGGATGGAACCCGGTCTCGCCGGACATAACGCCTTGCCTCCTCGCCCAGGGTCTCAAGAAGCGCCGTTTCCAGGGCCTCTTTCTCATGCTCCCGGCTCGTCGCGAGACTCTTCAGCTTGATCGCGTAACGCGCGATATTGATGCCGTCGCGCACGCTGTAGCGTTCATCGGCGGCATGCGCCTGCTGCAGAAAATCCGTGACATACTGCAGAACCCGATCCTCCGCGAAGGGAATATTTTCCCTGAGGATCTGGTATTCCTCGTCTTTTTCCGGAAAATCGATCAGGATCTGGGGCTGCAGCCGCGAGTGGATGTATTCCGGCAGCTCGAACGTGGATGAGTCGTCGTTCATGGTGGTCACCAGCCGGAAGTGCGGGTGCGCTTTAATCTTGATCCCGGCGACGATGCTCTCCACATACCGCCGGTTATCCAGCAGCGGGGCCAGACTCGCCCAGCTTTTTTCGCTCATCCGGTTCCCTTCATCCAGAATCACGATGCCACCCAGAATCATTGCGCTCACCAGCGCGGAGGCCACGTAGCGCAGACGGCCCGCACCTTCGATAACCGGGGTCACCAGAAGATCTTCCGGGCGCGTGTCGAGCGTGGCCTGCATGATAAAAACATCACGGCCCATTCGTTTGGCCGCCGCATAGGCCAGTGTGGTTTTACCCACTCCGGGTTTGCCGATCAGCCGCGGATTCATGGGGACGTCATGCTCGGTCACCACCATCCAGGCAGCCAGCAAATGCCGCATCAACTCTTCCTGCCCAACCCACTGGACCGGCAGTTCGTCTGGATGCGCCAGGTAAAGAGTGACGCCTTCGATCTCGACTGTCATGGATGCTTCAATTGTAGCGGCCCCCCCTCCCGCAATGCCACCAAAAGGGTTATCGCCCGCTACGCGGTTACATTCTGGTAAAATGAGGAAACTAATCGGGGGCCCAGGCGATCGAATCTTTCCTACTGTGGAAAAGGCTGCCATTCTATGGATTTTGACCAACTCCACACGTTCCTCGAGATCGTCCGACTGAAGAGCTTCTCCAAGGCTGCGCAGACCTGTTACCGCACCCAACCCGCAATCAGCGCACAGATCCGCCAACTGGAACACGAACTTAAAGCGGAGCTTTTTGAGCGCTTCGGCAGCCGCATCTCTCTCACTACTGCGGGGAAAATCTTCGCGGAATATGCCGAAAGAATGCTGGAGGTCCGCCGCCAGGCGCAGAATGCGCTCAATGAGCTGGAGACATCTCCGCGCGGCGAACTGGTGATCGCCGCCAATGAAGCCACATGCATCTATGTGCTTCCGGCGGTTTTCGCCGAATATAAGACCCAGTTTCCGGGTGTCCAGTTGCAGGTCAATCGTTCTTACGGCAGCCGGGTTGTCGAAGCGGTCATGGAAAACGTCGCGGATTTCGGTCTCACGCAGTTGCCCATTCAGGAGAAACGCGTGCAAGTGGTCGAGATGCACCGCGATGAGGTCCACGCGGTCGTTCCCGCCGACCACCCCCTTGCGAAGATGGATGGGGTCCGGTGTGAGGATGTCGTCCCCTATCCCCTTTTGCTGCCCCAGACCGGCATGACCCGCAGCCGTCTGAACACGTGGTTTGAAAATGTGGAAGATGAACTGCGGGTCTCGATGGAACTGGATTCCTCGGAAACCATGAAGCGCTTCGTGGTGGCGGGTCTTGGCATCACTTTTCTGGCCGCCTCAATTTGTCGGGAGGAGGTCGAATCGGGGGCTCTGAAATCGATTCCGCTTGGCCCTGAACCGATGATCCGCAAGCTCGGTTTAATCTACCGCAAAGATAAAGCGCTCCCCAAAGCGGCGTTGGGATTCATCCAGGTGATTCTCGGCCAATTCGGCGAAGGCCGCCTGCCAAACGTTGTGAATGGGTGAGTAGCGCCATGACCTGTCCCCGCTGCCAGTCCGAATTTAGCGAGAGGAACAGCGTTTGTCCGGACTGCGGAATTCGCATCCTTCGCAATGTTTCCGGCGTTATGAAAACTTCGGCTGTGATGATTGACGCCCGCGGGGAGCGCGGTTTCTACCGCTCCGTGCAGGATGTGCCCGAACCGCTCCGCACCCGGTTGCTCGAAACTACTGCCAGCCCGAATTCGGGAGTGATTGTCATCGCCGACCGCGCAGGCAAAGAACAGTTGACCCAGGTTCTCGCGCACCGCGAAGCCGCGGCGGAAAGCGCTCCGGAAACCCCGCCTCAAAAATCCCAACCCCCGCAGCTTTATGCCGCGTCCAGTGTTTCCTGGCTGGCATGGGCCTGTTCCATCCTGGTGCTGATTCTTTCCGCCCTGATTTTCGCGCTTTTCCAGATGCGCTGGTAAAATCGGCGTTTGGCACACAGAATCGTTGTCTTCGGAGCGACCGGACAGCTCGGAATCGAGCTCTGCGCGGAACTCAATCGTCGTGGTTACCAGGTGCGCGGCTTCGAACGCACTGCGCTTGACATCTGCGACGGTGAAAAAGTGGAACGCGCCCTCGCGGAGTACGACCCGTGGGCCGTATTCAATGCCGCGGCTTACAACCAGGTGGATGTGGCCGAACGCGAGCCGCTCGCCGCCTGGGAAGCCAACGCGCTGGGTGTCCGGAACCTGGCATTAGCCTGCCGGCAGAACGATGCCCGGCTTGTTCACTTTTCCACCGACTATGTGTTCGACGGGAAACTGGGACGCCCTTATATCGAAACCGATCGGACCCATCCCCTGGGCGCTTATGCCGTCTCGAAGCTGGCCGGCGAGCTCTACGCGCAGGCTTATCTCGAGCGGCCCATCGTGATCCGGACCTCCGGCGTCTTCGGACCCGCCGGCCTCAAAACCGCGCGCGGTAATTTCCCGGAGCTTATGCTGCGTCTCGCGCGCGAAGGCAAACCGATCCGGGTGGTCGAAGACCACTTTGCCTCCCCAAGCTATGCGCCGGCCCTCGCAAGCCGATCGATCGACGTGCTCGAAAACGATCTCGACGGCGTTTTCCACATCGGAGGGGGCCAGCCCATATCCTGGTTCGATTTCGCGAAACTTGTTTTTGAAAAGGCGGGCGTCGACGCGAATCTCACGCCCACCAACGAGCGCGAATACCGCACCGCCGCGACCCGGCCTAAATTTTCAGCGCTCGAAAATGCCCGGCTCGGCGCCCATAAACTCGCGCCCATGCCTCCGCTCGCCGAAGCAGTTGAAGATTACCTGACAGCCCGGAAAAAATTCGCCAACTGATTACTGCGCGTTTGGCATCGCGTAGTAACCTTTGCGAACCTGGACCTTCAGGTCTTTGTTCACCGTGCGCAGATCGAGTTTCCGGTACGACCCATCCTTTTTCCCGTTGGTCGGCGCGTAGCCGATGGCGTACTGCGTCCGCATCTCCCGTTGGATCTGATCGAAGATCGAATCGAGGGGGTTCCTGCGGTCTACGTGAAACACCCGCCCGCCGGTCTCCTCCGACATGTGTTTCAGTGTACTTTCGCCGGAGTACCCCGGGCCAAAAACGTCGTAGAACTGGCGGTCCACATAGAGAATTCCGTAGATAATGGCGTCGGCCTTCTGGGCCGCTTCAATGGCGGCCTTTTCCGTTTCGCGGCTCCCCTGATCCTCCCCGTCTGTAATCAACACGATCGCCTTGCGCCCCACTTCCTTTGCAAGCATGTCATTCGCAGCCACGTATACCGCGTCGTACAGAACGGTCCCTCGCGGCTTGTTTGCCGTCGGTACCGGGCCCCCGTTGATGCCGGCGAAGCCGCCATTCAGCTTCAACCGATTCAGGCCGTCCTGCAGGACCCGCGGGGAGCCGGTGATGTCCTGCAACAGCTCGGAATCCGCCCCGAAGCTGATCAGAAAGGCGACGTCTTTCTTTTTTAATACGCTCGAAAAAAATGAAGAAGCCGCACGCCTTTCGGGTTCAATCAGATTCTGCTGGCTGCCAGATACATCCACCAGAAGGCCGATTGTTAGCGGCAGATCGGTTTCGCGGGTGAAGTATTTAATAATCTGCGGGACGCCATCCTCGGCGAGGCTGAAGTCGCTCTTTTCCAGGTTTGAGAGCAACGCATTCTGTTTGTTCCGAACCGCACAATAAAGGTTGACGACATCCACGTCTATTTTGATCGGCTGGCCCGCGTCGTCTTCAATCTTCTGCTGGGCGCGCGCGCCCGAATGCCGCTGGTCGATGCGAATCAGGACCGCGGGTAAAATCAACAAAGATGCCAGAGTCAGGCCTATGGTCCTCATAAGGGTAGTTGGGTATGCGTTCCGCTCTTAAGCATCTCAAAAAATCGGACCCGGTGATTGCGGCCATTATCCAGCGCGTTGGCCCCTACGCTATCCAATACCGCGAGCCCACATTTGAGACGCTGGTGCGTTCCATTGTTTATCAACAGTTGAGCGGCCGCGTTGCGAGCGTCATTTTTGGGCGCCTTCATGCGGCTGCCGGCGAAGAGCGGCTCACACCGGCTGGAGTTCTGAAAATGCGCTCCGAGAGGATGCGCAAACTCGGCCTTTCGACGCAGAAAACTCTTTACATTCGCGAACTGGCGAAGCACACAAAACGCGGCGCCGTGGTATTCGGGAATCTCCCCCAAATCGATGACGCGGAGGTCATCGATCACCTGACGCGCGTCAAAGGCATCGGCGTCTGGACGGCGCAGATGTTTCTGATATTTGCGCTTCGGCGCCCAGATGTATTGCCGGTTGCCGACCTTGGTATCCGGTCGGCAATGAAGAAAGCCTACGGACTGGACGGACTGCCGAAACCAGCAGCGATGGAAGAAATTGCGGCAGCCTGGAAGCCCTATTCTTCCATCGCCTGCTGGTATCTCTGGCGCAGTCTGGAAAACGTCGGGGCTCTCTGAATCACCGCGAAAGCGCAGGGGTCGTCCCTCTGGTTCCGGTGCTATTCTGGATTTGCAAAACCGGGGGAATCGTGGACTTAAATATCGAAACACTGAAAAACGAAATCCTCGAATATCTTGAGGGCTCCGATTTCGCGGTCTTCCGCAGTCATGCCGGAGGCCTTGAAGGGCTTTCTGTGATCACGTGGGACACGGAACGCTGTCCGGACTACCGCGCTTTTCTCGATACTGCGCGCAAAGCGGGCGAAAAGCTCATTCTGTTTGCCTCCCGCGAACTGGCGGAAGACGAACTTGACGAAGCGGTCGAAGAACTTGGCGAGACAGAATTCACCCGCGAGGAACGCCGCGAACTCGAAACCCGCCTGGGAAAAGCGCAACGGCATATCGGCGCCACGTGCGCTCTCGAACTGGCGTTCAGCCACAACTCCCATCTCTACGTCTACGAAGCTCGTCCCGACTGGTATGAGGATTTTCTCGACGCGTGCGACGAGATCAGTTCCGTATTGCCGATAGACGACGGTGAAAGCGCCGGGAGCGACGGCCTGGGCGGCGGTTTCTATTCCAACAACTAGCCGCTGGATTTTTCCGGATCACGGCGAGGAAAGCTCCGCGCTGGCCCGGGAATTGAACCTCCCGCCCGCCGCGGCGCAGATTTTGTTCCAGCGCGGTTTCCGCGACCGAGCGAGCGTCGCAGGCTTTCTCAATCCCAGACTCGAAGACCTGCACGATCCTTTTCTTCTGCGCGACATGGACCGCGCTGTCGGGCGCATCCGCGAAGCAATTTTGAATCACGAACAGATAGAGGTTCACGGCGATTACGACGTCGATGGCGTCACCTCCACAGTGGTTCTGAGTAAAGCGCTGCAGTCCGCCGGCGCCCGGCCCGGCTGGCACATCCCCCATCGCCTGCACGATGGATATGGCATGCAGCCTGGAGCGGTGGAAGATGCGGCGGCGCGTGGGGTTCGGTTGATCGTCAGCGTGGATAACGGCATTCGTGCCGGGGCCGCGATCCGGCGGGCCAACGAACTCGGCATCGATGTAATCGTTACCGACCATCACCTGCCCGAAGCCGAACTTCCTCCCGCGCTCGCGGTCATCGATCCGAATCGCGTGGATTGCGATTACCCCAATCCGAATCTCTGCGGCGCGGGCGTGGCGTTCAAACTTGCGCACGCGGTTCTCGCGGGCCTCGGCTGGCCCACAGCGAAGCTGCACCGGGTGCTCGAGTCGTTTCTCAAACTGGTGGCGATCGCAACTGTAGCCGACATCGTGCCGCTCACCGGCGAGAACCGCCTTATTGTCAAGCACGGTCTCAGGGGCCTGGCCGACGTAAAGAACCATGGGCTGAGGGCACTGCTGAACGCGGCCGGATTTGCCGATCGGATCCCCGATGCCGGCGAGGTCGGTTTCCGCATCGCCCCCGCCATCAACGCCTCGGGGCGCATGGACAGCGCCGGCCAGGCTGTCCGCATGTTCCTCACCGAGGACCGGGAAGAAGCTGCCCGCATTGCCGCCGCCTTGTTTGCGCTGAATGTGGAACGCCAGTCGGCTGAGCGCTCCATCGCGAAAGAAATCTTCGAGCGCTGCGTGGAAACGCCGGTCACAGACGATGATGCCGCCCTCGTGATCTGGGGTGAAGGCTGGCATCGCGGTGTGGTGGGGATCGTGGCCAGCCGCGTTGTTGAACGGTTTCACCGCCCGGCGATCATTCTCGGCGTCGAGAACGGTGTTGCGCAGGGCTCCGGAAGAAGTATTCAGGCCTTTCATCTGCTCAATGCGCTGGAAAGCATGCCCGAGCTCTTTACCAAATTCGGAGGACACGCCCACGCCGCCGGCCTCACGCTGCCCGAGTCTTCCCTTGAAGAATTTGGGCGGCGTCTGCGCCTGTGGGCAGCGGAACGCCTGTCACCCGAAGATCTGCAGCCCACGGTCGAGATCGACGCGGTGGTCGAGTTCAGCGGGATCGACGACCGGTTATGGAGTGCGCTCGAAGCTATTGCGCCCTTCGGCATGGACAACCGCCGGCCTCTCTTTGCCGCCCGCAACGTTCAACTCGCCGGACCTCCGCAGGTCTGGAAAGAGAAGCACATCAGGCTTGCCGCAAAACAGGGCGGCCGCACTCTGATGATGAAGGGCTGGAACCTTTCCGACCTGGCCGTGGAGCTGCGGGACGCCAAAAACGTCGATATTGCATTTGAAATTGAGCGCGATTTCTCCGGTGGATGGGGTCTTACCCTGCGCGCGTGCCGCGCATGCGAAGCCGCGGCGACTACTGCGGCCGGTTGATCATAAAAGTCGCCACCCCGGCGAAGAATTCCCGCAGCATTGTTTCCACATCCGGCGGCAACGCGGCTTCAGCAAACGCGTTGTTCATCAGGTGAATCCAGCGGTTCCGCTCCGCCTCTCCGATAACAAAAGGGACATGGCGCATGCGGAGTCTCGGATGCCCGCGCTCCTCTATATACTTCTGCGGACCGCCGAACCGGAAAATGAGAAAGTCGCGCAGACGTTCCTCGGCTCCCGCGAGATCGTGCCCCGGATACATCGGCCCAAGAAGATCGTCCTGCGGGATCTGCCGGTAGAACGCGGCGATCAGCCGCCGAAAGCCGTCTTCTCCAATAAGACCGTAGATATCCTGATCGTCCATTCCTTCGACTTTATCGCGCCCAAATAAAAGAGCCGCAAACGAGCACATTCGGCCCGTTTGCGGCTCCTGGTCCGCGAACCAGATTCGATTGTCAGCGATGGCCTCTGCCGCCACCGCCACTTCGGCCTCCTGAGAAGCCACGCGCGCCGCCATAGCCGCCGCGGTATTCGCCGCGGTAACCGCCGCGATATCCACCGTAACCACCCCGATATCCGTCGTAATAGCCACCGCGGTAGTACGCGCCACCGTAAAAGCTCGGCCCGACGCCGTACCCGTAATAGCTGTCGGGGCAGGCGTAAGTATACGCGTAAGCGGGGTAGGCATAATCGTAGCCGTAAGATGGAGCCGGATACGAATACGAATACGCCGGGTACGCGTAACCGTAGGCGGGAACGCCGATTCCGACACCAATTCGAACCTCCGCGTTAGCCTGCGGTACCGGAATCAACAATAGTATTGCAAGTAAAGCGACGAGGGGAATTCCTGTTTTGTTGAGCATATTCATCGGCAGTTTCTCTGCCCTCCAGCCGATTAGATGCACGTCAACTGCCAGGGTTTCCTGGGTGTAGTTTTGTTAACAGGGAGTCAGGGTCAACGTCCCTTTTTCCCGCAAACCGTTCAGGGCGAGACCATATCGTCCCCGGACTCCGGTTTTTTCAAAAATATGCTTCAGGTGGATCTTCACCGTGCCGGTCCGAATTCCCAGGTCGCGCGCGATATCGCGGTTGCGCAGGCCCTTTTCAACCAGTCCCACCACCTCAACCTCACGCGGGGTCAACTGCGAGCGCCGGTGTCTGGACGATTTTTCGGAATCGCCGAAAATTTCGTCCTCAAGCCAGGTTCTGCCCGACGTGACAGACCGGAGGCACGTAAGAAGTATCTCCGGCTGGGAAGTCCGGCGAAGCACGCCGCGCGCCCCGGCCTGGAGAAAACGAAGCGCCTCGGACTCATTGATCCCGTGGCCCCAGACGACCGGCGCGGATTTCAGGCCCGCTGAGCTAAAGAGGCGCAGCCACTCGGTAATCGCAGAGGCGCCGAACTGTTTATCCACCACCACCGCGGCCGGGTTGAGCCCGCGGGTCAATTCAAACGCCGCCTCAAGAGAGCTGACGGCGCCGGCGAATCGCAGATCGCCGCAGCGCTCCAGCAAGCCACGAATGCCTTCAACAGCCACAGGCTGGGTATCGCAGACAAGAATCTGCTTTGCAGCGGACTCAAACATATCGTTTCACCTCACCCTAAATACATCGACAGAACGAACTACTTCTCTAGTGGGTGAGGCGGAAGAAAATCTCAATAATCGTTTTGAAGAAAAAATACTAAACGAACCCAGGAAGGCTCCGGATACCCGGCTGGCAAATGCAAGCTCTTAACCCTACAACATTAGTATTAAAATTCATCGGGCGGCGCGCGTGGCGAGCGGCGATACAACCGGCGACAAGTCATGGACCGACAGCGTCTATGCGCCATGCGCGTGCTCACCGCTGGGCAAGCTGCGGAAGACATCGCAGCCGTACCCTGCCAACGGCACAATTGCAGGCTGGACTTCCTATACATATGACGGACTCGGGCGGACGCTCTCCGTACAGCAGCCCGACGGCGCGAGCACGACCGGTTACGTCTATGCGGGCAACCAGACGACGGTCACCGATCCAGCGGGCAAGTGGAAAACCACGACCACGGACGTGTCGGGGAATCTGACGAAGGTGACGGAGCCCGATCCCGCGAATCAGCCCGGCGGGACGCTCACCACGAATTACACCTACGACTGGATGGGGCATGTGACACAGGTTTCGATGCCGCGCGGATCGACGACGCAGACGCGGACGTTCGTCTACGACAACCTGGGGCGCCTCACCTTGGCCACCAATCCCGAGAATGGGACGGTCACTTACACGTACAACAGCACGAATACGCTGAACAGCAAGACCGATGCGAAAGGCCAGCAGACGGTCTATACGTATGACGCCAACAACCGGGTGACAATGACGCAGCGCTTTACAGTGCCGTATCCCGGCTATCCGTACCCGTCGGAAGACGTGTGTCAGCGGGTTACCTACACGTACGACACGAACCCGGTGAATGCGAACTTTTCGCAGTACAGCGTGGGGCGGCTGACGACGGTGCAGTATTACGGGCAGAATGCAAACAGCACGGGCTCGGGCTGCGGGCAGAGCTACGGCGGCATCCCGTACGCCGCCGATACGTACACAGAGATGTATTCCTATCTGGCGGCAGGCGCGGTGACGGCGAAGAATGTCTCGCTGACGCGCGCCCCGGGATACCCGTACTCGGCGTATTCGCCGGTGAGCCTCGAAGTGGATTACACCTACGACAGCGCGGGGCGGACATCGACGGTGACGTATCCGATGACGTTCAAGACCGGCGCGAACGCACAGCCTGTGATGGTGATGGGGTACGACGGCATGGGCAGGGCGGTGTCGATGACGGACCCGGCGGGCGATCCAGGAAACGGCTCCTATGCACCGACGAACTGGGTGTCGGGGGTGCAGTACGACTATGCGGGCCGTCAGACCAATCTGTCGTGGCTCGACGGACTGGCCACGGGCTATTCGTCGAATTCGATGTCGGAGAGCCGAACATGGAATGTGAACGGGCAACTGGCGTCGATCGGCTGGAATGGGTCTGATGCCCCGTTGGCGCAGATCCAGTACGTTTATCCGGCAGCACAGAACAATGGGCAGGTCGCGCAGGAGATTGACTCATATCCCTACGGCGTGGGAGTTACAACGGCGAGTTACCAGTATGACGCGCTGAGGCGTCTGACCTCGGCGGCGACGACCCAGACAGGCAACAGCGGCGTCACGCCGTGGACCCAGACGTATCAGTACGACGGATTCGGAAATCTGACGGCGAAGGTTTTAAACGGGACTTCGATGCCGATTTCGGTAAACGCGGTGACCAATCGGCTGACGAATGCGTACTATGATGCCAATGGCAACATGACGTCGGGCGCGGGAGCAACATTGACGTACGATGCGGAGAACCGAGTGGCGACGGTTACGGAAACGGCGGGCGGACAGGTCTTTTATGGCTACGACGCGGCGAACAAACGGATTTACCAGCGGGGCAACGCACCGGGCGGCGAGACGTTCACGTTCTACGGAGCTAAAGGGGAGAATCTGGGCCGGTATTCGATAAACACGAGCAGCTGCTACCCGTATGCTTTTTGCTTCGTGCCGCAGATGACGAACCTCTGGTTTGGCGGGCGGCTGGTGGCGACAACGAACTATTCGGGGAATGCTCCGATGGTTTTTCAGGACAGGCTGGGGACGAACCGGACAGCGGGGTATTATTTCAATTCCACTCCGGTGCCAGGGTGGTATTACCCCTACGGAGAAAGCGTGCGTGGGACGGATACGATTCAGTTTGCGACATATACGCGGGATTTCGTATACGGGGCTCGATTATGCGGATCAGCGATACTACGCCTCCACCTACGGAAACTTCACAACGCCCGACCCGTCGATGGACAACGTGGATTATTCCAACCCGATCAGTTGGAACGCTTATGCCTATACGATGGGCGATCCGATCAACACCAACGATCCAACCGGGCTGGCTACGACTCCCACTTGCGGAAGTTCGGGATTCTATTTCAATGGCGCCTACGAAGGAACGATCAGCCAGATTATGGCCGGGACTTCTAACGAGGCCATTCTGGCGGGAGCGATGTACACCGAATCGGGGCATGGCGCGAAAGTCGTAACCGACGAAGAGTACGCGATCGGCGCGGTGATCATGAACCGATGGGAGTTTGTCAACAAGAACTGGTATTTATCCTCATCGGCGGGCGGTCCATCGCTTAATGTGTCGGGTTGGGGGACGCCAGGCGACAGCATAAAGTCGATCATTGAGAACCCAAGCCAATTCGCGATTTACACCAATGAGCTGAACGGTCCGGTGATGTCTGCCAGCGCGCAAAACAATCTGAATTCCGCAATCAGTTCCAGCGCCACCAGCTCTGGTTGCGAGGATCTCGCGTGGGCGCTTACCTTGTCGTACGGAATGTGGGGAGATCGAAACAATGGTGACCCTCTCTATCTCTACAATGGGCTGATACTTACTGGCTTCAACTCATTCAATCCGCCGCATTCTTCGGCGCCGTACGAACAGAGTGCAGGAAGCTTCGGCGACGCAAACACGTTTTACGGCGTCCCCGACAGCTATGTTAGTGAGACACCGAT
>JALYHT010000043.1 GCA_030776225.1 Acidobacteriota bacterium | reverse complement strand
GTTGAAGGTGGTGCGCTCGCCCGGCTTTCTGTATCAGGACGCCGTGCTGCGCGTGCGCGCCCGCGATTTGGCGGGTGCTCGGAAGTTGCTCGATGCATCCTTTCAAATGGCTCCCACCGATCCGCTCACTCTGCGCCTGCTGGGTGAACTCGTGAAAGTGCAGAAAGACTCCCCGAAGTTCATCGCCATGCTTCGGGAGGCCATCGCAAAGAACCCCAAATCTCCGGAACTGCAGAACGCTTTAGGCCTGCAGCTTGAAGGCACAGGGGACCAGGCTGGCGCGCGGGCCGCCTTCGAAGCATCCAAAGCAGCCGGAGATCCCTCCACTGCCCAGGCCCAGCTTGCCCTTCTGGATATGCGGACGGGAGCGCTCGATCCGGCCCGGCAGAAACTTCTTGAGCTGGTCAAGACTCACGACAGCGCCTCTGCGCGCATTATGCTGGCCGAAATAGAAATCAAGAAAGGAATGGCTTCCGACCTGGTCGTTCAGGACTATCTCAAGGCTCTGCAGTTCGAGCCGGCGAATATTGTGGCGATGAACAATCTGGCTGACTATCTGGCATCGCACCAGCGCAAGTATGAAGATGCCATCTTCTGGGCGCAGAAAGCCCTGGCTCTCGCTCCCACCAGCCCTGTTGTCGAAGACACGCTTGGCTGGATCTATTACAGCGAAGGGAAGTATGATGCCGCTGTGCCGTACCTGGAGAAGTCTCTGAAGGCGGCGGACCGCCCGGTAACGCATTATCATCTGGCGGGGGCACTGGCGGGTTCGGGCGATTCCGGCCGCGCGCGCAAAGAATACGAAGTAGCGCTGAAGGAAGATCCCAAATCGGATGCGCGGGCTTCGGTCGCACAGTTATTCGAAGGCAGGAAGTAACGGTAATTCAGAGTAAGGGCCGTCGTACGTACAGACGGCCATCTCCAGCCGGCTCCTGAAAAAAGAAACCCCGGAACAGGTCCATAGACCGTTCCGGGGTTTTACTAACCGCGTCGCTGAAAGTCAACTAAAGCGGAACGGCGGTGGTTCCGCCTTTCCGGGTTACAGAGATGCTTCGGACACGTTGTCTTTCCTGCGCCTTTGCAGGCGGGCAACCACAAATGCGGAGCCCATTACAAACATTCCCAGAGTCCCAGGTTCAGGAGTCGTCAGGCCACCGGTGTTAGTAAGCGGTGCGCCCGCAGGCCCAAAACCCGGTTCCGTAGCTGTCGATCCATCGATGAACCCGATGGTCGAAGTGGTATAAGTTAATGCGTTTGTCTGAATATCAAGGAAAGCGCTGCCACTACCGACCGCTACACCGCTGCCGAACTCGTATGTAATGGTGCGGCCGTTGGTGGAACGCTTAACGCCAACCGGCATAACGCCGCCAGACCCCGACTCGACGCCCGCGTCAATGGTGTATCCAGTGAAGTTGTTGAGCGTAGCTAATTCGATTGCGTCGTAGTTATCGCTGTCAGGACTGGTGTTGTTGAACTGGAGGACAAAATCGATGCAGCCTCCGGAAGGACAGGCGAGATTACCAACCGAGTCCCGATATACAGTCTCCGTATAGGTGCCCGTGAAAGTAGCAGCTGTAAAGGAGGCCGAAGAGCTGGTCAGATAAGTGAGGCCCGTGGTGGACAGATCGCTATCCACAGGGGTTTGATATATGTTGTTGGCAACGAGCAATTGATCTGCTCGGGCGGCTGGTAAAGCTATAACCAGCGCGAACGACAACATCGTGAGCTGTTTTCTCAAGGGGCTCACTCTATTCATAGATAGCCCGAGTTGACAGTTGAAATTTCATAATCGCCTCCGTAGTGTTCCCTTCCGATAACTTTGTTTACTAATGTTAAGTAGTATCATTATGCGGTAACGTTCTCTTAAGTGATAGAGCCAGTTTTAAAGAACGAGCCTGGTAGTACTGGGGGTCCGGGGCTGGTACTGGCAGGCGGGAATGTGGCTTACGCCGGTTTCGGCACCTTCTGTAGCGAAAAAGTAGCGATTTGAGCGTTGTGTCCAAAATGTGGACGCGGACCGTACTGGTACTTCTATTCAGCCAGATCGTTTCCAGGGCTGCCCAAACTTTTTATGGGTTCAATCGCTGCGGCGATTTACTGCGCGATGCGCGCGGTCTTTATATAGTCCAGGTTCGGAAACGCTTTTTCCAGATACGCGTTGCCCTCTCCCTGTATGCGCTGCTGGTCGGGATTTTCGCGGTCTCCCGAATAAATCTGGTCCACATTTTCCATCCCGCTGACCACTTTCCCGAAAGGTGCGAACCTCTGGCTGTCCAGCCGGCTGTTGTCGGCGTAATTGATGAATAGCTGCGTCGACCGTGAGTTGGGGGATCCGGTGGCCGCAAATGTCACCGTGCCCCGCACGTTGCTCGACTTCACAGGATCATCCTGGATTGGCACATCCCACCTCCGGGTGAGTGCCGGATCGGCTGCAAGTCCGAACTGAGCCATGAATCCCGGAATGACGCGGAAAAACCTCGCGCCGTCGAAATACTTCGCCTTCACAAGATTGTAGAAACGGTCCGCTCCGATCGGGGCGTCCGCCCGCGTCACCTCGATCACTACCGGGCCCCGCGACGTATCCACGTTCACGCGATAGGTGGGCGGCGCAACCTCATTTGTAATCTTCTGGGCGCAGGCGGAATACGCCCCCAGCGCCAGCGCCACGCAAAAAAGAACTCTCAGTATTTTCATTGAAAACGCTCTGGTTAAACGCCATGCTCCGCAAAAAACCGAATCATCCTGTCCCACGCATCTTTTGCCGACGCGGGATCGAAACTCGGTCTGTAATCCGCGTTGAAACCGTGTTGGGCCTCCGGATAAATATGGATCTCCGAAGGTTTTCCCGCCTGCCCGATCGCGCCGCGCATCTGCTCGACAGTGCCCACCGGAATGCCTTGGTCTTTCCCGCCGTAAAAGCCGATGACCGGCGCCTTCAACTCGCTCACGAGGTCGATGGGATTCTTCGGCTGCTTCTCGCTCGTCGGACCTGCCACTCTCCCGTACCACGCAGCCCCGGCTTTCAGTTTTGCCGCGTGCGCCGCGTATAGCCAGACGGTGCGCCCGCCCCAGCAGAATCCCGTGGCGGCCAGTCGATTCGTATCGCCCCCGTCCTTCTCCGCCCAGGCCACAGTGAGGTCGAGATCCGACATCACCTGCGCGTCCGGCACATGCGAGACGACTTTCGCGTAGATCTCCGGCACTTCTGTCAGACCCGAAACGTCACCCTCGCGCGTATAAAGATAAGGCGCCACCGCAAGGTATCCATCCTTCGCCAGCCTTCGGCACAGGTCTTTGATGTGCTCGTGGATGCCGAAAATCTCCTGGACAACCAGCACCACTGGAAAGGCCTTCCCGCCCTCCGGTTTGGCTCGGTACGCCGGGATGCGTACGTCGCCGCCGGGGATCTCCACTTCGCCCGCGGTCAGGCCATGCGTATCGGTCGTAATTGCCGTCGCCGAGATCGGCATCACAGCCGCGGCGAAGCCCTGCGGAAGTCGGAATTGAGGGGTCATGGTGGTCATTTTATGAGAAGAGTCGAGGTAATTCTAACAAAGCTCGCAGCTTTTCCAGACACGCTTCCGCCTGTAGCGTATCCGCGTCCACAACATCGATTGGGCCCGATCCCGCGGGCATCCACCGCTCCCGAAAAAGCGGCGATGATGCGCCTTTGAAAAAGCTCACCACCGGCACTCCGGACGCCGCCGCCGCATGTTGCCCCGCCGAATCGTAGCCCGCGTAAAAATCGCATTGCGAGATCACCGACGCAAACCCGGCAAACGATCCTTCCCAGTACCGCGCGCGCCGGCCCAGGGCAGACGCTTCCACCGCCTGTGTCACCCGCTCCGCTTCCTCGCCGCCGATTCCGCGATCTATCCAGACCGTTTCAAATCGCGAACCCAGGCAGCGGAGTACCCGCGCTTCGAAATCGCCCTGAATCCGTTTCGAATCGTTTTCGCCCACCCCGAAACTCACAGCCGCACGCGAGGCGTCTTTCCGAATGTTCTCGCGCCTGACTGCGATGTAAGCCTGCCCTGCCTGAGCGAAATTCCGTTCCAGCCATTGCGCGGTCAGGTTCGTCAAATTGCCCGGCGCGCTCTCATCTCGGGTGTTGAAGTGAAAGTAGCGCCGCGGTTCGCAAACCGGAATTAAACCCAGTTGCGTCATCCGCGAATCGGGATCGACGACGATGTTGTTTTTACCGTCTATCTCGCGCCGCAGCGTCTCGGCAAAAGCAATCCGCGTGCTCACCGGGCCTGAACGCGGGTAGTTCGCCTCCAGGCACTCGACCCGCTCGTCCATCGCAAACAACTCCGCCGACTTCCGGTTTGCCACGAACCGAATCCGCGCCGCCGGAAAGCGCCGCTTCATGGCATCGAGAACCATGCTGGTGATCTTGATGTCAGCGCCCAGCGTGACCCGTGAAAGCACATAAACGCTATCGACGCGCGCAGGTATCGAAGCGGCAGGCCTGCCGCTTTCCGGAATCCACGCCCGCATCAGATCTTTATATGCGGCGGCCTGTGAACGCTCGAAGGAATCCGCCAGCCCTTCGATCACGATGCGGAAAAAATCGCCCGATTGTTCTTCGCCCAGCCGCCGCACCGCATCCACCGGCAGTTTCTCGCCGCGCCGGATGGCGGCCAGCGCTTCGCTACACGAAATACTTGCCGACAATCGGTTCCAGCTTCTGCAGCGTATGCTTCGGCACCAGCGTCTTCTCCGTAATCAACGCATGCGCCAGCGCGGACCCGCACTTACACGCCCGCACGTCAGGCATCGCCCTGACTGCGTGAGCAATCACCTGACAGGCATTCGCCGCGTTCTGATGCAGCACCCGAATGATGTCCGTCACTTCAACTGCGTCGTGCTCCGCATGCCAGCAGTCATAATCCGTCACCATAGCGATGGTGACGTAACAGATCTCGGCCTCGCGCGCCAGCTTCGCTTCCTGCAGGTTCGTCATGCCGATGACATCCATTCCCCAGGAACGATAAATGTTCGACTCAGCCTTCGTCGAGAATGCCGGACCCTCCATACATAGATAGATTCCACCCCGCTTCACGTTCACGCCCGCCGATTTACACCCCGCTTCCGCCGCTGACGCCAGCTGTGGACACACCGGATCGGCAAAGCTTACGTGAGCCACCAATCCATCGCCGAAAAAAGTGGAAGCTCTTCCGCGCGTGCGATCGAAAAACTGATCGGGGATGACAAAATCGAGCGGCCTGTGCTCTTCTTTGAGGGACCCCACGGCGCTGAGCGAGAGAATCCTCTCCACCCCCAGCGTCTTCATGCCGTAGATGTTCGCGCGGAAATTCAGCTCCGAAGGCGAGATCTTATGCCCTCTGGCGTGCCGCGCCAGAAACACCACTTCGTGCCCTTCCAGCTCGCCTGTAATGTAGTTATCCGAAGGCGCCCCGAACGGCGTTTCAATCGTCACTTCGTTCTGCGCGTGAAAACCCGGCATGGAGTACAGACCGCTGCCGCCTATAATCCCGATTCTGCTCAGAAAAAACTCCTCCTATTTCTGAATAAGCTCCCATAGTACGCCACCCGCGCTGTCCGGATGCACGAATACGTAAAGGTGGCCGCCGGCCCCCTGCTGTGGTTTTCCCAGCAGCCGTACGCCTGCTTTTTCGAGGCGCCGCGCCGTCTCGTTCAGATCCGGAATCCGCATAGCTACATGATGCAGGCCGGGCCCCCGCTTCGCGAGAAACTTCGCGACCGTGGAATCGGCATCCGCGGGTTCCAGCAGTTCGATGCGCGCCTCGCCCGCCGGCAGCATCGCGACATTCACTCGCTCCCCGGCAACCGTCTCCCGGGCCGCCGCCGGGACGCCCAGTTGCGCTTCGTAAAAAGGCAATGCGTCGTCGAGCGATTTCACCGCGACCCCGATATGATCGATCGACCACTGCAACGGCTGTTCCGGCCTGTAGCGGCGCCCCCATTTCTCCAACTCGTCGGCCAGCTCCGCAACGCCCGTACCTTCAACCGCGATGGTCCTGAGAATCGGAGGCAACGCAGCGCTGTTCCCATTCGCGTTGGGTCCCAGTGAAAGCATGTTCTCGATCTGGCGCTGTGTCTGCTCCACTCCGGCCCTCTCGGCTTTATTGATCACGAAAATATCCGCGATCTCCATCAGCCCGGCTTTAATCGCCTGAATGTCATCCCCCATCCCGGAGACCAGCACCACCGCCGTTACGTCCGCCAGCGCCGCTACATCGATCTCGTCCTGGCCGACACCCACCGTTTCGATCAGAACGAAATCGAACCCGGCGGAACGAAATAATCTGGAGAGCGCCGCGCTCGTGCGGGCGAGGCCGCCCATAGCTCCGCGCGTCGCCATCGATCGGATAAAAACGCCCGGATCCGCATAGTGTCTCTGCATGCGTACCCGGTCCCCCAGGATCGCGCCGCCCGTGCTGCGGCTGGAAGGGTCGACTGCGATGATCGCAATCGTCTTCCCGCGCGCGCGCAGCTCGGCCGTCAACGCATCCACAAGCGAACTCTTACCCGCTCCGGGGGGGCCGGTAATTCCGACAATCAGTCCGCTGCCTTCAGTCTCTGCCGAAAATGTCTCCCCGTTCTCAATTCGCGTAGCGAGCCGCGCGAGCTCGCCAATGCCGAGCGTGAGCCTTTCCCGGCCGTCGCCGTGAGGAACTGGTTGTTCGGTCACCCCGCTAATCCTTCAGCAACTGGCGGGCGATCACCAGCCGCTGGATCTCGCTCGTTCCTTCGCCGATCGTACACAGTTTGACGTCCCGGTAGAACTTCTCCACCGGATAGTCTTTGATGAATCCATACCCGCCGTAAATCTGCACCGCTTCGTTGGCGATCCACACCGCCGCTTCCGAGGCGAACAGCTTCGCCATCGCCGATTCGCGCGTCACGCGCTTCCCCGCGTCGATCATCTTCGCCGCGCGATAAGTCAACAGCCGCGAGGCGTCGATCTTCGTTGCCATATCCACCAGTTTGTGCTGGATCGCCTGAAATTCCGATATCGGACGCCCGAACTGCTTCCGCATTTTCGAATACTTCAGCGCTGCGTCATATGCGCCCTGCGCCATTCCGATGGAGAGCGCGGAAATGGAAACCCGCCCGCCGTCCAGAATCCGCAGGCTGTCGACAAAACCCTCGCCCTGCCTGCCGAGCAATTGCGATTGCGGCAGCCTGCATTCGGTGAAAATCACTTCACCCGTCGCACTGGCCCGCAGCCCAAGCTTATTTTCTTTCTTGCCGGCCCGAAAACCAGGCGTGCCTTTCTCGAGGATGAACGCCGAAATGCCGTGCCGGGCCGCCGCCCGATCCGTTATAGCCATACCCACGCAGACGTCCGCGTAATGCGCATTGGTCGTGAAAGTTTTCGATCCGTTCAGGACCCAGTCATCGCCGGCGCGAACCGCCGTCGTGCGCGTCCCTGCCGCATCCGAGCCCGCCTCCGGTTCCGTCAGCGACCAGCAGCCGAGCCATTCTCCCGAGGTGAGCTTCGTCAGATATTTCCGCTTCTGCTCTTCAGTCCCGGCTTTATAGATGTGGTTCGAGCAGAGCGAAGTGTGCGCGGCGACAATGATTCCGATCGAACCATCCACCCGCGATAGTTCTTCGATGATGATCGAGTACTCCACATAACCCAGGCCCGCGCCGCCGTACTCTTCGGGGAAGATCGCGCCCATATAGCCCAGCCGGCCCAGTTTCTTTATAACTTCAAGCGGAAACGTCTGGGCTTCGTCCCACTCCATGACATGCGGCGCGATTTCCTTTGCCGCGAAATCCCGCACCTCCCTCCGCAGTTGCGCCTGCTCGGGCGTGTAATCGAAATCCACAGTCCGATTATTGCTTACGCCACGCGAACGCCGTCGAGATAGACGGCCTCGATGGCAAGCTCAGGCTCGCGAAACACGACAACGTCTCCGCGCTCGCCTGGAACCAGTCCGCGCGTCCGTCCTTCGAGTCCAATCAGGCGCGCGGGATTCACCGTCGCCGTCTGCACCGCATCCCGCAGACTGGTTCCGCCGAGGCGCACCAGATTGGCCAGCGCGCGATTCATCCGCAGCGCGGACCCCGCCAGCTTTCGCGATCCGCGCAGCACCACGCGCTCGTCGTCTGTCAGTTCGACGTCGAGCGCGCCCAGCTTATACTGCCCCGGAGCCGCTCCCGCGGGCGCGGCCGCGTCTGTCACGAGGATGGTGCGTTCTATCGACTTGGCCCTCAAAGCCACACGCAGAAAAGCGGAATCGAGGTGCCATCCGTCCAAAATGAAACTGGCGTGGAGCTTGTCATTCGCGAGTTGATCCCACAGGCAGTTGGGAAACTTCGGAAGATTTTTGTAAGCCGCGTTTCCCAGATGAGTGGATAACGTGGCGCCCGCATCCACGGCGGCCGCAATCTGATCGGAACTCGCTCCCGTGTGCCCGATGCTGACCGCGACGCCGGCTTTCACAACCGAGGCGATATATTCCGCGGCGCCCGGCCAGTGAGGCGACAGCGTCACCAGTCGGACATTGCCTTCCGTAGCGTCCTGCCACTGTCTGAACTCGGCGATGACCGGCGGCCGAACCCATTCCATGGGATGCGCCCCCCGCGGCCCGTCCTCGGGGCCGATATGCGGACCTTCCACATGGAAACCGGCAATCGCGCGCCCGAACTTTAATTCTTTTTGCGCCCTGCGCAGATTGCGCAAACTGGCGAGCATTGCGTCCGGAGGTCCGGTGATCACGGTGGGCAAACATCGCGTGACGCCAGTCGCGAACATCGCGTTCAGGGCGATTCCGATGTCTTCAATGCTCGCCGTGGGATCGTTGAAATCGACCCCCGCGAAACCATTTACCTGGAGATCGATAAAGCCTGGCGACAGACACAATGTCTCGATGCGTTCTTCGTCATCGATGCGAACGGATGCGATGTCGGTTTCGAATTCAACCGCCACTGTCTGGTCGTTCGCGATGTCCCGGCCCAAACAGATCACCGATCCTCCGGTAGCCTGCTCAGAACAGCCGTTCCTGTTTCTTGAGATTGCCGAACGTACCGATGTTGGCGATCGAGAAGGCGAAACGGTAGCTGGTGTCGTCGCGCACGCCGAAGTTGGTGCGGCGGTATTCCACGCTGAAACCGCAGCAATCGGTATTGTAGGTGACCTGCGCCACGGCGAATTGCTGCACGCCGGCATGGAAATCGTAAACGGTGGAGAACGCTTCGTTCCAGCCTTTGCGATTCGGGTCCCCATAACCGAACTGTGCGCGGATCTGGTTGGCGGGCCCCGAAACCACGGGGTCCGGTTTCACCATAGTGCTGCCTGCCGAGACGAAATATTTTTTGTACCTGACGTCGGCCGAAATGATGCTGTTGGTTATGCGATGCAGCAGCGGATCGTAGTCGCCTTCCCACTGCAGCCCCATGCCTGTTCTCGGCGTTGCGCGCAAAACGGACACGACAGGGGAATAGTTCCGGGGACCGTTCATGAAACTGAAGCCAGTGAGGTCGATGCTGGCGGAATTTACATTCCGGCCGCCGGTCACCACGGCTCCGCCGAACGTGGGGTTGAAGAAACGCTTTTGGTAAAGCTCCCACGTAAGGATTTCGGTGACTGTATTCCCTTTTTTCGCGTAAAGTCGGTTGGTGATGCCGACCTCCATTTCGCTCGTATCCGCCAGCAGGTCCATTTGGTCGAAGCGCAAAGTCTCCATAAAATGATTGACGCCTGTCACGTACTTGTAATTCACGCGGGGCTCGATCACATGCTTCAGCCTGTCGCCCAGAAAAGTCCTGCGATTGTACACGCGCTCTATGGGCGGAAACACCAGATCGAAGTTGATTTCGGGGGCTGAACGATTCAGGGACCTGGTTACGGCTGCGCCGTTCACGAGGCTCTGGCCGTAGAACGTTTCGTGCATGGTGAAGCTGGGTATGAGGTTGAAACCCGCCCACCGGACGGCCGTGGTGAGAGTTGGTGAAAGATTACCGCGCGGGGTGAACTGGTTCGTCTGATAAAAATCAGCCTCCGCTGTCGGCTCCACGCGGTGATACAGGCCGAAATTTGTATCGAACGAAAACCAGGCGGGAAGCGGGCCTGCGGCGATCTGACGCTCCCGCCCGAGAAATTCAAATTCGGGGAGCTTGCGGATGACAATGGAATCTCCCCGGGTAACGCTTTCAAAGTTCTGGTTGCGCGAAACGTCCGCGTTGAAAGTGTAATAACCGAAGTTCTTCGCCACGTACGCAGCCGAGTTGGTCGAGGAATATACGGCTTCGTTAAACGAATACGCGAAGGTCTGGCGGAAGAGATAAGAGCTGAGGTAATCGATGTTGGCCCGCGCGCTCCAGCCGTTCCCAAAGGTGGCCCTCGCCACGCCGGTCACGCTGAACCCCGGCGCTTTGGTTGTGGCGCCATCCGACTTAACCCCTTTATCGTTGACCCCAAAGAAAATCAGATTGAAATCGCTGTTCTGTCCAGGCTTCCCGCGGAAGTCCACGTGGTGCGCGAGACCGCGCGACGTGTAGTCGGTTAGCAGGTATTGCACATCGTAGCTTCGATTGATCGCCCAGTAGTATCC
>JALYHT010000042.1 GCA_030776225.1 Acidobacteriota bacterium | reverse complement strand
GGCCAGGGACATCCCTCTGCTTCGGGAAATCGGCAAACGTAATTCCGTCAGCGTGAATATGCCGCGCGTCTCGTTGACGATTGCGCTGATGCGCGTTGCCGGAACTCGCAGTTCCAGCGCCAGCCGGTTGATGCTGATCCCCGCAGGCTTCATGAAGTCTTCGAGGAGTATCTCTCCGGGATGAATCGGCGCCGTGGCGCTCTTCTGGGGCATGTGATTCTCCTTAATGGTAATCGACAATCTCTACGCGTTTTGCGGTTCCATCGGACCACGTGAAGCAGACACGGTATTGGTCATTGATGCGGAGGGCATGCTGGCCCTTCCGGCCTCCCTTCAGCGCTTCCAGCGATAAGCCGGGTCCCGCCAGGTCGGAAAGCTTTTGCGCCGGCATCCAAGGCGATCAGTCTGCGCCGAGCCACCCGCTGGGTGTCGTTTTTATTATTATCTTTGAGTATTTCGATCAACTTGCCGGTCAAAAGGATCAAGGCGAGATCAGCGGGCGCATGGTTGATTGTCGGCGGTTATGTTCACGAAAGTCACTGCGGGCAGAGTTGGCTTTTTCGCTCCGCAGACAGCCTGTCTGAAGCGCAAAGCGCCTTCACGTTGTCCGTTGGCTTTGCAATCCCCGATGCCTCATGGTCGGGAATGAATGTAGCCACCAAAGAAGCTTCTTTTGCTGGATTATCCGCGAAAGGAACAAACATGTCAGTCTCGGTTCCGCCAATCTTCTTATGTTTTTCTATCCGGAACAAAACTCGGTCCCCGTTTTTAATTAAGTCGAGTGGGTTTGGCTTTTCGGATTTGAAGTGCGTCGGCGTCATGCCTATATTGCGCATCGCTGAATCAACTGCCTGTCGCTTCGTTTCGACAAACCAAGTCCCTTCACCGCGTAGCCGTCCCCGGTCCATCCAGACAATCTCGTCCAGCGTGGCCTGCCGTTCCGCTGTCATAGCGCCATTGTAACCGGCAACTGCTGGGGCGAGCACTTACTACCCACGGTGGTAGTAAACTCATTGCCAGACTGTTTCTATGAAAGTACGCGATGTTCTCAAGGTTCTCGCCAAAGACGGGTGGGTACTCAGGAATAAAGAAGGCAGTCACCGTCAGCTTGTGCATCCGACCAAGCCCGGCAAAGTGACAGTGCCGGGACACCCATCGATTGAAGTGCCTCCCGGCACGCTTTCGTCTATTCTGAAACAGGCGGGGGTGAAATAATGAAATACGCGGTAATCTACGAAAAGTCGTCCAACGGGTGGGGAGCATCCATTCCCGACCTTCCAGGCTGCGTGGCGCTGGGGTTCACATTTGAGGAAACTGTGAACCTGATACGCGAAGCGCTCCAGCAGCACCTCGGCGCGATGCGTGAGGACGGCGATCCGATACCTGAACCATCCCACATGGTGGATATGCTGGAAGTCGCATAGCAACGCAGCAACTTCCGGTAGTGTCCTGATTTGAAATCCATCCCCTATTGCGCTCCCATCGCGTTCGTGATAGCGCCACGAATCCATTCAGATACGGTCTGACGGCTGGCGCGTGCTGCGTGCTCGATCCGCTTCAGGTCGTCGGCGTTGAACCTAACTGGCACGATGCGGCCCTTGGCTTCGCCTTTGGGTAGTTTGGGGCGTCCGATCTTCTTTGGTTTCGGCTTAGTTGACGTGTCCACGTTCCCTCGCTTCCTGCACGATTGCGGCTTGGACGGCGGTCCGTGGTGAAACAACGGGCGGGATATGCAATACCGTAACGTGGCGTTTAGGGTGCGCTGGATCTTCCGTGGCATGAATCCAGGCATATATCTTGTCGGCCTTCGGATGTCCTTTGAGGCGGAAGACCTCGACGATTCCATCCCAAATCGTTTGCCCCTGGAATGTCTCGACTATTGGCACGCTCTCCAAGTGCTTCGCCTTCGCGCCGTGCAGGTGGTGAATCACGTCCCGAAGCTCCTGAATGTGCGTCATGCGCACGCCTCAACCAAATCGCCAACGTTCCAGGATGACTGCTCAACGCCAGCAGCCATCGCAGGCGTGCAGCGAAGCGTATTGTGACGACGAACGAAGTTGTAATAGGCAAAGTGCAGGCCGACCGCCGCTTCGAAGTTCTCCCGCTTCTTGCTGAATGCGTGCGTGAGTCGCGCCAGGCGCTTCATGTGCAGGCGAGTCGTCGCGTTCAGGCGTTCAACGTAGCTGGTCGAAATGAAGTCCCAATCGGGATAGCCGAAGACGCCTTTCTTCTCGCTCTCCGTGATTTTCGGCGCGCTGTAGCGGTGCTGCGCTTCGACAGATTCTTCCGTGCCGTAGGTCTTGATGATTTGCGCGTAATCGACGTTGTGGCGTCCGAACGCCTCTTCAATCGCCGCCACGTACGCCTGAAGGCCATCGGTTGAAATCTGTACCCGATTCTTCAGCCGTCCCGCAACATCCGAAACGAAGGCGGTTGCGGCCTGAACATCGCGCTCTTTGGCGACATGGAACGCGGGAACCAGCTTCGTATCGGCATCAATCGCGCAGAACGTCCAGACGTTTCCAAGCTGCGGATCGTCGCCAATTCGAACATGCTTTTCTTTCTTTCCGACGTATCCCCAGAGTTCGTCCATCTCCAATCGAGTGCAGTCCAAATTGCGCATCTTTACGTCCATCAAGGCCGTGCATCCCTGTCCAACCTTCACACCAAGCCGCATGATCGTATCCCGGTGCACGCCTGTGATGCGCTCAATTGATCGGATACTGGAACCTTCACAGAGTGAAGAGACAACCGCGATTTGCTTGTCGATGGGGAGTACGTTCGCCATGTAGTTATTGTAATACGCAAACACGCCGGAGTGCAATACTTTTTGTGATACATTTTTGATATGCGATTCTGGTTGCCAGTCTTTGCTCTGGTCGTATTTTTGCCGGTCATAGCGGCGCTGGCATGGCACGTGTCCTGTCAGCCATATGAAACTCCCTCCCAAAACCATACAAGCGCCAGCGATCCTGTCCCATTTTCCGTCACGAACGAGCAACGCGAGCCACCCCCCGATCATCAGGGCAACTCCGTAAAAGACCCGCCAGGGTGGTGCGCAGCCGTCGAACGGCCCGAATGGTGGACTCTCTTGGCGGTTATCCTCACTGGAATCGCTATAGCGTACCAAGCCAGAGAAATGGCCAAAACGACGGAACTTGTGGGTGATCAGGCCAAGCTCCTGAATCGCCAAGTGCTTCTTCAGGAAGCTGACATGATGAAGTTCGTTTACGTGCAACCGCAGTGGGAAGTGGAGGTGATGGAACGGGTATCGACACTGTCCTCCCTTCCCAAAAAACTCCGAATCTCCTTTCCTGTCCTCAACCAAGGCGACAGTCCGGTGAGCGTATGGATTGTACTCGTTTTCGGAATACCCGGATTTTCGCCAGGGGCTTTCAAGTTCGAAAGCTTTGAGGTGGGCATTCCACCGAAAGACCGTCGCACTGTCATTACCGAACTGCCTATCACGGACACGTGGGCCAGTCTCTACGCCGAAGAGGATGGCCTTTCCATTTCGATAGAGGGGAAAATCAGACACAGGAACATCCAAGATAAATCGGGTCCGATCACGACTTTTAACGGACGCCTCTTGTGCGGGCGAACTATCTCCACCAGTTTCTTTGAATACGAACCCATTGAGATGGTTAGAGTTTTGAACTGGCAGGGCGAAAAAACATAGCGCAGTGAACGTCCATTTCAGTAGCGCCCAAATTAGGACACTACCCAACTTCCGGTCTCCGCAACTGATGCGGTATGATATCAAACTGTGGGCGGTGTTTGAAAAAACAATGGCCCAAACCATGGCACCAATTGGCCTTTGTCCGATAGGCAAGCAGTGGTAAGCTATTGAAAGCATTAACCCGGACAGGTGGCCGAGCGGCTAATGGCAACAGACTGTAAATCTGTCGCTCCTTGCGAGCTACGGAGGTTCGAATCCTCCCCTGTCCACCAGAATTTTTGAGAAAAGCCGTTGTAGCTCAGTTGGTAGAGCGCGTCCTTGGTAAGGACGAGGTCACCAGTTCAATCCTGGTCAACGGCTCCAGTCTTCCCCTCCCCCAAATAAAAAAAGCGGACAGCATGAGAAAGCCTCATGCTGTCCGCCCTATTTCTACCGGACTTGCAATTCGTTACTGGACGACGCCGCTCCACGCGAAACCATCCGAAGGCCGCTTGATGCTGTTCATGCGCATGCGGTGGTCTTCCGGATTACGGCCCGGATTGCCGGTAATGATGACGTGGTCGCCGGGTTTCAGGCTATCGCGGGAGACACCCTCGCGGCTCAACTGACCGCCACCGCCCCATTCCACAGCCCATGTTTCCCTCTTTCCCTTGTCATCGGCCGCTTCAATATGAACGAACGAGTGCGGGTTGCGGAACATGAACTGAACCAGATTTCCCTCAAGCGTAATCGTCTTGTCTTCAAAATACGTAGCGGCGAATGAGTGGTGGGCCCATGCGGGCGCCACAGCCAGGAACGCACCGGCGACAAGCAGAGCCAACGTAGCACGCTTCATAAAAGTTATTTCTCCTGTTTGGATCGGTTGCCCCGCTTCGGATCTCGCCGCCCGGGGTACCCTGTCCAAAGGCTACCACGCACAACCTGTGCATTGACGCGAGAGGGGTCAGATGACGGTGTGTTACGTGGATGTTACACAGGTAAGACGTTTCGTTTCAATATTATTTTTCAGGAGGCGCAGGAGGACGATTTACGGTCAGTTCCCGGTGGAACATATAGGTGATCTCGGTCGGTACCCCATCCATGGAACGAACCCGGAGCACGACCTGAAAATATCGGGGGATGGAACCATCCGGCTTCCGCATTTTAGCCACCAGCATTTTAGCCACGGAAGGGTCGGTCAAAGCCTGGGCCCCAGCCATTACGCTTGAGATCTGATTTCCGGAGAGGCTCAGAATTTCGCCCTTGCCCCGCAAGCCGGGGACACGGCTGATCAGGGAATAGGTATCGAGGCTGTCTTCGCCCCCCTTTTTAGAAAAGGAGGCGTTTGGCCGTCCCTGCGCTTCGGGCACAAATGCGGGTTCCCCCGGGCGGGGGTGCAGGTTTCGGATGCCATCGGGTTCGAGCAGAATTTCCTGATCTACGCGGAGGGCACGGATTTCGCGGTCGCCGGTCAACGGCCCCAAAAAGACGACGTTCTCTTCCATGAGCTCGGGAAGGGACAGAAGATTGGCGCGGGTGACGACCAGACTCTTCTGCCGGGCGCCGAGGAACTGGCCGAGCAGCAGGGCGGCGCCGGCAGTACCCACGCCGGTGTATCCGAAAGTCGGTTGCACGGTCGTGGCGTGAAGGGCATCTTTCAGGGCGGCGATGGCTTTTGATTTGGGGACGTCTTCCCAATCGTTGACCGAGAATTCACGCAGGAAACCAAAGCCGGGAATCAGAACAGCCAGGGGAGTTGCAATACAGACAACAAGGGGCCGGTTGGAGGAGAGAATTGGTTGCCAGAGTTGCTGGATATCGGGAGTCCACGGGACGACGGCCTCGCCCGACCTCGATGGGGAGGTCGGCGGGTAAAAGGATCGCCACGCGAATAAAGCGGTGGAGGCAAGCGCGAAGGCCAGCGCAATCAGAAGGATTATTTCGCGGCGCCGCCAACGTGGCTCAGCCATCTCGTCAACGATCGGTTCTTCGGCAGCCAAAGGCCCGAATGGCGCTTTCCGCGGTTCGAACACCACCCGAAAACCGCCCTTGGGGAGATCCACAATTACCGGGTCTTCAGCTCCTTCGGTGCGATAGTATTCGGCCAGTTTCTGGCGGATGCGGCCGACCTGCATGCGAACGGCGGATTCCTGGCGGGGATCGTAGGAGGATGGCTTTCCCAGGGCGTCGACAGCGACGGTGTACTCCTTGAGTTCGTCGGCTGCGCCGGCAAGCGAGATATCGACGAGATAAGAGAGAAGCTGACGAAGAACGTCGGAACTGCGGAAGGTCTTGCTCTGGAAGATGCGCTGGACCTGGGCGCGGGCTTCCTCTGCTTCCAGCACCATCGATTCAATTCTAATACGCCACTGACCTGCTTCCCGTAGCGTGGCCTTCCGTTTGCTGTTTGGAGGGGCGTGACCCGCCATCTGAAGTCCATACAGACGATCGCCCGAAAAGTGTTTCACCACACGACGCTGCGAGAGGGCCAGGAGGAGGCGATGGCATCGGTGCTCAATGGCAACGACACGCTTGTGGTGATGCCGACAGGCTCCGGAAAGTCCGCCATATACCAGATTCCCGCGCTTTTACTAAAGGGCCCGACGGTGGTGGTGTCGCCACTGATTGCATTGCAAAGGGATCAGGCCGAATATCTGAAACAACACGACGTGGGTGGCGCGGCGGTTGTTAATTCTTTGATTCCGGAGCGCCAGCAGGAAGCGGCGCTGACACAGGCGGAGCGGGGCGACACCGAATTCCTTTTCATGGCGCCCGAACAATTCGCGCATGCGGAACGGCTGGAGGCCGTGAAGATGGCGAAGCCCTCGCTGTTCGTGGTGGACGAAGCGCACTGTATCAGCGAGTGGGGCCATAGCTTTCGTCCGGAGTATCTTCGCCTGGGCAGCGTCATTGAAGAGCTCGGTCATCCGACGGTATTGGCTCTCACGGCGACGGCGAACCAGGCAGTTCGCGAGGAGATTGCGGCGCGCCTGGGCATGCGGAATCCAAAGATCTTTGTGCATGGGTTCGATCGGCCCAACATCTGGCTGGGAGTGGAAACGGCCGCGGGCGAAATCAAAAAGCGCGCCATGCTGCTGGATCGGATTCGCCGCTCGCCGCGGCCTGGAATTGTTTATGCCACTACGCGCAAACATGCGGTTGAGATCAACGATGAGCTGAACAGCGCGGGAATCAAATCGGCGTTCTATCACGGGGGGCTGAGCAAGGGCGACCGGGAGGCCATGCAGCAACAGTTCATGAACGATGAGGTGGAAGTCATCGTCGCAACTTCCGCCTTCGGCATGGGCGTGGATAAACCGAATGTCCGGTTCGTTTTTCATTACGAGCCGCCGGATTCGATCGATTCTTATTACCAGGAAATCGGCCGGGCCGGGCGCGACGGGCAGCCGGCTTCGACAGTATTGTTTTACAACCCGAAGGACCTCGGCATTCATAAGTTTTTCAAAAGCACGGGGCAGGTGAAAGAGGCCGAAGTGCGCCGCGTTCTGCAGGCGCTTGAGGAGTGCGGCGAAACGGATGCCGCGACCTTGCGGGGAAAGGCGGATCTTTCAAAAACGAAGTTGTCGCGCGCGCTCAACAGGCTCGAAGAAGGCGGCGCCGTCGAAATGCTTCCGGAGGGAATGGTGCGCGCGAAATTGCAGAACGGCAGCCTGGCGGAGAAAGCACTCGATGCGGCGGAAGCTCAATCCGCTCTGCACGGCGCGGAACTGGAGCGAATCGAAAAAATGCGGCAGTATGCGGAGAGCATGAACTGCAGGCGGGCGTATCTGGTGAACTACTTCGGGGAAGAGTTCGGCCCGGGCTGCGGCAATTGCGACAACTGCCAGGGCAAGGGCACGAGCCGGGCGGAATTGATCGCCGAAACGCGGGCGAAGGCGGCGCAGGAAGGCGCACCCCTGATTGCGTGACAGGCAGCCCTGGATGCAGTACTTTTAAGCGGGCGCGGAATCGTTCAGGCGGATCAGTTTCTGCTGGATCGCGTACTTGATCACTTCCGAGCGATCGTGAAGGTCGAGCTTGCGCATCATGTTGGTCTTATGCGCGTCGACGGTTTTGACGCTCAGCACGAGACGCGAGGCGATGTCTTTCAGAGCAAGACCGTCAGCGAGTAATTTGAGCACTTCTCTTTCCCTGTCGCTGAGGCGCTCGTAGCCGGTGGTAGCGGGTTTTGAACCTTTGACGTGTTCGCTGACGACTTTCTTAAGCGCCCGCGAGCTGATGTATTGACCGCCATCGCGAACGATTTCAATAGCGCGGATCAGATCCCGCAGAGGGGCGTCTTTGAGGATGTACCCAGCCGCGCCCACCCTGAGGCAGCGGGTAATCACCTCTTCTTCTTCATACATCGTAAGAAAAAGGATTTTGATTTTCGGGTTGGAGCGCAGAATTCTTCCGGCAGCTTCAAGACCGCCCAGATCCGGCATGGAGATGTCCATCAGGATGATGTCCGGTTGCCATTGCAAAGCTTTGATAACCGCTTCCCGCCCGTTCTCAGCCTCGTCCACCACTTCGAGCCAGCGCTGTTCGCTCAGGATGCCTTTGATCCCGGCGCGAAAAAGCGTGTGATCGTCGCAGATCAGAATTGTGGCTTTTTCTTTCATTGGTTGTCGATCGCTTCGAGGGGCAGCCGGAACTCCACAATCGTGCCGGCGCCGCCGCTTCCAATGCCAGCCCCGCTTCCAATCTTAGTTGTTCCGGAGTGGAACTGGATAGTGCCGCCAAGACCTTCGATGCGCTCGCCCATGGCCCGGAGCCCGAATGATTGCTGAGGCAGCTTCAGCTTGCGCTCGACGTTGAAACCTTTGCCATCGTCCGCCACTGTCATCACGACGCACCGGGCATTGCTCGAAAGAGTAATGTTTACCTCTTTCGCCCCCGAGTGGGCCGCGATATTGGCGAGAGACCCCTGCAGCGCTTTATAGAGAGCGGCCTCGTAGTCGGACGACAATACAGTTTTCAGCTGTTTTGCGCTGAAGCGAACTTTCAGTTCGGTCCGGGCCGAGAACTGCCGCACGTAAAGTCTGACGGCCGAGACGAAACCTTCCTCGTTCCAGATCGCAGGGCCCAGCGCAAAGGTCAGATGCCGAACGCCTTTCAGCGCGTGCTGAATCAGCGAAACAGATTCCGTCAGTTTGCGGCGCAGCTTTCCGACATCGCCGTCCCCCAGATCGCGCGCGATGAGTTCGACGTACAGTTTGAGGACGATGAGATCGTGGCCAACCTCATCGTGGAGGTCCTGAGCGAGCCTGCGGCGTTCCTTTTCGTAAAGTTCCCTGAGTTCCGCAACGCGCTCGCGCGATCGGCCATCGGCGTCCTCAATCTGCTGTTCGAACACCCGCCTCTCGGCGTCAAGGTGCTCGTTGTAGCCCCCCAGAAGGTGGAATTGATAGTCGGAAGCCCAGCCGAGCAGCGCCCGCGCGCGTTTCAGATGCGCGCCCTCCGTACAGCAAAGGCGAGCGTCCAGATAAAGTCCAATGGCTGTAACCGCGCATTCCAGAGGAACCCCGAGCCGGGCGAGTTCCAAACCTTCGCGGCGCGCACTGTCGTTGAAAACGGCCCCGGGTTCGGGATTGTCATCCATCCGCATACATCTCAGCAGCGACGCGAAGGGGGCGCACGCCGGGTTTATTTTCAACGATTTAATCCATATGGCGCGAGCGCGGGCCAGGCCCTGGGAACGGCGCGGCCTCAAAGTTCGGGGGCTGCCGCCAGCGCCCGCGGCGCGTAAAGGCGTTTTTGCGTTCATTGGTTTGCGGCTCCTCTTTCGGCCGCGATGCCATTCAGAATCTCACCCATTTCCTGGCGTACCTGAGCAAAGGCGTCTGGCCGGAATTCCGAAGACCACGGTTTACGGACGATGCGATCCGCGAATGCATCGGCAGCCGCGGCGCCGCGTGCTTCGGCAATCAGCGCCAGGTATTCGTAATCCTCCATGCCTTCACGAATGAGCTTGAGACGGATGCTTTCGATGGGTATATGGGTATGCCCCCCGATCCCGGAGGGGCGACCGGGGTAAAACAGCGTACCGTCGCCATTGCCTCCGGAAAGCAGCAGATCGGTCCATGGGTCGCCCGGGTGGGCGTACGCTTCGTTCATGCTGTAGTAGAGTTCGCCATCCAGTTTGTACTTCCATGCGATCCATTGCATGACGCGGTTCGAGGTCCCCGGGGCGTCGATCATGTAGCTGGGCCAGCCCGCGAAATATGGGCCTCCTTTGCCTCCGCAGCCATGGCTGGCGCACGATTGGTAAAACCAGACGCTTTTTCCCTGCGCGCGCTGCGCCGCGTAATCCGCCAGCGCCGGGCTCTCATGGCAGAAATCTTCCGACCCTGGACGGGGTTCAAGGCAATTTACCAGAGGAACCCAGATGCTCACGACATTTGCCAGCTTGCCGGAAAAAGGGATGGTGAGAAGATTCCGTATCGCCGGATCGGCGCGGAGGACTGTCTGGCCGCGCGCTGCAACTTTCGGGTAAGCCTCCGGACCTGGCTCGTCCCACAGATAGTAAAACAGGCGATCCCTCCAGCCGTTCTTCTCGAAATGCTTTGTCCATTGCGCAAAGTAGAGGGACTGCTGTTGCGGCGTGGGGAATTCCGAGAACGCGCGCAGATCTGTGGAAGTGGCGCGCGCGCCATAGAGCGGTTCGGCTTTCGGAATTGCGGTTCCGTTGAGAAATGGCCCGACTTCTTCGTCGTAGGCATGCCAGTCTATCCGTATGTTGTCGTCGTCCCCCTGAAATTTCGGAGGCGCAAGACTGCCTCCGTGGATGCTGACGCGGTGTTCCAGCGCCGCCAGCTGATAGATCCGCGTGAGGGCATACAAATCGGCGTCGCTGGTATACGAGCCGCGGTGCTGTTTCAGGGCTGTGACGCCGTTAAAACCGAACGAGGATCGCAAAGAAGACGTGGAGGGTAAGGCAAATGCCCAGACAGTGAGGCTGACCGGAATGGAAAATTTTACCGTTCCCTCCCGCAGAACGCTCAGCGACGCAGTATACACGCCCGGCTGAGCGTCCTGCGGAACAAAGACTTCGATCCAGACAGGCTGGTCGTCTCCTTTACGGATGCCAAAGGGAAAGGCATTGCGGCGTTCGTGGGAATAACGGTCAATGCGGGGGATGAGAGGGTCCGGCCACAGACCTCTTTGGCCATCAAGCATAGAGGGTTGAACTACGTTAATGAAGTTCTCGAGATACAACGTGGCATTGTTTTTAGAAATTACGGCCCCGGCCGACGATCTTAAATCCGACAGATCCACATCGAGACCTGAAACATCTTCGCCATCCGAGCGAAGCACAAGCTGGAAAGCCTCGAATTCATTGCGGGCAGCGAATATTTCCGCGCGGCGCCCGGGTCGCTCGGGCGAGAGATCCGCCGGATGAATTTTGACAAGTGGACCTGCTGTCCACCAGGTGAGTGAAGAGGGGCGCGTCTCGGAAGGCAGCGTTACGAGTTGGAGAAAACCAAGCGCGACAACGTGGAGTGTTATCCGAAGAGACATGAAGGTTTCAAGGGAATTCTCACGATGTCCATAAAGGAGCAGGCTCGGGATTTACGCGTGCGACTTCCTGGGCAATGTATTCGAGTTGGCGGTGGGTGACGCCCTGATGGATGGGAAGTTCCAGAACGTGCGCGCGGAGGTATTGCGCGGCGGGGCCGATAGCGGCATCGCGCATGGGGTCGTTCCAGAACTCCACGGCCTGAATGCCACGGGCGCGAAAGTTTTCCGCGGCCTGGTGTTTATCGCGGACAAGAATGGGGAAAAACAGCGGGCAGACGCCGGGTTCCAGGTCCTGACGCAGCATGGTGACCCGCGCGGCGAGCCGTTCGCGCAGCCAGAGAAAATTGGCGCGCCGCTTCTCGCGGATAGCGGCGTGGTCCACGCATTTGACGACGCGATTGCCGAGCGGAGACATGGCCACATTCACGTTGTCGACATTCCACCCGATATCACCAACCGGCACGCTGCGGACTTCGGCGGCGCGAAGCTTCCGTCCCGCGGCTTGTTTCAGGTTGAAAAGGGCGGCGCCGGCCCGGTTCCAGCGCGACCGAAAGGCTTCGAGGGCCAATTCGGCAGTGCGGCCAACAGCGGTGAGAGGCGGGCATGGTTCCAGCGCAAGGCTGCCCAGCGCGGGTAAAGACAGATTGTTGCGGACCAGCAGGCCGCCGTTCGGTACCGGCAAGGTCTTATAGAGACAGAACACGGAATAATCGCCGGACGAGCCCAGAGGGATGCCCCGATCCGCGCTGAGAAGAGCCAGCGCGCAATCTTCCACCAGAATGGCGCCGGTTTGAGCGCACAGCGCATGGACCTCTTTCATCGGCTGCGGCCAGCCAAGATAGTGGATGACATAGATCACCCGGGGACCGGTAGCGGCGAGGCGGGTGAGCTCATCCAGATCGGGTTCGAGATTCCGCAGTATGGGGTAGAAAACAATCTTCGCGCCTGCCGCTCTCACTGCCGCAACTTCGTTTCCGCTGTGATAGTCCGGCATCAACACGGTTTCGCCGGGTTTCAGCTGCAAAGCCCGAAACAGGTGGTAGATACCGCTGCGGGCCACGCAGAAGGCGGCCTGGGATGGCGCACCAAACGGATAAGGCAGGCTCGCAGCGGGCATGGGGCCGATCAAGTCCGCCGGTGTCAGCCCAGGCCACGGCGGGACGTACATGCCAGCCTGCGCAATATTGTGCGAATCCGATTTCCAAACGCTCCGGGCAGCGCCGGCGTCAACAGCCGGCGTGATGAGGCTGGGGCGATCGTCGAGATTGACTGGCGCAGACACCTGTTGTTACTGGACCGTGACCGAGGCTACGTTGCTGGTGATCCCGCCGCTCGTGAAGCTCAGGTTGTAGTTGCCTGGCGCCATATTCGCGGGCACCTGAATATTCACCTGATACACGGCAACCAAAGTGGGCGCGAGCCCCGAAAACGAAATGGCGGGCGTGGTGGCTCCCAGCTTGACGACCGGATTCTGAAGAGTACGAATCAGAGTCGTGGCCGGCGCCGGCTGGCCCGCCGCAATCGGAGTATCCAGCGGGGCAAGCCCCGTCGCGTAAATTCCCAGATACTCGCC
>JALYHT010000041.1 GCA_030776225.1 Acidobacteriota bacterium | reverse complement strand
GACCTGGACTGTGGCGCTCGTGTTCTTGTAAAGGTCGCCGTAAAACATGGTCCATTTATCCACCCACTCGGGTTTGGCGAGGAGTTCCTCGACCAGAGCGGCGCGTTTTGCGGGATCGGTGCTGGCCACAAAGGACGCCACGCGAGACGAAGCCGGGATGCGGCCGGTCAGATCGAGGCTGGCGCGGCGGATGAACTCGTAATCGTCGGTCTTTTGCGCGGGAACTACATTATTGGCGGCCAGCGCCGCCTGAATGTTGTAATCGATGAGATTCGTCTTATCCGGCGAAGATGCGAAGGGTCGAGTGCGACCGGGGGCGTGATCGGTGCGGTCAGTAACGCGCCGGCTGATCGTGGCCTGGAACTGCCGTGTGAGGCGGCCCGGGGCAAAACCCTCAGCGGCTGGGCGTGGGTTGAAGTGGTCGCGCTCGGGGCCGAAGTAGGAGCATTCGGCATGGAATGGCTGCGCGGGCCCGGTTTCCTGAGCCTCGACCAGTGTCAGACCGTAAATTGCAAAACCGGCAACAGATATGGCGATCACGTTACAAGCGACGCGGCTGACATACATAAATTCCTTTTCTGTATTGCCACATGCCCACCAAACCAACCTTTACGTAAGGTGCTAATAAACCCAGGGACCGGCAATGTGTTCTTATCAGAACCTGAACACCCGACAAATGCAAGAGTTGCGTTTGTTATCGTGGATTTCCACAACCGGAACCTTAGTACTGCCACGGTAAACGAGCAGGGAGGAGCGTAGAATTAGACGTGCAACAGAATGCGCTTCGGAGTTCGGTGTCTTGACAGCAACGCGCAGAGATGGAGATGCGGTTGGGGTCCTGCTGGACGAAATACGCCAGTTTTTGTCGGCTGCTTCGGAAAATCTCACGCGCGGGCGCTATGTGCTGGCGGTGGAAGCTGCTTATCAGGCCGAACAACGGTGTGCGGAGGCAGAGGCCTTGCTGGTGGACGCTGATGCTCCCGGACGACTGCAGACGTTGGAGTTATTACAAACCGAACTGAAGGTTGTTAACCTCAGGATCCGGCTGGCGATCGGCGTCTGATAAACATTCAGCGCCAACATTAATCTAACTAATGGCAACGTAGTACCAGCAGTTTGGCTCTGACAGTATGGCGTTATGCATGTAATACGTTTTCGACTGCCCACGCTGGAAAGTACTGCAATTGTCGGAACGCCAGTCTGGATCGACTCACTACACATCTGTGCGCTTGCCGATGCGGAGCGCCATCTTGGACACGCGGTGGAAGATCATGGCTGGCACGCTTACGATGCCATCCATGGAAATGGTTTTTTGAGCGGCCTTCGGTACCTGGGACGATTCGCGGACCTGACAGCCGCGAAAGGAGCCATTGAAGCCGCCCTTGGCCGTTTCTCAGAGGAAAAAGTTTTAGTAGCGCGCGTCAACGGGTCGGATGACGAATTCTCGCCTAACTCATCCCGACCAAATCTGCTTCGGCTATTTCCTGCGCACCCACCACGAGACTGAGGAACTGCCTCCCGGCGCGTGTCAACTTCTTCTTCTTGCGATGGATAACACCCGTCGGCCGCACCAGCTCCGGCGCATTCAGTGGGATGGACACCAGGCGTCCCTGATCCGATTCCGTCTGTATGGTCCGCTCCGGCAGAATGCTGATGCCCGAGCCCAGTACCACCGCTTCCTTTATCGACTGGATATTGTCGAACTGCATGGCGATGGAAACCGCGACGCCGTGGTTCCGGAAGAAGCGATCCAGTTCGCGCCGTATGATCACTTCTTCGTCGAAAGCAATGAAGTCCTGCCGGTCCAGATCCGCGGGCTGTAACATCGTCCGATCCGCCAGTGGATGAGAGGGGTAAACCGCCACAGTCATGCGCTCTTCGCGCCAGGGAATGATCGTGAGATCGCGCCGGTGTTCCGGATAACTGATAAAGCCGAAGTCCGCCTGGTCTTCGAGGACGGCTTCATAGACTTTGGCTGGCCGAAGATACTCGACATGGAGTTGCGCTCCGGGGCAAACCCGCAGGAATTCATCCCTTAGCCATGCCATTTCCGTCAGCCCGATCGAGTAAATCGAAGCCACGCGGACCGTTCCTTCCGTTTCCGCCTTAATTTCATCCAGCGCCGCCACGAAGTCCTCTTCCCGCCGCAGCACGTCTTTGCAAAGCTCCGCATAGAGCTTACCCCCAGCCGTAAGGCCCAGGGGGCGGGTCGAGCGGTCGAGCAACTGAACTCCCAACCGTTTCTCAAGTTCCTGAATATGCTGTGTTGCCGCCGACTGACTGATTCCATTCATGGCCGCCGCACGGCTCAGGCTGCGGGCATGGGCCACATCGCGGAAAAGCTTGCAGTCGCCGAAGATCACCTATGGCAATATATCATAAGCATAAATGATACTGCCAATTGGATAAATTTGGTTTGCTTGATACTGATTTATCCTGCTAATATTGGGAAACTGCCAGGCCTGAAGTGACGCTGCTCCCCTGGAGTGATTCTTCGCGAGGTAAAAACACTATGTCAGGACTGCCCGAGCCCCAGGGACTTTATCATCCCAGCCACGAGCACGATGCCTGCGGAATGGGCTTTGTAGCCAACATCAAAGGTCAGAAGTCCCACGAAATCATCGAAAAGGGAATTCAGATCCTCATTAACCTCACCCACCGGGGCGCATGCGGCTGCGATCCGGAAACCGGCGATGGTGCCGGCTTGCTGATTCAGATCCCACACAAGTTTTTCGCGCGCGAGGCAGCCTCGCTGGGTTTCGCACTCCCCGCCCCCGGCGAATATGGCGTCGGCATGGTTTTTTTGCCGGTCGAGAAGCAGCAGCGCCTGCAGGCTGAAGGCATTGTGGAACGTATCGTGGAAGAAGAGGGCCTGCGGCTTCTGGGGTGGCGGGATACCCCAATCAACGGCGCTGCTATCGGGCGCGTGGCGCGCGCCTCGCAGCCTTACATCGAACAGGTTTTCATCTCATGGGGAGACGGTGCCTGCGCTATTTCCACAGACGAGCTGGAGCGCAGGCTTTACATCGTCCGCAAACGCGCCGAAACCGAAGTCAGTTCCAGTGACATGCCCGACCGCGGCATGTTCTACATCCCGTCGCTTTCCGCCCGGACGATCGTTTACAAGGGCCTCCTGCTGGCCCCTCAGATCGCGAACTTCTACAGTGAGCTGTCCGATCCCGATGTGACCAGCGCGCTCTGCCTTGTCCACCAGCGGTTCTCTACAAACACATTTCCTACCTGGCAACTGGCGCATCCATTCCGCTATGTTGCCCACAACGGAGAGATCAACACCGTTAAAGGCAACGTGAACTGGATGCATGCGCGCCAATCCGTTCTGAAAAGCGATCTCTTCGGCGATAATTTCCCGAAGCTTTTTCCGATCATCCAGCCGAACGGCAGCGATTCTTCCGCATTCGATAACGCGCTCGAACTGCTGGTGCAGTCCGGCCGCTCGATCGAGCATGCCATGGCGATGCTGATTCCGGAAGCGTGGGACAACAACCCCCACATGAGCGAAGCCAAGAAGGCGTTTTACGAATACCACTGCTCTTTGATGGAACCATGGGATGGCCCCGCCGCGATCGCGTTCACGGACGGCCGCGTCATCGGCGCCACGCTCGACCGCAACGGACTCCGCCCCGCCCGCTACCTCGTCACTAAAGACGACATGGTGGTGTTGGCTTCCGAAACAGGCGTGCTTTCGGTGGCCCCTGAAGACGTACGGATCAAGGGCCGTCTGCAGCCGGGCAAGATGTTTCTCGTAGACCTGGAACAGGGCCGCATCGTCGCCGATCGCGAGCTCAAAGAACAACTCGCCGCGCGCAATCCCTACGCAGAGTGGCTGCGCGAAAATCAGATTACTCTCGACAACCTGGGTGAGCCAAGCCGGGTACACGGGTCCGACTACGCCACCATTATGGTGCGGCAGCGCGCCTTCGGTTACACCGACGAAGACGTGCGGCTGCTGATGACGCCGATGGCGGTGAACGGGGAAGAGCCCATTGGTTCCATGGGCACCGACACGCCGCTCGCGTGCCTTTCCGACAAGCCTCAACCGGTGTTCAATTACTTCAAGCAGCTCTTCGCGCAGGTCACGAATCCTCCGATCGACCCGATCCGCGAAGAAATGGTCATGTCGCTCATGAGCTATATCGGCCGCGAGCGCAACATCCTCGGCGAAACGCCGATGCACTGCCATACCCTGAAGCTGCCGCACCCTATCCTCACCAATCGGGATCTGGAGAAGCTGCGCCGCGTTTCACAGGGCGATTTTCTCGCGACCACGCTCTCGACGCTGTTCCCCGCCGCGGAAGGTGAAGTCGGTCTCGAACGCGCCCTGGACGGCCTGTGCCGGCGGGCGACGCTTTCTATTCAGGACGGGTACACGATTCTGATCCTGTCGGACCGCGGCATCAACGCCCAATACGCGCCGATTCCGAGCCTGCTCGCCATGACCGCGGTGCACAATCACCTGGTCCGCGAAGGTTCCCGCACGCAGGTCGCGATCATCATTGAATCCGGCGAGCCGCGCGAAGTTATGCATTACGCGCTGCTGATCGGTTATGGAGCAAGCGCGATCAACCCTTACCTCGCGATAGAGACGCTGGAAGATCTGGCCAGGCGCGGCTATCTCGCCGACGGCATCACCTTCGAAAAAGCCGTTTACCAATACATCAAGTCCCTGAATAAGGGGCTGCTTAAGGTATTTTCGAAAATGGGCATTTCGACGCTGCAGAGCTATCGCGGCGCCCAGGTGTTCGAGGCGATCGGGCTCAACAGGAACGTTATCCAGAAATATTTCACCGGGACGGCTTCCCGCATCGAAGGTGTCGGGCTCGACGTGCTGGCGCGCGAAGCGGCGATGAAGCACGAGCTTGCCTTTCAGCCGCTCAAAGAGGCCGATACAGAGCTGCCCGTGGGTGGGAGTTATGCATGGCGCGTGCGCGGCGAATATCACCTGGTGAATCCGGCTACCGTGAGCAAGCTGCAGCACGCCGTGCAGCAGAACAGCTTCCAGACTTTTCAGGAATATACAGATCTCATCGACAAGCAGAACAAGCATCTCTGCACTCTGCGCGGTCTCTTTGAATTTAAGTGCGCCGCGCCCGTGCCAATTGAAGAGGTGGAGCCGGCCAGCGAAATCGTCAAACGTTTCGCCACGGGCGCCATGTCGTTCGGGTCGATCTCAAAGGAAGCTCACGAAACGCTGGCGATCGCGATGAACCGCATCGGCGGCCGTTCCAATACGGGCGAGGGCGGGGAAGACGCCGAGCGCTTCACGCGCGATGCAAACGGCGATTTGCGCCGCAGTTCCATTAAACAGGTGGCATCCGGACGTTTCGGCGTGACCGCCCATTACCTGGTAAACGCCGATGAGTTGCAGATCAAAATGGCACAGGGGGCCAAGCCTGGCGAAGGCGGGCAACTGCCGGGCCACAAGGTCGATGAAGTCATCGCGCGCGTGCGCCACTCAGTACCCGGCGTAGGTCTTATTTCACCTCCGCCGCATCACGACATCTATTCAATCGAAGATCTGGCCCAGTTGATTTACGATCTTAAGAACGTCAATCCGCAGGCGCGCATCTCGGTCAAGCTGGTCGCCGAAGTCGGAGTCGGGACGGTGGCGGCTGGCGTTTCGAAAGCGCATGCCGACGTCGTATTAATCAGCGGTCATGACGGCGGTACGGGGGCTTCGCCGCTCACTTCGCTCAAACATGCGGGCGCGCCCTGGGAACTCGGACTGGCCGAGACCCAGCAGGTCCTCGTCCTGAATGATTTACGCAGCCGCATCCGGGTCCAGACCGATGGCAAGCTCCAGACCGGCCGGGATGTCGCGATCGCCACGCTGCTGGGAGCCGAGGAGTTCGGCTTTTCCACCATGCCGCTGGTGGCCATGGGTTGCATCATGATGCGCAAATGCCATCTGAATACGTGTCCAGTCGGCATCGCCACGCAGGACCCGGTGCTGCGCGCCAAATTTACCGGCCAGCCCGAGCACGTCATCAATTTCTTCTTCTACATCGCGGAACAGGTGCGCCAGATCATGGCGAAACTTGGCTTCCGGAAAATGGAAGAAATGGTCGGCCGCGTAGACATGCTGGAAACGAGCCCCGCCGTCGAACACTGGAAAGCGAAGGGGATCGATTTCTCGTCGGTTCTTTACAACCCGAAGATGCCATCCCGTATCGCGCGCCATTGTACCGTCAAACAGGATCACGGTCTCGATGAAGCGCTGGACTACAAGCTCATCGAGCACGCGCGCGACGCCATCGACACAGGGACTCCGATCACGATCCGGCTGCCGATCAAGAACGTGCATCGCACAGTGGGCGCAATGCTCTCGGGCCAGATCGCGCGTAAGTACGGTCCGGAGGGCTTACCTGACGACACGATCTGTTTTGAATTCAGCGGCTCCGCGGGCCAGAGCTTCGGCGCATTTCTCGCCAAAGGCGTGACGCTTGAGCTGGAGGGCGACGCCAACGATTATGTCGGCAAAGGACTTTCCGGCGGACGCCTCATCGTTTATCCGCAGGAAGCTTCGACGTTCCTGCCCGAAGAGAATATCCTCGTCGGCAACGTAGTGCTCTATGGGGCCACGAGTGGCGAAGCGTTCTTCAATGGCATGGCGGGCGAGCGTTTCGCTGTGCGCAATTCCGGCGCAACTGCCGTAGTCGAAGGCCTTGGCGATCACGGGTGCGAATATATGACAAACGGGCTCGTCATCGTGCTCGGCAAAACCGGCCGCAACTTCGCGGCGGGCATGTCGGGCGGCATCGCTTACGTGCTCGATGAGAACGGGGAGTTCGTCAAGTATCGTTGCAATAAAGCGTCGGTCGATCTCGAACATGTGTTCGATCCGGCCGACCAGCACATTCTGCAGGCAACGATCCGGCGTCACTTCGACGCTACGGGCAGCCCTCGCGCCAAAGTCGTTCTGGAAAACTGGAATGCGATGCTTCCAAAATTTGTGAAAGTGTTCCCTCACGAATTCAAGCGCGTGATGAAGAAATCCGCGCAGCACCAAACTGTAACAAGGCGCATCGTTATCGGGGAACCACGGACGGTCTTACATGGGTAAAGTGTCAGGTTTTCTCGAATACGCGCGCGAAGTTCCCGCGCGCCGGCCAGTTGAAGAGCGGGTTAACGACTGGTTTGAAATTTACAATCCTTTCCCTGAGGAGAAGATTAAGCTACAGGGCGCCCGCTGCATGGATTGTGGGATTCCGTTCTGCCACACCGGCTGTCCGGTTTCGAATATCATTCCCGACTGGAACGATCTGGTCTGGCGTGGGCGCTGGAAAGAAGCGAGCCGAACTCTTCACGCCACCAATAATTTTCCCGAGTTTACGGGGCGCATTTGTCCGGCGCCGTGCGAAGCCGCTTGTGTGCTCGGCATCAATGAGCCAGCGGTAACGATTAAGAATATCGAAAAAACGATAGTGGACCGGGCCTGGGAGTCCGGCTGGATCGTCCCCGAACTGCCCCCGTATAAGACAGGCAAGCGGGTGGCTGTCATAGGTTCGGGACCGGCCGGGATGGCGGCCGCCCAGCAACTCGCGCGCGCCGGTCACTCGGTAACGGTCTTTGAGAAAGCTGACCGGATTGGCGGCCTGCTGCGGTATGGCATTCCGAATTTCAAAATGGAAAAGCATCTGATCGACCGCCGAATCCAACAGATGCGAAGCGAGGGCGTCGAGTTCGTCGTCAACGCACATGTGGGGCACACAATTCCGGTGGCCGACCTGCGCCGCGATTTCGATGCCATTTTGCTGGCGGGGGGCGCCGAACAGCCGCGTGATTTGCCGGTCCCCGGCCGTGAGCTCAAAGGCATTCACTTCGCGATGGATTTCCTGCCGCAGTCGAACAAGGTCTGCGAGGGCGACATTGTACGGAATCAGATTCTCGCCACCGGCAAGCGCGTCGTCATCATTGGCGGCGGCGACACGGGCGCGGATTGCCTTGGCACTTCGCACCGCCAGAGGGCTGCTCACATTGCGCAGTTCGAGCTGCTGCCCAAGCCTCCGGAATCGCGTTCTCCGCAGACGCCGTGGCCGCTCTGGCCCATGCAACTGCGCGTCGAAAGCTCTCATGAAGAGGGCGGCCATCGCGACTGGAGCGTCTCGACAATGCGCTTCACGGGCGATGCCAACGGCAATGTAACCAAGCTGCATGCGGTACGCGTCGGCGCGCCGCCGAAATTCGAGCCAATTCCAGGAACGGAGTTCGAGATGGACGTTGATCTCGTCTTCCTCGCGATGGGTTTCACCGGGCCGGTGCGGAATGGTCTCATCGAGGATCTTGGCGTTAAGCTCGACATTCGCGGGAATGTCGGGACCGACGAACGCTACATGTCTTCAGAGCACGGCGTTTTCGCGGCGGGAGATACGCGCCGCGGACAATCGCTGGTCGTCTGGGCCATTGCCGAAGGGCGTAAAGCGGCGAAGGGTGTCGACGAATTTCTGATGGGCTCTTCCCTGCTACCCGATTAACGGCTTACCGTAGTACCGTAAGCGGACGCCTATACCGGTTACTCCGACGTTTTCGCGGTCGGTAATTCAGCTTGTAAAGTCCCAGAATTCCGAGCCAGGGGGCGGCCACAAGCAGACTGGAGAATGGCGCCGGTTCGGGCACGCGTACGGAATTAAAGGAGTCGAAACTCGCGAAAAAGGCTTTGGCAGCGAGTGGATGCCTGAAAGTCATCGCAGGGTTAAAGTTCTGCCCAGTATCCGCTGCGGCGAGATCGTCAACGAAAAATAAGTTTTCCGCTGGTCCTGGATCCATGTAGATTGCAAATGGACTCAGGAAAGGGAGGCTGTCGAAAACTTCAGAATCTACGTGGATCTCCGGGAGCAGGAGAGTTGCGCTGCCAGTGGCACAGAGGCCCACGAGCAAGGCAGTCAGCAAGACTGCGGATTTCATCAGAGTTTGGGAATCGGGTTCCGGAGATGAAGTGGGGCGGGGCGGAAAAATTCGCAGCTAAAATGAAAAACCCGACCTTCTGAGGTCGGGTTTTTAGATATAACCGGGCGACTTCCTAGTCTCCCACACACTTGCGCGTGCAGTACAATCGGGGCTGAGAGGCTTAACTTCCGTGTTCGGGATGGGAACGGGTGGGACCCTCTCGCTAAGGTCACCCAGAAGGCTTTGTTGTACCGCTGCCGGCGATCGTAAACCGTACAGCACATGTGGCGGCATTGAGCAACTGCCGCGGCTGCGATACAACGAACTCTAATGAGCTTTGTTTCGAATATCTGACGGGCCACTTACTACGAATGACAACTTCACACTTTGTGTGAGAAATAAATTTTATGGTCAAGCCGAACGAGCAATTAGTAGCAGTAAGCTCAACGTATTGCTACGCTTACACATCTGCCCTATCAAACTGGTAGTCTTCCAGTGCTCTTCATACTTACGTTGGGAAATCTCATCTTGGGGAAGGTTTCGCGCTTATATGCATTCAGCGCTTATCCTGACCGAATTTCGCTACCCAGCTATGCCACTGGCGTGACAACTGGAACACAAGAGATTCGTCCACTCCGGTCCTCTCGTACTAAGAGCAGGCCCCCTCAAATTTCCTACGCCCACCACAGATAGGGACCGAACTGTCTCGCGACGTTCTGAACCCAGCTCACGTACCGCTTTAATAGGCGAACAGCCTAACCCTTGGGAGCTTCTACACCCCCAGGATGCGATGAGCCGA
>JALYHT010000040.1 GCA_030776225.1 Acidobacteriota bacterium | reverse complement strand
CCTCGAATCCGCCAGCGAAACCAGCCACGACTCCATCGAACGCGCCCGTGCCACCGCCCACCGCATCTTCACCCGCTCCCTCGACGAACTCCGCAAAATCCAGACGGAGCGCCAGCTTCGGCCCCACCTGCATACTCCTGCCCACGGCCTCGCCAACGCCAAAGCCATTGCGCAGGCCGCCCATAACGCGGTAAAAACCGCCGGCGAGGCCGCCGAAGCCGCCCTCTTCGAACGCGTCGCGGCCATGCGCCGCAAGTCCATGGAAATAGACGCCCGGATCCAGCAACAACACGCGGCTGCCAATTTTGCAAAACAAAGCCAATCCGCGCCTCCCGAAGCCCTCCCCACCCCCCGCGGGGCTCCCTGTTCCTGCGGTTCCGGCATCAAATTCAAACGATGCTGCGGCAAGGACGCGCCTCCCGTATTGGGCCGCGCCGCATGACTATAAATTTCCACGCCATGGCCGATAAGAACTGTAGACGAAGAGAGCGTAGAAGAAATGAAACTGGATCTCACTCCATCCGTCCCGAGGGCCAGTCCGGCCGTTGCGTCGGCAACCGGCACGGCGAAGGTCTCGGTCGTTCCCGCTTCGGACGACATAGCGATTTCACTCCCTTCGGCGTCGCTCAACCTTCAGGCAAAGTTGGATGGCCTCGCCGCCGCCGTACAGCGCGGTTCTTATCAGGTCTCCAGCGAGGCCACGAGCCGCGCAATTGTTCGCGACGCGCTTTAAGTCATAGGGCGCTTTAAGTCATAGGTAAGATAACGGAAATGGTTTTCTCGAAAGCGAAAGCGCTGCAGCTTTGCGCCCTCAATGAAGCGGCCTACGATCTCGCCACCACCGGGCACTGCAAACTGCCCAACGGATTTTCCAGCCCCGCGCCGATTCGCATGCCCCCGGGCGACCGGCCCTTCTTCCTGCGCGGCGACCCGCTCGATATCTGGGGCTATGTCTCCACGCACGGCGGGACGGCTTACGTCGTTTTCCGCGGCACCCAGTTCACCAGCGGACTTGGATTCGGCCAGGAGTGGTGTGAGGACGCGCTTTCGCTTCCTCTCGAACCCCTCGGCGCGGGTCGTGTACACCTCGGCTTTTACGGAGCCTGGAGAGCTTTGCGCGAAGTCGTCATCTCGCTCACCGGCACTGGCCCCCGCGTCGTCACCGGGCATTCGCTCGGAGCCGCCATCGCGACCCTTTGCTGGGCCGATTTAGGCGGTGATCTGATGACGTTTGCCAGCCCGCGCGTGGGCGATCCGGCATTTGCCACCGCGTTGTGGAAGGGACAGACCGTCAGGATGATCAACGCGCCGGACATCGTCCCGAATGTCCCTACCGATCCACCCTTCCGGCATGGCGGCTTTGAGCAGAAAGTCTACGGTCCCGGCTCCCTGCTGGATCGTAAGCTGGCGCATGCGCTGCAGTCTTACTCCATCGGCCTCACGGCGCTGCCCGACGAACCGGGTTCCTGAAAACCGCCTGGTTCAGGCGCGCAGGAACGTCCCCCGCTCCAGTTCGTCAAATGCCTGGCGAAGCTCGTCCTGGGTGTTCATGACGATGGGCCCGCGCCAGGCGACCGGTTCTCCCAGCGGTCTGCCCGATACCAGCAAAAAGCGGATGCCTTCGGGACCAGCCTGCACGGTCACTTCATCGCCGCGGTCGAAGAGCACCAGCGAGCGATTGCCGGTTTCAGGCACAGGAGGCGCGTCCAGACCCACTTGTTCGGTAAGTACCGGCTGCGGTCCCGAGGCGTTTCCAAAGGTCCCCGCGCCGGCAAACACGTAGGCGAACGCGTGCCGCGTGGTTTCAAGCGGCAGAGATTTCCTGCGGCCCGGAGGCACCGAAACATCGATATAAACGGGATCGGCGGCCACGCCTTCGACCGGCCCTTTTTTACCTGAAAAAGCCCCGCTGACGATCCGCACCGCCGTCCCGTCGTCCTCCACCACGAGCGGGATCTCCGGCGCCTTGATTTCCTGGTAGCGCGGCGCGGTCATCTTGAGCGCCGCCGGGAGGTTAGCCCAGAGCTGGAAGCCGTGCATGCGGCCCTGCGGGTCGCCCTTTGGCATTTCCTGATGGATGATGCCGCTGCCGGCCGTCATCCACTGGATGTCGCCCGCTCCGATCGCCCCGCGGTTCCCCATGCTGTCGCCATGTTCCACAGTTCCGGCCAGCACGTAAGTAATGGTTTCGATACCCCGGTGCGGGTGCCAGGGAAAGCCCGCGAGATACTCTCGCGGCTCGTCGTTGCGAAAGTCGTCGAGCAGCAGAAAGGGGTCGAAATCCGAGGTATTGCCGAAGCCGAACGCCCGGCGCAGGTGTACCCCGGCGCCTTCAAGGGTGGGCTTCGACTGAATGACGCGTTTGACCGGGCGGATAGACATAACACGTATGAGATTACTCTTTCAGGTAAAAAGATGCGCCAACGCCCCGCGGCGTCAAATGTGCTAAATGCCGGCGGTCAGCGCGTCCAGCAGACTTCTGCGAACCGGCCAGTTCCCGGTCACCAATCGGTCTTTCTGATCGAAACTCCCGCCCGTCAGCAGCGCGATGACTTCATCGCCTTCCTGCCGCTTGTCGCGTCCCGGCGCTTCTTTTCCCAGCGCTTCTTTCAAAACGGCCGTCGTGGTCCGAAGCTGGCTGGCAAGCACCCGCGCATCGTCTTTCGTGCGGCATATCGCCTCCAGATGTGCTTCGATATTGCCCGACGCCGATGCTCCGAAAGTGATGACCACGCGGTCGGCGCTGGTAAGCGCCGATAACATGAGATGCATCTGCGGAGGCAGCGCATTCTGCCGCCGCAATTCGGCGCCGGGCACGGAAATCCACGCCACTGCCTCGGGAATATCGGCGACCCTCGGCCCGGTCCTGGTAAGCAACGTGGCGGCCAGGTCGCTCGTGCTCACGGCCAGCGCCATCGCATCTTTTCGCAGCGGCAGGAAGGAAATATGGCGGTCGGGGCGGCTGCCCTGCATGCGGCACAGCTCCCCATAGCAGGAGCCCGCGTTGAGTGCCGCGTAGTCGCGCAGCTTCGGCCAGTCAAAGCGGCCGCGCGCGATGAAGAAAGTACCGCTGTTAGAGAAGGAAGCGATGACGGAATCCAGATCGCGCCGGTAATCGAACCCTGTACCTTCGAGAAACTGCCTGTACTCCGGTTCGAGCGCCGCGGCCGGGGGTCGCAGCAGGCCTGCCTGCCGGAGCGCGGTAACGTCCACGCTCATTGCCAGCGCGTCTTCCGCGGGAAAGCGGGACAACAGAATATGCGGATCGAAAAACGCCCGCGCCTCGTGCGCGCGGAACCACGCCACTCCCCCGCCCGCCAGCAGCGCAGCCGTGGCCAGAACCGCGACTGCCGGAGATGGAACGCGCGTCACTGTCAAAAAGCTAACATACAAGTTCCCATGGCATCTCCAGCTCTCAACCCTCCACTGCTCGATCTGCGGAACGTCACTGTAATGCGCGGTGAATACATTGCGCTGCGCGATTTCAGCCTCACGATCGGGGCTGGCGAGCACGTCGCGATCCTCGGGCCGAACGGCTGCGGGAAATCCACGCTGATCAAGACCATCACGCAGGAACTCTATCCGCTCGCCCAGCCCGGCTCTTCGATCCGCGTTCTCGGCCAGTCGCCCTGGAATATAGTCTCCCTGCGCAGTATGCTGGGCATCGTTTCGAACGATCTGATGACCCAGTGCACGCGCGAGATCACGGGCTTCGACATCGTGCTTTCCGGCTTCTTTTCCAGTATCGGAATCTGGCCCAACCACCACGTATCGGATGCCATGCGCGCAAAAGCGGGCGAAGTCCTGCGCCTGCTCGAAGCTCCCCATCTCGCCGGGAAACGGGTGGATGAAATGTCTTCGGGGGAGGCCCGCCGCATGCTGATCGGCAGGGCCCTGGTACATGCGCCCCGCGCTCTGCTGCTCGACGAGCCCTCCACCAGCCTCGACTTATTCGCCCAGCACGAACTGCGCGAAACTCTCCGCAAACTGGCGCAGTCGGGAATCGGCATCCTGCTGGTCACCCACCATCTCTCCGACATCATTCCGGAGATCGAACGTGTCATTATGATGCGGGCGGGGACAATCGTAGCGGACGGTCCGAAGGCCGGGATAATCACTTCGGGCGCGCTCAAAAGCCTCTTCGGCGTGGACGTGGAGCTTGCCGAGCGCGGCGGTTATTATCATCTCTGGTAATGAGGATTGGATGACGAAGCAGCGCTTGTGGCGCGCAACACTTACAGCGTTCTTCGGCATGGCGATACCAAACCTCGCCAGTGCCCAGGTCGGCGCCGCCATTTCGGGCAGAGTGGAAGACCCCGCCGGTGCCGGCGTCGGCGCAGCCACTGTAACCGTGAAGAGTCTTGAAACGGGCGCTCTCCGCACCACCGCCACCGATTCCACAGGCAACTTCAGCGTCCTGTCGCTGCCTCTGGGGCCACAGGAAGTGAAGGCCGAAAAGCCGGGTTTCAAAGCGGCTGTCCGCACCGGCGTAGTCCTTCAGGTCGGCCAGAACGCGGTGGTGAATCTGCGGCTTGAAGTGGGCGACCTCGCGCAGCAGGTGACCGTCTCCGAACAAGTGCCGATCGTGAATACCACGACCTCTCAGCTCTCCGGTCTCGTCGGCGAGCGCGAAGTGAAGGATCTTCCGCTGAACGGGCGCAGCTTTGACAACCTGATCACGCTGAATCCAGGCGCCATCAATTACGGACTGAAGAGCGCCAATACCAGCACCAGCAACGGCAATACGTTTTCCGTCTCGGGGCGGCGGCCCATGGAGAATCTCTTCCTGCTCAACGGCATTGAATACACCGGTTCGAGTCAGCTCGCAATCACTCCGGGAGGCGTGAGCGGCGAACTGCTGGGAATCGACGCCGTGCGCGAATTCAACGTCCTTACCGACACCTATTCAGCGGAGTATGGAAAGCGGGCGGGTGCCCAGGTGAGCGTGGTGACGCAGTCCGGCGCCAACATTCTGCACGGTTCGGTATTCGAATTCCTGCGCAACAGCGCTCTCGATGCCCGCAATTATTTCGATCAGGGGCCGGTTCCCGCTTTCAGGCGCAACCAGTTCGGGGGCGCGCTCGGCGGCCCGTTAAAGAAGGACCGCTGGTTCCTGTTCGGCAACTACGAAGGCTTCCGGCAGACTCTCGCTCTCAGCAACGTTTCGGTTGTTCCCGATAATCAGGCCCGGCTCGGTTTTCTCCCCAACGCTGCGGGCGTTTACACGAAGGTTGCGAATCTGAATCCCGCAATGCTGAAGTATATGGCCATGTGGCCGGTGGCGAACGGTCCGGAACTGTTGGTAAACGGCGTGGCGACCGGCACGGCCCTCTCTTACAACCACCCCGTCGAACACATTCGGGAAGACTTCGGCACTTTGCGTTCTGATTACATGATCGGGCCGCGCGACTCTCTATCCGCGGCTTATACGATCGACGACGGCAACAGCATGATTCCTCTGGCCGACCCGCTCTTCGGTTCTGATTCGCGGCTCCGGAACCAGGTGGCGAGCGTTGAGGAAACGCACGTGTTTTCAAGCCGCGTGATCAACACCTTCAGAACCGGGTTCTCACGCGCGGCCTATAATCTGAATCCCGTTTCGCTGACGTCCTTCGACCCCAGCCTCTCTTTTGTGACCGGCGGCGGACCGGGCGGCATCGTAATCGGCGGAGGCGCCAGCACCACGAGCGCGGGAGCCATTACCTCGGCGGGCCCGAACAATGCGGCGAACGTATGGAACCGGCGCAATCTGTTTACATTCCAGGACACCGTGCAGATCGCCAAAGGCCGCCATCAGATCAGCCTGGGCGTATGGTTCCAGCGCCTGCAGGACAACGAAGACTCCGCTTCCCGCACTCTGGGACAGGCGACATTCGCAAGCCTCCAGACGTTCCTGCAGGGCACGGTCACGAGTTTTCAGGTGGTGTCCACCCCGAACGAACTGGGCTGGCGCAGCTTGTTTGGCGCATGGTTCGTTCAGGACACCATCAAGCTGCGGTCGAACCTGACTCTGACCGTGGGTCTGCGACACGAATTCACCATGGGCTGGAACGAAGAATCCGGGCGCGCGGCCAACTACACCACCAATGGACAGGGCGTGCTGTTGACGACGCCGAGAGTTTCAAGCTCCGCGTTTACGCAAAACAATGCAAAGAAGCTTTTCGGCCCCCGCGTCGGACTCGCCTGGGACCCGTTCGGCAAGGGTAAGACCGCCGTGAGAGTGGGGTTCGGCACCTACTATTCTTTGATCGACGACCTTAGTTTCCTGCTCAACTCTCTTCCGCCCGCCAATGGAGCGGCCTCGTACTCAGGCGCGCTGTCATCGCTGCTGCCGGTAACGCCCGGCGTGCAGCCGGCGCCATCCTGCGGGCCCGGCGTATCGACGCCTTGTACAACCTACGCCCCGCAGGGCATTCAGGCGGATGCAAAGACCCCGACCGTGGAAGAGTGGAACCTGCGCGTGGAACAGGAACTCACGCACAACATGGCCCTGAGCATTTCCTATGTGGGCTCGCACGGCTACCACAACCTGATCAGCGTGGACCCGAACAGTATTCCCGCGCAGGTTTGCCAGAGCGCAACCTGCACGTCGGGCGGTATGGGAAGCGCGCGCGGCACGGTCCCGCAGGGCGCCGTATATATTCCGGTGTCCACGCGGCCCAACCCTTATTTAGGCGCCGGCTTCTTCTGGTATACGGAAGGCAACACCAGCTACAACGCGCTCCAGATCGACGTGACCCGCCGGTTCAGTAAAGGCCTGCAGGTGCGCGGTAACTTTACCTGGTCCCGCAACCTGGATATGAACTCCGCGCTCACCGGCGCGCAGGGAACAAACCAGGCCCAGATGATCGAGAACCGAAATAACCTGAAATTGGACTGGGGCCCGTCCGCCCTGAACGTGACCGCGCAATCCAACATCTCCGCCACTTATGAACTGCCGTTCGGAAAGGGCAGGCTGCTGGGCGGATGGCAGTTGAACGGAATCGCCACCATACAGAGCGGCTTTCCGATTACCCCGCAGGTGGGTTCCAATGTTTCGGGCGACGGCGATACGCGCAATCCCGACCGTCCCAATCTGAACCCGGCGTTCACCGGGTCGATTGTCACGGGGAACCCGAATCAGTGGTTCAATCCGAACGCATTTCTGATTCCGGCAGCGGGCACCTGGGGCAACGCGGGCAGGGGTATTCTGACCGGCCCTGGCCTGGCTGAAGTGGATCTTTCGCTCTTCAAAAAAATCGCGCTGTCTGAAAGAGTGACCGCGCAGTTGCGGGCGGAATGCTTCAACGTGCAGAACCGGGCTAATTTCGGGACCCCGAACGCCATTGTGTTTTCGAACGGAGCGGTAAATCCGTCGGCCGGCAGGATCACGAGCACGGTCACTACATCGAGACAGTTTCAGTTCGGCCTGAAGCTGAATTTCTAAGTGCCCGTACTCATAATCGATAACTACGATTCGTTCACGTTCAACCTGGCGCATGCGGTTGCGGCGCTCACCGGCGAAGAGCCCCTCGTGCTGCGCAACGATGAAGCGACCTGGGAGGAGATCGGCGCACTGGCGTTCGACAGCGTCATCATCTCTCCAGGACCGGGTCGGCCGGACCGGGTGCAGGATTTCGGCGTCTCGCGCGATGTGATTCTCTATGCAAAGGTGCCTGTGCTGGGCGTGTGCCTCGGCCATCAGGGGATCGCCAGCGTCTTCGGGGGACGCGTAGATCAGATCAGGCCCATGCATGGGCGTTCGAGCGAGATTACCCACGACGGCAGCGAGTTATTTCGCGGCATCCCACAACGGTTCCGGGCCGTCCGGTACCATTCGCTCGCCGTAATGGAACCACTGCCCGCCGAGTTGAAGAAAACCGCGTGGCTCAGTGACGGCACGGTGATGGCGCTGCGGCATGTTTCACGTCCACTGTGGGGCGTGCAGTTTCACCCCGAGTCCATCGCGAGCGAATACGGCACGGAACTGTTGCGAAATTTTCTGGCGCTTCGACGGCCACCTGTGCCCGGCATTCCCCTGCCCCACGCGCCTGAGATTCTGTTCCGCGAATTGTTCTCGCAGGAGCGTTGCGCCTTCTGGCTCGACAGCGCGCTGGTTACCGGGCACAGACGATTTTCGTATATGGGTACGGGCCTCCCGGATGAACTGGTCATAGACGGATTTGCCCGGATAGACACGCTCCTCGACAGCGGCGCGCCGCACCCGGAGTGGCCTTTCCCCTTCACGGGCGGCTACGTGGGTTATCTGGGTTATGAAAGCGGCTTCCGAAGTCGGCATAGGTCGCCGCACCCGGACTCCATGCTCCTGCGCGTGGATCGTTTCCTTGCCATTGATCATCTCGACAACACGCTCTACATGGCCGGGCCCGCTGATTGGGCGCAGGAGATGCAATCCCGGATCTCGCAAATCGTACCGAAACCGAAAGCGCAATGGAATCGGGGCAAACCCGAATTACGCTACAGCATTCCGCGGGATGAATATCTGGGGAAGGTACGTGAGTGTTTGTCGCTGATAGAAGCGGGCGAGAGTTACGAGCTTTGCCTTACGAATAAGGTCTGTTTCGCATCGGACGTACCGGCGCTGGACTACTATGAGACGCTGCGGCGCATCAATCCCGCGCCTTACTCGGCCTATCTTCAATTTGACGGACTCGCGATTGCATCGTCGTCTCCCGAATGTTTTCTGCGGATCGACGGTAACCGGAAGGCGGAATCGCGGCCTATAAAGGGCACAATCCGGCGCGGACGGGATGACGCAGAGGACGCCCGGCTGCGCGGGTTGCTGGCGAGCAATGAAAGATTCCGCGCCGAGAACCTGATGATTGTCGATCTGGTGCGCCACGATCTGTCGCGCGTTTCCGAAGTCGGAAGCGTCCGCGTGCCCAGGCTGATGGAAGTCGAGACTTATGCCACAGTGCATCAACTCGTAAGCACGATCGAAGGGCGCCTGAAATCCTGCGCCACCACAGGCGATTGCCTGCGGGCGCTGTTCCCCGGCGGCTCGATGACAGGAGCGCCCAGGATCCGCAGCATCGAACTGCTGGAGGATCTGGAGCCGGAGGCCCGCGGGGTTTACTCCGGCAGTATCGGCTATCTGGGTTTCAACGGGACCGCCGATCTGAGCATCGTAATTCGCACGGCGGTATTCAACGGCAGGCAGGTAACGCTGGGAGTGGGGGGAGCGATTGTCGCGCAATCGGACCCCGCCGAAGAATGGGACGAAATGGAATTGAAGGCACAGGCCCTGCTTCGCGCTTTTGAGCTTACCTGATGCTTTTTTAAGTGCGTGATAGCATTAAACTTCCCCCTCTGAATGATCCGCGCCATTAAAGGAACACGCGATTTGCTGCCTCCGGACACTGCTGTCTGGAACCGCGTGGAGCGCATTTCGCGGGAGGTTTTCCGGGTCTATAACTACCACGAAATCCGCACTCCGATCCTGGAAGAAACCCAGCTTTTTGCACGCGGCGTAGGCCAGGAGACCGACATCGTTTCGAAGGAAATGTACACCTTCGAGGACCGCGACGGCTCCTCAGTCACGATGCGCCCGGAAAACACGGCCTCCGTGATTCGGGCTTACATCGAGCACCGGCTCGATCAGAAACCGGGTCTGCAGAAGCTTTATTACATCGGCCCGATGTTCCGCCGGGAACGTCCGCAAAAAGGGCGCTACAGGCAGTTTTTTCAGATCGGCGCGGAAGCTATCGGCTCGGATTCTCCCTTCATCGACGCGGAGACCATCGAGATGGTGGTCGAGATCCTTACGCGAACAGGGCTTTCGGGCTTCAATCTTCTGATCAACTCGGTGGGCTGTTCCGATTGCCGTCCGCGGTTCGTGGAAAAGTTGCGGGACGCGCTCCGGCCCGTGGCGTCTCAACTCTGCACCGACTGCCAGCGCCGTACGGAAACGAACCCGCTGCGCGTGCTCGATTGCAAGATACCGGAAGACCAGCCGATCATCGATAAGCTGCCCTCGATTCTCGACAGCCTCTGCGAGAAGTGCGCGCCCCATTTTGCCGCCGTGCAGACTTATCTCACCGATCGCGGAATTGCTTTCGAAGTGAAACCGCGGCTTGTGCGGGGCCTCGATTACTATATGCGGACGACCTTCGAGGTGGTTCACGGAAATCTCGGCGCGCAGAATTCCGTACTCGGCGGCGGGCGTTATGACGGGCTGGCGGAATCGCTCGGCTCAAACGTTCACTCCCCGGGGATTGGATTTTCCATCGGCGAGGACCGCCTGGTGATGACGGTGGCGGAGCAGGCGGATGTAGGGCTCGATGTATTCATGGCGCCGCTGGGCGAGGCGGCTCTGCGGCACGCCGGCGGTCTGGCGCGGGATATGCGCCGTGCGGGCGCATCGGTCGAAGTGGCGGCGAATGCCAAACTCAAACGCGCCATGGAACTGGCCAACAAATCGGGCGCAAAGTACGCTCTGATCCTGGGCGACGATGAAATCGCGGCGAACCGGTATTCACTGAAGAACATGCAATCGGGCGATCAGGCGCGGGTATCGCGCGATGAACTGTTTGAAAAAATCGGAAGCAGATAAAACAATTGGAAACGAAGACTCCTTTGCACACTTACAGAACACACACGTGCGGCGAACTGCGTTCGCAACACGCCGGATCGACGGTACGCCTCTCCGGCTGGCTGCGGAACCGGCGCGACCACGGCGGTGTGTATTTCATCGATCTGGCCGACCATTACGGCACAACGCAGCTTGTGGTCGCGCCCGGCACCGAGATGTACGAGCGTGTCACCCGCCTTCCCAAGGAAACGGTCATCCGCGCCGATGGCAACGTGGTGCTCCGCGAAGAGGGCAAAGTGAATCCGGCGATGTCCACCGGCGAAGTGGAAGTGCAGGCGACGGAAATTGAAGTACTCGGGCCCACCGAACCTCTGCCTTTCAACGTATTCCCCGAAACGCCCGTGCCGGAGGATCTGCGGCTCACTTACCGCTTTCTCGATCTGCGCCGCAGCAAGATGCACGCGAATATTCTGCTGCGCTCGCGCGTGATCTCGAGCATCCGCCGCCGCATGGTGGAACTGGGTTTTCTCGAATACCAGACGCCGACGCTGACGGCGAGCAGTCCGGAAGGCGCGCGGGATTTTCTGGTACCGTCGCGCAGGCATCCCGGGAAATTCTATGCGCTGCCGCAGGCGCCCCAGATGTTCAAACAGATCATCATGGTATCGGGTTTCGATCGCTACTTCCAGATCGCCCCGTGCTACCGCGACGAAGATGCGCGCGCGGACCGTTCGCCGGGCGAGTTCTACCAGCTCGATCTGGAAATGAGCT
>JALYHT010000039.1 GCA_030776225.1 Acidobacteriota bacterium | reverse complement strand
CGGTTGAGCAGTCGATCACGACTGCTCCCGGCTTGATATCTCTGATCAAATCCTGCTCACAGCGGGCCGGAAATGCGGTGACAACTATATCCGCGGTTTCGAGGAAGTGGCGTTTGTCCGCCGGGCGCGTCTGTGGATGAACAATGACCGCGGTGGCCCCGATGCGCATCAGCATGTTCTGCAGAGGGATTCCGATACGGCTCGAACTGTTAAAGATAACCGCGGTTGGACCGAGTTGTCGGTCGTCCAGGGGAAACATGCTTTTGGTTGAGTCGTGACTGCGAAGTAATGTGAGGATCGCGCGGGCGGTGCATGGCACGACGCCTTCGTATTTCTCTTCCTCATCCACAGTCTTGATGTTCAGCGCCATGCGGCCGGTGTTCTCAACCGTTAGTCCCTCAATGTCTTTCTCAGGCCGAACACGCCGCAGAAAATAATCCTCCGGCTTCCCAAATGGAGCAGGGAAGAAAATAAACGTCCCATGGATCTTTTCATTCACCTGGGCGCCCATCAAAACCAATTCCAGGATCTCGGCGCTATGCGCCTCCTCAACGCGGAAATCGAGGCCATGTTCGCGAAATGTTTTGCCCATGTAGCTGCAATAGCGGCGGCAACCCCGATCGATCTCAGCGCCGGGAACACGTGGCATGAAGGCGGCTACGCGGATTTTTTCGCGCTCCAGACCCATTTTTTCGACATCCCTCAGCTTGCGGTCGGCCTGGCTGAATACTTCCCTCGCCACAGCGACGCAATCGAGCAGCTTGTGGCGCGGCATATTCCCGGTCCATTTCATGTCGGGTGCGAACAAAGGCTCGTGACTCTGAATGGCCGGGGCCGCGCCTGCTTCGGGTAAACTCATATCCTGCTTTCGATTAAACAACAGCGGCGTCGTCCGGCACTGTTTCGCCTTCCGGGCCTTTGGAGCGAAGCCCTGGGGACAGACCCGGCACGCGATAAACTTAGTTTTCCACGCCAGAGGTAAATCGACATGACGCCAGCGGAAGTGCTGCAGTTTGCGAAAGAGAATGGGGCCCGGCAGGTGGATGTCCGATTTTCGGATATCCCGGGGCTTCAGCACCACATCTCCTACCCAATCGGGGAGCTGAGCCTGTCGGCATTTACCGACGGGTTCGGGATCGATGGCTCCAGTATCCGCGGGTGGGCCGCGATCAATGAAAGCGACATGCTGCTCATTCCCGATTCCGAGACGGCCTTTATGGACCCCTTCATGGAGACGCCCACTCTGGTGATGATCGGCGATGTACGCGATCCCCTGACCCGGCAGAATTACGAGCGGGATCCGCGCTGGATCGCGCGCAAGGCCGAACTGTATCTCCAGAGTTCCGGTGTGGGCGACACAGCTTTCTTCGGAGCCGAGGCGGAATTTTTTATTTTCGATAACATCCGCTTCGATCAGAACGCGCATTCCGGTTTCTATTTCATCGATGCCGAAGAAGGGCGGTGGAACTCGGGCCGGGAAATCAATAACCTCGGCTACCGGCCGCGCTACAGAGAAGGGTATTTCCCGGTTCCCCCGACCGACCATTATCAGGATCTGCGGGCCGAAATGGTAAACACGATGGAGCGCTGCGGTCTGGTGATCGAGTGCCACCATCATGAAGTTGCGAGCGCCGGGCAAAGCGAAATCGATCAGCGTTTCAATACGCTGGTGAAATCGGCGGACAACATGACTTTGTACAAGTATGTCGTCCGCAACGTCGCCAACCAGTACGGCAAAACCGTCACTTTTATGCCGAAACCGATCTTTGGCGACAACGGCAGCGGTATGCACGTCCATCAGTCGATCTGGAAAGCAGGCAAACCACTCTTTTCGGGGGACGGCTATGCCGGCCTTAGTCAGATGGCCCTTCACTACATCGGCGGCCTTTTGAAACACGCCCGCGCGCTTTCCGCGATTATTGCGCCCACGACGAACAGCTATAAAAGGCTGGTGCCGGGCTACGAAGCGCCTGTCAATCTGGCTTATTCAAGACGAAACCGGTCTGCGGCCGTGCGTATTCCGATGTATTCGGCGAGTCCGAAGGCCAAACGAGTGGAGTTTCGGCCGCCGGACCCTTCATGCAACCCCTACCTGGGCTTTGCGGCGCTGATGATGGCGGGGCTCGATGGGGTGGTCAACCGCCTCGAACCGGGCGAACCGCTCGATAAAGACATCTACGATCTCTCGCCCGAAGAAATGAAATCGGTGCCGTCTATGCCCGCCTCACTTGAAGAAGCGCTCACCTGCCTCGAAGAAGATCACCAGTTTCTTCTGAAAGGCGATGTCTTCACCGAGGAGCTGCTGGCGACATATATCGAGTACAAGCGGAAAGCGGAGGCGGAAGCAGTGCGTTTGCGTCCGCATCCGTATGAATTTTCATTATATTATGATATTTAATCTTTTCAGATAATTGTTTTTCCCGGTCTGATCTTGCCCCTGAATTTCCAATGTAGCCGATCAAACTTCTCTATGCGCAATTTGATCCTCTTTGGTTACAACAGCATAGGGTGGCAATAAAATTTTCTATCTGCTGTATCAAAATAATCTATTTCCTCCAGTTCTCGGCCGAAACTTACACTGGTTTTTTGCCCATTATGAAAGTGTTAACGGGCTAATATCAATTTCACTTATTCAGGGAGAATATAATTAATGCGACTACCGCTATGCATCCTTGCCTTGGCGTTTTCTGCATGGGCAGCAGACATCGACACCGCCCAGCCAATCGCCACGCCGGATCAGACCTCAGCCCCGGCTCCTCAGACGCCCGCCGCCCCGGATTCGACGAAACCGGCCGACACAACGCCTCCGGCGAAGTACGATGGCTGGGTATTCAGCGCTCTGGCGGACGGTTACATCACGGCCAACTTCAATCACCCCTACGGAAGCTCGAATCAGCTGCAAAATTTCGACATCAATTACGGACAGGCGGAGTTGAGTCTGGCCAAAGTGACCATTGACAAATCCGACAAAGTATTAGGTATACACATCGACGCCGGTTTTGGTGAAACGATGCGGCTGATCCACGCGGCCGACCGCGCGGCGCAGAACCATCGGTCTCTCCGCTACATCGAGCAGGCCTATCTGATTCTCAAACCGAATCACTTTCACGGAACCGAAATCGACTTCGGCCAGTTCGTAACCTCGGCTGGCGCAGAAGTGATCGAGGCGCCCTCAAACTGGAATTATTCCCGCTCGCTTCTGTTTGCCCTCGCGATCCCGTATTTTCACGACGGCTTTCGCACCAGCACGCCGATCACGAAAACGTGGAGTGCCGGTATTCAGGTGGTCGATGCGTGGAACACAACGTGGGGCAATAACAACTTAAAGAATATCGGCGTTACCTCGGCCGTTACCACGCCCAAATTCACATGGTCCGCCAACTACTACGAAGGCCCGAATCATGTGCACACCACAGCCGGGAAAAGGAACCTGATCGATTCCACCCTGCTTCTGACGCCCAATTCGAAGTTCAACGTCTATATCAACGCCGATTATGGCCGCGATAACCACATCTTCAACAGCGGTCACGATTCCTGGTACGGCGTGGCGGGCGCTGTGCGTATTCAGCTGGCGAAGAAGTTCGCCATCACTCCGCGTGCTGAAATTTACGACGATGCGACCGGCTTTACCACTGGAACGAAGCAGGTGCTGAAGGAAGGGACGATCACTGGCGAGTACAAGCACAACGACCACTTCATCGCTCGCGCTGAGTTCCGGCACGATGCTTCGGATCACAAGTTCTTCAACCGGAGCAGCCCTGGGCAGCCTTTGACCACTTCCATGAACACAGTAACGCTGGGACTCATGGCTATTCTCGGACCGCTGAAGTAAAAACACCGCATTTCCTGATTCTGTTCTAACGCCGGCGGCTCTCTCAAAGGGGCCGCCGGCTCTTTATTTGCATGGGACAATTCTTCCAGTGAACAAATTAACTGCTATAGGGATACTGTTAATCGCCGCGATTCTGGAAGCCGGAGGCGATGCCCTGGTGCGTAACGGCCTGCGGCAGCAGACTGGCGCCGCACGATGGCTTACGTTCGTCGTGGGCGCCGCTGTTCTCTTCGGCTACGGCCTTGTTGTCAACGCGCCGGATTGGGATTTTGGGCGCCTGCTCGGTTTGTATGTGGTGTTCTTTTTTGTAACGGCCCAGCTCATGTCATGGCTCGTCTTTCATCAGGCGCCATCATCCGCGACGCTCCTGGGCGGCGCGCTGATCGTGGCGGGAGGCGTGGTGCTTGGAATCGCGAACGCCTGATGAGCGCAGCTCAGGCTTTGCGCGCGATCCACAGAAGCAGTGAAAAAATGACGATGGGCACCAGCGCCAGCAGGACGTAATTTAAGACTTTCTTCGGCCAGTGCGATTTGCGCTGTTTCCACTCATGCAGCTCGGGACGGTCCGCCTCGCCTATCTGGTCCTGATGCTCCAGATCCCACGCGAACTCCCGTGCTGTCGCATAACGATTCTTCGGATCGCGCTCGAGGGCGCGGTAGATGATTTCCTGGAGCGCGGGCGATATTGAAGAGTCAATTTCACGCGGCGGCATCGGGCTGTTCAACAGACGATCGTTCATGATCAGGAACGGGTTGTTGCCCGTAAACGGGACCTGGCCGGTAAGCATCTCGTAAAGCATGATACCCGCCGCATAAATATCGCTTCGCCCATCCCCACGTTTGCCTCTGACCTGTTCCGGAGAAATGTAATCGGGGGTGCCCATCACATTCGACAGGTTCGCGAATGTCAATCGCCGCGAACCTTCATTGGCGGCAATGCCAAAATCGATCAGTTTGATCCGGTCCTCCGGATCGATCATGATATTCTCCGGCTTCATATCCCGATGGACGACCCCGTGAGAGTGGATATAGTCCAGCGCTTCGCAGATCCGGGCCATAATGCGCGAGGCCCTCTCGGCCGGGAACTTCCGCTGGCGGCTGATGAGCTGTCGCAAAAGCTCGCCGTCAACCCATTCCATCGCCATGTAGATCCGGCTGTGGCGCGGGTCTTTGAAAACCTTCATCACGCCGGGGTGATCGAGTTTTTCGCCGATCTCCTGCTCCCGTTTAAAGCGGTCGAAGAGCTGCGGGTCCGCTTCCATTTCGGGATGTGGGATCTTGATTGCCACAATCCGGTCGTTCTGCGTGTCAGTCGCGCGAAAAATCGAAGCCATTCCGCTCCGCGCGACAAGGTTTTCTATTCGGTAGTGATCGAGCATGTCGCCGGAATGAAGTGCAGTCATGAGATGGGGCCAGTGGGCTTCAGCGCAGCTTGTAGGGCCGCCCGCGGTACATGCCCATTCGTTCCACATCGCGCACGCGGATCAATTGGACGCTCACATTATCGCCACCGTCTTTTTGATTTGCAAGGTCGATGAGTTTTCGCGCGGCGGTGGGCAGGTCGGGATTCCATTTCACAATCTCGCCGATTTCCGCGCTTGAGACAGCGCCATGCAGGCCATCTGAGCAGAGCAGAAGGACATCGTCTACATGCACCTGCCGGTCGCCGGTTTCGACGTTGACAAAAAGATCGCTGCCGAGGGAACGGCTCAGCAGATGCCGGGTCTCCGCTTCCGCGGCTTCTTTTTCGGAGAGCAGTCCAAGACGTACCTGTTCGGCGACAACGGTGTGGTCGCGCGTAATCTGGAGAGCGGCGCCGTGGCGGATCAGATAACAGCGCGAATCGCCCACATGCGCCACCACCACGCGGTCATAGCGCAATGCGCAGGCGACTACGGTTGTGGCCATTCGCGAACCTCCGGGGCTCGCGGCTCTGCCTAATTCATAGATTCTGGTGTTGGCCGACTGTATCAGGCGCGGCATCAATACCGTGTGGGCCTCTCCCCGGGGTGCGGCACGGAAGCCGGCAAGCAGCGTTTGGACCGCGGTCTCCGATGCAACCTCGCCTCGCTCCTCGCCCCCCACGCCGTCAGCCACCACGAACAGCCAGCCATGAGTGCGGCCTTCGGTATCGGAAGCTGGAGAGAACTGTCCGGAACAGTCTTCGTTGTGATCGCGGACGCGGCCCACGTCGGAAAGTTCGGCGTACTCTAGACTCAACATTGAGGCAGTGGAAGAACCCGAAAAGGCGGGGCTGGACCGCGCGGCTCCTGCAAACATGATAATCTTCCGGACGCAAAATTTCCCCTCGCTCAGGGGGTGAGCGAGGGGATCGCAGGTTTCGCTGCTTTGAACCTAAGCCGAAGCGCGAGTACTGACCAAAGTGGTTCTGCCCTTCTTCTTACTGGATATCAGGAAGTAGATCCCGCCATAAATACCCCATACAGCCGCGATCCCCAGTGCGAGCAGCGGTTCCATTTTCGTGCCGTAACCCATAAATGGTCCGATCAGGTAGAACGCCATGCAACCCAGGTTGGCGAGCAATCCAAACAGTGGAATGAAGAGGTGCTTCACCGGGTTATACATCGCGTGGTTGTGGAACGCGACCATGCAGATAACGCAGCTGAGAGCATAGAGAAGGAAGGTGCCGAAATTCGAAGCAAGCGTCACTGTGAGCAGGCTGTTGGGCATAGCGGCCATCACGTCGTGAGACGGATAACCGAAGCTTGAGAAGAAGCCCTGCGGCAGCGCTTTGATGGCGGTATCGGCCATGGCGCCGCCGTCTCCGAACAGCATAGCCACCGAGATGCAGCCGATGACGGCCGAAATGGCAGCCAGCGTCCAGATCGCGCGGTGCGGGGTCAGGTTCTCAGAGTGCAGAACGCCCAGATTGCCGCCGATCTCATCGTCCTTGCCCATTGCGTAGGTGACGCGGGCGCCGGTATTCATGCACGAGAGCGTCGTACCAATAAGCGCCAGCAGAACCGTGAAGGCTTCCACAAGCATGAACAGCCGCCCACCGCCCGGGCCGAAGAAGTGATTGCCCAGAATGACCATCATGTCGCCGACAGGGGCCGAGGAGCCCGATGCGTTCTGCATGGTGTAACCGCTGTTCAGGAAGTAATTCGCCGCGAAATACTCGATGAGATAGCAGAAGGCCCCCTGTACCAGAAGCGAAGTTACCACCGCGATCGGCACATCCCGCCTGGCGTTTTTCGCTTCGCCTCCCATGGCCGTGACGGACTCGAAGCCGACCAGAATCAGAATCGCGACGGTCGCCTGGATGAACATCCATGCGAAGTTATGTATGCCCACGACAGATGCTGCATTGGGATGAGTCAGGAAGGCGCCCTTGTCATCCTTTTCCGGATAGGCCACCATGAACGGAACCTGTTTGCCTGCGGCATCGAGCTTTGGTTTGGGGACGCCCGCCGAGTCGCGAACGATGCTGTCGGTGGTCGCTCCGTTGGCGGTCACTTTTTCTGTCTGAAATTCATACGTATATGCATCGCCCGAAGTGGAGTCGAACTGCCAGGCCGGAGTTCCGGCAGGGTGCGTGGAGCGATAGCTGAACGCCATGACCGCGAACACCAGAAGTGCGGATATCTGAATCACGTTGATTGCGATGCTGACGGAGGTGGAACCCGCCACACCCCGATGCGCAATGTACGCCACCGCGAACGAGAATACGACGGCGACGAGCATCATGAACATGGGTCCCGGGTTGGTGGCGCTCATCGCGCCCGGCCACAGAGTTCCCACGACGTAACCGCAGATAATACCCGTCACGCCCACCATCACCCCGGGATAGATCCAGTAGTAAAGGTGCGAGCCCCAGCCGACGATGAACTTCGAGAGGCGGGCGTATTTCCACGCTTTTTCATGGTTGAGAAACGACTGTTCCGCGAAATAGTAAGAGCTGCCTGTCCCAGGATAGAGTTTGGCCATTTCGGCATAACAGACGGCCGTGGCCAGACAGAGCAGCAACGCGAAAACGATACCAATCCACATCGAAGGAGCTGTTGCGCCCTCCACAGCCTGCGGCGCGAATGTCAGCCAGAGAAAGGCGCCTGGCGCAATCAGCGCCATCGCGTTCATCGTGAGGCCTGTCAGGCCTAATGTCGCTTTCATTTCAGGTGCTTGATCTGCCATAAGCTGTCCTTGTTTTGATGTCCTTATCTTTTCAAATTTCGGGCCACAAGCCGAGACATGCGGGGTCCGGTCCTCTTATACTCACAGCGTTGCAGCGTGAAGAGAAACTAAAAATTCTTATAACCGAGATAGACCTTTTGGATAAGGTAAGAGAAAGGAGGGTGTGAATAAGCCCTTGAGGCCTGTCTTTTGTGCTATTTTGAGCTATCGATGGAGCCTTATCGGCTCTTATCAAATCAGATGAAAATCGCAGGATTTTTTTTGCTTCCCGCGGGTTGGGTTCTTGTATTGGCTGCCGTTGCCATGCTGCAGCCGGGCACCGCCCGGGTCATTTTTCTTGCCGCCGGTGTGACTGTCGAGCTCCTTGGACTGGCGGTTTTTGCCCGCGCTCATCTGGCTGGTAACCTGGGCGTTGCAGGCACTGCAGGCAAAGACAAGGCCTGAGGTGTGACAATCGTTCACTTTTCCGAAATCCAGACCGCCGCGTGCGTACTATTCCTGGTTCTCGCACCCTTAGCGGGGGCGGGTCTGGCGTTGATCAATGCGGGCCTGGGACGCTCCCGGAACGCAGCCCATTCCATGGTGGCCGCCCTGAGCGTCATATCGGTAGCGGCCTGTATCTATTTCGTCTGCGGACGCGCTTTTCAGGGCTACCCGGGCGGACTTTCCCACTCTGTATCCCTTACTGCCCAAATTGGGTCGAAATCCTGGGACTGGATCGGTGCGGAACCGTGGTTCTTTCGGGGCTTGCCTCTGAATGCCGTGGATCAGAATGCGCCGCCCAGCGTTTTATATGCCTGGTTCGGAATTCTGGCAGCCGGATTGGCGGGGCTGATTCCATTGGGAAGTGGCGCCGATCGCTGGCGTCTGGGAGCTATCTGCGCCTCAACCGCGCTTCTCGCCGGTGTGACGTTCCCGCTCTTCTCGCACTGGACCTGGGGCGGAGGGTGGCTCGCGCAGCTCGGAACAAATTACGGTCTCGGGCGCGGATATCTGGACGCCGGGGGCGCGGGGCCCATCCACGCGCTGGGGGGCCTTACGGCGCTCAGCATCACCTGGTTGCTTGGGGCGCGGCGCGGAAAATACACGGGTGAAGGGCTGCCTATGGCAATTCCGGGCCATAATGCCGTCTTTGTACTCTTCGGTTGCACGGTGGCGTTCGCAGGCTGGTTGAGCCTGAACTGCGCGGGCGCGATGCTGTTTGCCGGCGTGGAGACGGGGCGAGCCCCTTTGCTCGCGGTCAATACACTTCTGGCGGCGGCGTCGGCTGCCCTCGCTAGCGCTGTAATTACGAGAATTCGATTCGGGAAGACGGACGCTTCGCTGACTGCCAATGGCTGGATCGGCGGTCTGGTGGCAAGCAGTGCCTCCTGCGCTTTCGTTCCACCAGCGGCAATCCTGATCGTGGGAATCGTAACAGGGGTACTGGTCACCTTTTCAGTGGAAGTGCTGGATCTCCGGCTCGAGGTCGACGACCCCGGAGGGTCGATTTCGGCGCATGCCGTTGGGGGTATCTGGGGGCTGCTCGCGCTTGGTCTGTTTGGAAGGCTGGAGGCAGGCGGCCCGGGTCAGCTTATGGCCCAGGTGGCGGGCGTCGCGACTCTGATTGGCTTCGTTTTGCCGTTGACTTACGCGCTCAATCTGCTGCTTAGTCGCGTGATGCCTCAACGCGTTGCGCTCGAAGGGGAGCACCAGGGCATGGATCTCTACGAACTCGGGGCGGGCGCCTACCCTGAATTTGTAACGCACACCGACGATTTCATCCGGTGAGGGTTCCGCTCGCATGGCGGGCCCCGAAAAATTCCGGGCCGCGGGGTAAACTGTAACAAGTCAATCCGTGGCGGAATGGCGGAACTGGCAGACGCACCAGACTCAAAATCTGGCGTAGTTCACTCTACGTGTGGGTTCGACCCCCACTTCCGCCACCAATCAATATCCCGCACGAAACGTGCAAACTGGTCAACAGGAAGTTCTGTCCATGTCGGAGCCCGATCCGAAACTCGACCAGTTATTGCGGACCGCGATTGAACAAACCAGACTGCTGCGGCTTCGCTACCGCAACAAAGACCGGATCGTCGAACCTCACGACTACGGTCGGCACAAGGGCGTCATCAAACTGCTGACCTGGCAGATCAGCGGATCCAGCAGCGGTCCGCTTCCCAACTGGCGCTGGATGGAGATCGAGCAGATCTCCGATGCACAGCTGCTCGACCAGACCTTCCCCGGCGGTCGCGCCACGCCTTCCGGCAAGCATCACAAGTGGGACAAGCTCTTCCTCAGAGTCAGACCAGCCGATAATACGCCGGGCTGAATCGCCCGATCCGCTATTCTGAGCGTTGGCCCGGTTCGCGCGGGCGCCACAATTTCAATTTCACATGGGAAACATTCTTCAGCACCTGCCCGCGGGCGAAAAAGTGGGCCTGGCTTTTTCGGGTGGCCTCGACACGAGCGCCGCTATCCACTGGATGAAAGCCAAGGGGGCGATCCCCTACTCGTACACGGCCAACCTTGGCCAGCCCGATGAGCCCGACTATGAGGAGATCCCCCGCCGCGCACTGCTCTATGGCGCGGAAAAGGCGCGGCTCATCGATTGCCGAAAGCAACTCGTGGCCGAAGGGATCGCGGCGCTGCAGGCCGGCGCTTTCCATATCTCCACCGCCGGCGTCCATTACTTCAACACGACGCCAATCGGCCGCGCCGTAACAGGCACGATGCTCGTCATGGCCATGAGGGAAGACGACGTCCATATCTGGGGCGACGGCAGCACTTTCAAGGGCAACGACATCGAGCGGTTCTACCGATACGGCCTGCTGGCGAATCCGGCGCTGCGCATTTATAAACCGTGGCTCGATCAGAAGTTCATTGACGAGCTGGGCGGCCGCAAAGAAATGTCGGAGTACATGCTGAGCCACGGTCTGACGTACAAGATGAGCGTGGAGAAGGCTTACTCGACGGATTCCAACATCTGGGGCGCGACACACGAAGCGAAGGATCTGGAGCATCTCGACAAGGGCGTCAAAATTGTCGACCCGATCATGGGCGTAGCGTTCTGGAAAAAGGAAATTCCGATCGAACCCGAAACGGTCACGGTTCGTTTCGAAGAAGGCCAGCCCGTGACGCTCAACGGCGTAAGCTATGCCGACTCCGTGGATTTGGTGCTGGAAGCGAACCGAATCGGCGGGCGTCACGGACTTGGCATGTCCGATCAGATTGAAAACCGCATTATTGAAGCCAAGAGCCGCGGGATTTATGAAGCACCCGGCCTTGCGTTGCTTTTCATTGCCTACGAACGTCTGGTGACCGGTATTCACAACGAAGACACAATCGAGCAGTACCGGATCAACGGCATGCGTCTGGGGCGTCTGTTGTATCAGGGACGCTGGTTCGATTCGCAGGCCATGATGCTGCGCGAAACTGCTCAGCGATGGGTGGCGCGCGCTGTAACGGGCGAAGTGACGCTCGAATTACGCCGGGGGAATGACTACTCGCTGCTCGATACAGTGAGCCCGAATCTGACTTATAAGCCCGAGCGGTTGACGATGGAGAAGGGCGAGTCGACTTTCTCCCCGCAGGACCGGATCGGGCAACTGACCATGCGGCATCTCGACATAACGGATACGCGCGACAAGCTGCTGCTCTATATGAAGGCTGGCTTGCTGGGGCCGAAGAGCGGCGGTTCCATGGGGTTGCTTTCAGGCAGCGGCCTCGAAGACGAATCCGGGGCCCGGGAAGAAAAAGCGGAAGAATAACAGCGGCTGCTCAGTGGCCACCGAAGCGGGAAAGATGTTTCATAAAAACCTCTTTCGTGTCACTTCGAAACGGCAACGCCATCGATCTGCACGTCGAGGAAGTGGTTCACGCGCATTCCATAAATGCCGTCCGTGCTGGCCAGCGCGCCGCTTTTCGGCTCGCTGTGTACGACGGCGCCATTGACAACAAAATCCACCCTGGCGGGCATGACCCGCACCTCGAGGGCGTTGACGCATTTACCATCGGGGCCGGGGGTTTTTACCGCGTCGCTGTGTGTTTTGGGCGCGACGTTGCTCGTGCTCGAACCGTCGCGGCGTTTGATCAGCCACGTGCCGTCCTGCGCGACAGTGAAGTAGGCGTAGCTCTGCTGCGCGCCATCAAGGTCTTTACCTCCGAAGATCAGCCCGTAGTAGTTGGTGTGATTGCTGGGCTCAAGCAGCGTGAAGGTCCCCTTCAGGGTGTAGGAGCCTGAGGCCACGTTCGCGGAGTTCCAGTAAACGGCCGCCTGTGGATTTGAAGCGTGAAAGCCCGGTCCGGAAGCTACGAATTTGATCGAGCCTGAAGCGTCGGGATCGGTCGCGGAGTTGCTGCGATCCACGCGCACTTTCCAGCCCTCGGTGGAAGCGGCGCAGATCGTGCCGGATGCCATGAAGGCAAAGATTGCGAAGAAAACCGAACGGTACATACCTATTTATTATAAGTGGCAAAATACATGAGGCTCGTCAGGGGTAACGGGCCGCGCGCTATCCTGGTAACCGCCCCGCACCACGAGGGGCTACAGCGATTCTCTTCCGACTATGGCAGAATTACGGCGCTCCAGCGCCAGCTTCGACGAATGGGACCGGCGGGAAGGCACGCCCGGCCCAATGGGAGTCACCTGGGTCGAGACGCTTGAGGCGTGGAACTTTGCGCTCTATTCGCGGCGCGCGACCGGGGTAACACTGCTGCTCTACGGCGCGGATGATTCCCTGACGCCCCTGCTGGAGCAGTCTCTCGATCCCAGGGTGAACAAGTCGGGCCGGATCTGGCATTGCTGGATCCCTCGGGTCCGGGCACCGCGCGCGGCCCACTACGCTTACCGCGTCGAGGGCCGGCACGACCCTTCGGCCGGGTATTGCTTCGACGCCGAAAAAATCCTGCTCGACCCGTTCGCGCCAGCCGTTTTCTTTCCGGCGCAATACGATCGGGAGGCGGCACGGCGTCCCGGGCCTACCGCCGGCCGGGCGCCCCTTGGCGTTCTGCCGCGGTCCGCGCCGCGGGTTCCGACGGTTTCAGACCGGCAGACCCGGCCCAGCCACGATCTCATCGTTTATGAATTGCACGTCAAAGGATTTACGGCCCGCGCCAACTCCGGCGTGAGTGAGCGGAATCGCGGCACATTCGCGGGTCTCATTGAGAAGATTCCCTATCTGACGGAACTGGGAATCACAGCCGTCGAGTTGATGCCGGTCCAGCAATGCGACCCGCAGGAAGGAAGTTTCTGGGGCTATATGCCGCTGAATTTCTTTTCGCCACATCTGGGCTATGCGGCTGCGAAGACCAGCGAAGGCGCGGCTGAGGAATTCCGGGACATGGTCGATGAACTCCACAAAGCGGGGATCGAAGTCTGGCTGGACGTGGTTTACAACCACACGAGTGAAGGGGATCTGTCCGGCCCCACTTACAGCTATCGCGGAATCGACAACCAGTCGTACTACCTCCTCACCGCGGATCGCGGCCATTACCGTAACGACACCGGTTGCGGCAATACTCTTCGCTGCGATCATCCCGTGGTCCGTTCGATCATCCTCGAAAGCCTGCTGTTCTGGATCGACCGAATGAAGGTGGATGGTTTCCGCTTCGATCTCGCCTCCGTTTTTACGCGGCGTTCCGACGGGGGCCTGGATCTGGAGCACCCTTCACTGATTGCCGATATCAGCTTTCTCGCCGCGCGCTATGGCGTGCGCATGACCGCCGAGGCCTGGGATATCGAAAGTTACCTTTTGGGACGTTCATTCCCAGGCCTGAACTGGCGGCAATGGAACGGGAAATACCGTGACGACATCCGCGATTTCGTGCGTGGCGTTCCCGGACGGGTGGGCGCTCTTATGCAACGTCTCTACGGCAGCGACGATCTGTTTCCGGACGATCCCGAAAACTCCTACCGCCCTTTCCAGAGCGTCAATTTCATCACCGCGCACGACGGTTTCTGCCTTTACGATCTGGTGAGCTATAACCACAAGCACAACGAAGCCAACGGGCACGGGAACACCGATGGCAATGACGACAACAGGAGCTGGAACTGCGGCTGGGAAGGCGATGAGGGCGCTCCAGCCGAGGTTCTGGCCTTGCGCCGCCGCCAGGTGAAGAACTTCCTCTGCCTGCTTATGCTTACGAACGGCACGCCCATGTTCTGCGCGGGAGATGAATTTCTGGCCACGCGACACGGGAACAACAATCCCTACAACCAGGACAACGAGGTGAATTATCTGGACTGGGATCTGCTGGACGCCAATAAGGATGTTTTCCGCTTCACCCAGGGCATGATCGCGTTTCGCAAGTCGCACCCTTCCATTGCGCGCAGCCAGTATTGGCGCGAGGACATCCATTGGTTCGGAGCCCGAAACAAGGAACCGGATTTTTCCCCGGGGGGCCACACCCTCGCGTATCTTCTCAGTGGCGCTTCATTAGGGGATAAGGACGTCTATGTAATGGTGAATGGCGGGTCCGGCGCAATCCATTTCCAGATCCAGCAAGGTAAGGCCAGAGATTGGCTACTGGTGGCCGACACAGGCCTTCCCACCCCTTACGATTTCATGGAGCCGCACCGCCGGAAGGCTCTCTCTTCGCTGCGGTACACCGTCGCAGCCCGCAGCATAGCCGTGCTGGTGGGACGATAAGCGCCAAAGGCGCCATGCTGCGAGATGGGCCGTTTAGAACTGGAATCGCAGTTGTATTTCGACTTTGCGGTTGCCCGCGGCGCTGTTGCCGCCGCCGCTGGCGAGAGCCGTAGATACGCCGAACAGCGGGGAGCTTAGAATACCGCTGGGATTGGCGTCGTTCACGTGATTGAAGGCATTGCGCGCTGAAGCCGTGAGCGTCACATTATAGCGCTTGCCTGTGTTGCCGCCCCCGAAGCCGCCGAAACCGCCGCGTCCCCCGCCTGGGCCGCCACCCGGGCCGCCGCGCCCGCCGAATCCACCGGCACCGCCTCCGGGCCCGCGACCCCCGCCATCGGGAGGGCCCCCATCCCCCGCTGTTGGTGCAGCAACGGCCCGCTCACCCCAGCCCCATGTGCGGCTGATTCGCAGATTGACCGAGAACTGACCCGGACCTTCGCCATAGTTGACCGGAATGACAGACGCGCCCGCTGCCGGGTCGAGATTGAAGCAGCCATAGCGTGTGATCCTGATCGTCCGGCTCGGGGGTGTGGAGCACGATACCAGAGACGGCCGCGCGTTCACAATTCCGTCCCCCGCGATGGTTTGTCCGGTGGTGATGTTGAACGGCGAACCTGAGCGCATGGTGATGAAGGGATTCACCGTCAGTTTCAGCGGAAGCCCGATGGTGCCGCCCACAAATCCCTGATGCCGGATATCGAAGTTCGCGCGGCCCCATTCCAGCCGTTCGTCGTATTGGTTCATGGGGAATCCGTTGGCTCCGTTGGCGTTGCCG
>JALYHT010000038.1 GCA_030776225.1 Acidobacteriota bacterium | reverse complement strand
AGGCAGAGGTTACCGTGAGGGGCGACGCCGAGCAGCTGGTCACTGACGTGCCTATATTCGGCAGATTCTTCAGGGCGGCGAGAACGTAGATGCAGGCCGTTGCGGAATTGGCCGCCAAAGAGGAATTCTGGGCGGCGTTGATTGCCGCGACGCGCAGACCGTCCTGAAGAGCGATCAGAGAGTAGTCGTAGAACCCAAAATCGTAGACACCGACGAATAGAAATACAAACCAGGGCATCAGGAGCGAGAATTCGATCAGGTTGTTGCCTGCCCGATTCTTCGGATTGGATTCCATACGCCACCGTCTGCACATGCTGAAATTCCGAGCTTCCACCCTCGGTACTCTTCATGTTGGCTTGGAGGGCCGGGTCCGTCAATACACCGATGGTTAGCGCTTCCTCAGGCGCTAACTATCGGCAGGCGCCGGGCACTGGCCAATGGGAATCTGTACTCAGCGCGAATCCGTTGATAGCATCGGCACCATGAATCGTGCCATGACTCGCGCTCTTTGTGCGGGCTTCATTCTGGCGTCGTGGCCAGCCGCGCTTTTGTACGCCGACATCATTTACAGCAACTTCGGACCCTCGGACAATCCTTTCAATATGGATTCCGGCGAGACCGTTTCCTCCGACGTCGATTTCATGCCTTCCATCTCGTTCACTGTGTCGTCAAACGAACAACTTGCGGAAGTGGATTTTGTCACGTCGATCGCCCAGGGCGGCACGAACCAGGTGACGATCGGCTTGTCTAAGGACAGCGGCGGGCACCCGGGTACGTCGATCGCCTCGAAGGAGTTCGACGGCCAGATGGGCGTGTTGGGCGGAGAAGACCTCGATCCAGCGGACCCCTCGGTGGAACTTTCCTGGATTCCGACAAGCGTCGTGAGCCTGACCCCCGGCGTCACCTACTGGATTACGCTCTCGGCGCCGGCGGGAGCGAACGTGACGTGGAATGCGAACACTTATGCCCTGATCGGGGCCCCGCAGTTCGGCGATGACCAGTTTATAAACGGGAGCTGGCAGCACACGAACGGGACGCTGGGGGCGATTCAGATTCTCGACACAGCCCAGACGTCCGGTGTTCCCTCGTCGTCTCCTGAACCCGGCACCGCGCTTCTTCTCGGCACTGGGCTAATCGTAGCGGTCGGATACCGTCTGCGCTGTCAGGGAGGGCAATGCCGCTGAAGCACATGGGAAGGGTTTGTTATTCTGGACCTGTAAACAGGGCCCGGTTAGCTCAGTTGGTAGAGCGCCAGTTTTGTAAACTGGATGTCGCTGGTTCAATCCCGGCACCGGGCTCCACAATCCATCCTGAGCCAGCGAGGATGTCGTGTCGGGTTGGTAAACTGGACATTCGACAAAACTCATGGCAATCAGCGCTGAATTACTGGAGATTCTGATCTGTCCGGCCTGCCGGGCCAGGGTGGAAATGAAGACGGACCGCAGCGGCCTTCGCTGTGTCTCCTGCCACCGGCTGTATCCCATCCGCGATGAAATTCCCGTGATGCTGATCGACGAAGCCACCATCGATGAATAGGCGTGCCGATCCAGACTGAGACGCTGCGCCGCATTCCCACCGGCGGCCGCGTCGCCATCATACGTCTGCGATCTCTGGGCGATTGCGTTTTAACCACACCCGCCATTCGCCTGCTGAAGAACTTCCGGCCTGACCTGCAGCTCCGCGTCGTGGCCGAAGAGCGCTTCGCCCCGATTTTCGGAAGCATGGCCATGGCGCCCACCGCTTTCGCCATGCGGGCCTTCGCGCCGGATCTGTGCCTGAACCTGCATGGCGGGACCCGCAGCGCGCGGTTGACCCTGCTTTCAGGCGCCCGCATCCGCGCCGGGTTCGCCATCTTCCGTCCGGCATGGATCTGCAACACGCCCATCCCCACAGCCCAGGAAACCATGGGGATTGCGCGCCGGGTCCACACCGCTGAGCATCTGGCTTCGGCTATGTTCTACCTCGGCGTGCCCCTGAGCGAGGTCCCTGGCGCCTGTGTGGCCGCTTTACCCGGCCGTTCGAAGCTGGCTCCGGAAGAGCGGTACGCGGTGGTTCACCCTCTGGCCGCAACCCCGGAAAAGACCTGGCCGTCAGTAGCCTTTCTGGAAGTGGCAAACTATCTGAAAGGTTTGGGTCTGCAGGTCGTGTTTATCGGCGGACCGGGAGAAAGCTTGTCGGAATTCGCCGCATATCGAACTGTGACGGGCGCACCATTGAGCGAGATGTCCGCTCTGCTGCGCGATGCGTCTTTCTTCGTCGGAAATGATTCGGGTCCCGCCCACCTCGCCGCCGCTTTCGGAGTTCCGCAGGTAATTATTTTCGGACCTTCGGACGCTGAGACATGGGCTCCGTGGCGCACGCCGTCGCGCACTGTTAAAGCCGATGGGCCCATAGCCGGCATAACAGTGGAACAGGTGATCGCCGCGATCGGCGAGGTCGGGGTCAGATGAGCGGAGCGCTGCGCCTGCTGGGCTACGCCCGCCGCTACTGGTTTGTGCTGGCTTTATCGGTGGTCTTGATGGCGGTGGTGGGCGCTATGACCGCGGCCCGTACTCTGCTGATCAAGCCTGTTCTCGGGCGCGTGCTGCGGCCCGCCGCCGATGCTGTATCCACGCCGATCTTCACTGTCTTCGGCAAATCGCTCTACCTCGAACAATTCTTCCCCGCATCCATCCATAATGTCTTCACCGTCGTCGCTATAGCGATTCTGTTTGTATTTGCGTTGCGCGGCGTTTGCGATTATCTTGGCGACTACCTGACCAGCCTCGTTGGTTTTTCGGCCGTCAAAGATCTTCGCGACGACGTGTTCGATAAAGTGCTCCGTCACGGGGCTTCTTTTTTTGAAAGCAATTCGACCGGGCGGCTGATGTCGTCGGTCATGAATGATATCGACAGGATTCAGGTCGCCAGTTCCGACATGCTGGCCGACGTCCTGCGCCAGATCTTCTCGGTGTTGGGCCTGAGCGCGGTCATCTTCGCTACGGACTGGAAGCTGGCGCTCTTCAGCATCGCCCTCTTTCCCTTCGTTCTGATCCCGACAGCTCGCCTGGGCAAGCGCATTCGCCGCCGCAGCCGCCGTACGCAGGATGCCGTGGGCGATCTGAATCAGGTTTTGCAGGAAGCAATCTCCGGACATCAGGTCGTGAAAGCCTTCGGCGCCGAGGAGTACGAAAGTAAACGGTTCCGCGCCGCCGCCGACCGTCTGCTGCGCACCAACATGCGCTATGTGCTGATCCAGGGCATTCCCTCGCCGCTTATCGAAATGATGGGCGCATTCACCTTCGTCGGGCTGCTCTGGTTCGGCCGCGAAGAGATCAAGAATCACATGCTGCAGCCGGAAGAGTTCATGAGCTTCCTGGCCGCGCTGCTGTTTCTGTACGAACCGGTCAAGCGGCTCACCAATCTGCACAACATCTTTCAGCAGGCGCTCGGGGCTTCGGAGAAGGTCTTCGCTTACCTGGACCAGCCGGAAGAGATTGAAGACAAGCCCGGCGCGCGTAAGATCGATGAATTTCGCGAAGCCATTGTTTTTGAAGACGTATCGTTCCGTTATCCCTCGGCGGCCGGCCTTCAGCTGGATCGCGTCTCACTGCGCATCGAGGCAGGCGAAGTAGTCGCGCTGGTCGGCTCGAGCGGCGCGGGCAAGACCACCCTTGCCAGTCTGCTGCCGCGCTTCCGGGATGTGATCTCGGGCGCGGTGAAGATCGACGGCGCCGACGTCAGGGACCTGGGCCTGGCATCTCTGCGCGACAAAATCAGCGTGGTCGCCCAGGACACTTTTCTGTTCAACGATACTGTCGCGAACAATATCGCCTACGGCATGCAGAAGCACGACCGCGCCCGTTTAATAGAAGCCTCGCAGGCTGCGCTCGCGCATGAGTTCATTTCGAAGCTGCCGGAAGGCTACGAAACTGTGATCGGAGATCGCGGGTTTATGCTTTCCGGCGGCCAGCGCCAGCGGCTGGCGATTGCGCGCGCCATCCTGAAAAATTCGCCCATCCTGATACTCGACGAAGCGACTTCCCACCTGGACACCGAATCCGAAATGCTGGTGCAGAAAGCGCTCGCGAACCTGATGACCGGCCGCACCGTGATCGTCATCGCTCACCGGATTTCCACCATTCGGCGCGCCGATAAAATAGTGGTGCTCGACCGCGGCCGCATCAAAGAAATCGGCAGCCACGATGAACTGATCCACCACGGCGGTATTTACCACCGCCTTCATGAACTCCAGTACCTGGATGTGGATGCCGGGGTCGATGTTTAGCGCGTATCGGGGAAAGTCAAGCCGGTTCCGCGACCCGGTCCAGTTTGGCCCCGAGAACAAAATCGCTCTCCGTAAGCCCGTCGATTTTGTGCGTGTAAATCGTGACCTCCGCCCTCCCCCAGGCCAGCAGGATGTCGGGATGATGGCCCTGCTCTTCCGCGATGGCTCCCGCGCGGTTTACGAAATCGAGAGCTTTTTGGAAGTTCGGATAGCGAAACACCTTGTGCAGGTGATGCTCGTCGATGACCTCCCAGCCGGGAAGCTCGTTTTTCATGGCGTCAAGGGCTGCGCCTTTCAGCGGGGGAACATTGCCGCGGCAGGGAACGCAGGCATGGTCGGCGAGGGGCATGTCGATTTCTATCTTAGACAAGAGTGACATGAAACAGTTAATTTCTTCCCGGCTCGCGCCCGCGCGACAAGCCGCGTTTGCCGCGTTGCTCGCAGTGGAGCGCGGGGCATGGTCCGCGGAAGCGCTGGCGGCCAAGTCGGTACAGCTCGACAGCCGCGATGCGGGCCTCGCCTCCGATATTGTGTTCGGCACGCTGCGCCGGCGGGGAGAACTCGCGGTCCTCATCGCGAAGTATTCCAGCCGGGCCGTCACTAAGCTCGACGCGGTCGTGCGCATCGCGCTGGAGATGGGGCTTTATCAGCTCCGGTTTCTGAATCGCGTGCCAGACCATGCGGCCGTGAACGATTCCGTTGAACTCGCGAGACGGGCGGGGAAGGCATCCGCGGCCGCCTTCGTCAACGCCGTACTGCGCCGGGCCACGCGTGAGCTTGTCGAAGTGCCGGAAACGGCGTCTACGCCCGCATGGCTGCTGGATCGCTGGATCGCGCAGTATGGGCCTGCCACAGCC
>JALYHT010000037.1 GCA_030776225.1 Acidobacteriota bacterium | reverse complement strand
AGCCCAGGGTCCGGGAACGGTAAGACGCAACATCGTCTCCATGCTGCGGATGCAGAACGAGCCCCTGATTACTTTTGCAGCATTCTGTGCAGCCATTGCAGGGGACGCCTGTTGGCGGGTTGGATATAACCGGAGTCATCGAATCACCACAAAAGCCGCGTTGCTGCCCGAACCCTGGACGGAGATCTTCACATCATATTGTCCACTCGGAAGTTGGGGAACCTGAATGTTGATCTGGTAAAGACCAGCGAAACCGGGAGCCGGTCCGGCGAATAGTACAGGCGCGGCGATGCCTCCAAGTGTCGCGGCAACTCCGGACACTATCGACAATGGATTTGCCGGAGCGGCGGCGCCGGAAGCTAACGAAGGGCTGGCCGCGCCTAAACCCGTGGCATAGAGCGCAATCACGCTGCCCGCCGGAGCGGGTGCGGCGACGGAGTTGACGGAGCCATCCTGATTTACAGCGGCCGCGTTTCCCTGCGCCTCAATGAAAATACCCGGACTGCCGGAAAACACAGGAACGGTAGCCGAACCGGCGAAAGCTCCCCCCACCGACAGATCGACGACCGCCGCTCCCGGAGCAACGTCAAAGGGAATCTGGAAATTGATCTGAGACGGACTGGCGTAAACGATGGGCGCGGCAATGCCGTTGACTGTTATAGAAGCCCCTGCGAGCGTCACCGGTATCGGAAAGGAAGAGGCAGTCGCAGTTCCCGTGGCTAAACCGGCGCCATACAAACTCGCGATTGCACCCGGGGCAATCGCGTTTGGCGTACCGCTCGCGGCGTTCGCAATGGAAAGCGCCACATTTCCCTGGGGGAGTAAGCCATAAACAACGAGCGCAGCGGCGGTTCCGGCGTACACTTTCCCGTTTGCCGCGACAGGCACGGAAAACTTCACTGTTTGTCCCAGGCTGTCGCGCTGTGAGTTCTGATTGCTCGTGTACAGTTCGCCCCCGAGATTGGATGCGTCATATGCCGCCAGCACGCCCGCCGGCCCGAGGGCCCACACAATGCCGTTGCTTGTGCCGCCGGCCGATATCGACGGGACACAGCCCGGGTAGCCGTACGCTTCCGAAGAAGTGGACCGCGGGGCGGAACTCATCTGGGCGTTCGAGACGGAAAAAGCCTTGAGGTGGTCGCCGGCGCCGCAGAAGTAAAGCGTCTTGTTGAAATACGACGGATTACCAAAGAGGCCGCCGATCGCGCCGGGCAGGGACTGGACGATCTGGCTGTCGGACCCGGATTGCCATTTGCCCAGGTTGTCACGATCCAGTAAATAGATCCTGCCTTCTTTCCCCGCGCCGGCCATCAGATGAGGATGGGCCGTACTGCCCGCTTCATCGCCCAGCAAAGCCACACCCGCGGAACCTGTATCGAGATCGCTGTCATCGAGGCCGCTGTAGTTAAAAGGCGTAAAGTAATCGCGCACCGCGAGCCCGCCGGCGCTCGAAAGCTTGATATAACTCTCGCCCAGATCGGGTCCGCCGGAGGCGTAATCGAAGTCGCCATTCGCGGATACCACGTATATATTTCCACTTGTATCGGCGGCCGGAGCCGCACCGCCGGCCCACAACGATCCTTCGTTGCCATTGGGAGTGCTGTTGTAAATGGTCAACTGCCGCAGCGTGGCGGCATCGTAGCCCATCAGCCAGCCGTGGTAGGCCCCGATATCGCAATGGGATGAGAACGCGGCATAAACCACTCCGCTGAGCAGCAGCAGCCCGGGCCGTTGCTTGTAATTCTTCGGGTTGAAGACAAGCGTGCTGCCGCCTTCACCGGTACCGGGAAAGGTGGCCTGAATTGCGACAGGGCTGCCGGGTTTCTCCGCGCCAGTACTCACGTCGAGCGCATGCAGCCGATGGACATACGAAACGGAGCCGCCGGCTGTTTCTTTGGTGGTCGCTACCACGTAAAGCGTTCCGCTCGCAGGATCGACGACAGGAGTGCCTGTAATGCCCAGCTCCGGGGTGATCTGGTTACAAAACGTGTCCTGATAGGGCACCGTGGTGACGCCGGCGCCAAGAAAGCTGACCGCCCATAACGGAGAGGCGTTCTGGCCCGCGGTGTTGTCCGCGTCGAAGGCATAAACGGAATCGTGCTCAGTCGCGATATAGACCACGTTGTGGGCGCCCCGACCGGGCACGGTTACGTTGGGAAGATACAGAGGCTGGGCGTAGACCAGCCCATCGACCTGCTGCGCGAACAGCTTTCCGAACTGAGTGGTATTCACGTTGGACGGCGTGAGTACGGCTTCCTGCGTATTAGCGCCCGCGCGGGTATTGTCGTATTGGTAGGTGGGGACGCTGACGGGAAGAACAATCTGGGCCTGCGCGACAGCTATGCCGAGAAAGCTGGCGAGATAAAGCGCGGTTCCCGTCACTGCCATCTAAGAAAGGTAGCTGAGGGTATCTGCCTTTAGCAACGAATGGTGTCGGCACTGTGTGCGCGACATCCCGGTCCGGGGCGTGTCAGCTTATCTTAAATATTTCTTATTCGCTGCGCCGCGCGAGCGCGGCTTTCATGCATTCCGACTGTACATCAAGGAACTGTCCATAGCTGGCGGGAGTGATCACGAAGGGGTTCGGCGATCCGGGTGTGCGATCTTTGAGCGCCGCCAGCTTCTCCGGCATGCCGTCATATATCGGATGATTCTGGAGTTCAACATCCACCTTCATCTTTTTGGCGGTTTCCTTAAAGTGTTCCAGCGATTTCAGGTAAACCTGCAGCTGATCGTCCGCAATTCTTCCGCTGATCAGAATCGTGCCCCCGTAGATCGCGGCCATGTGGGTTCGTTTTCCATCTTTTACCTTGAAAATCAGGCCCATGGATCCAGGCGTGTGACCGGGAGTCATGACCGGGTAGACCTTCTCATGGCCGAGAACGACAGGAGTTCCCTCTATCGCAACGATATCTTTCTTTGGCGCGGTCACGGGAGGGGCCGGTTTTGCGCCCGGCGGGGGCGGCGGCGGATTCAATATGAGATCCCAATCCGGGCCGGAGAGAACGACATGACTGCCGTAGTGTTCCTGGAAATATGGCGCCCCGCCAAAGTGATCTGAATGGCCGTGGGTCACGACGATCGTTTTCACTTGAGCCGGATCCAGACCGAGGGTCTTCATGCCCGCGAGCAGCACGGATTCGACATCGTTGGCGTACCCCGCGTCTATGAGAATGATTCCGTTCGGCGTCGTGATTGCGTAGCCTACATTGCTCAATCTGCCGATCGCGTAAAGATTGTCGAAAAGCCTTACGGGCGCCATAACGGGATCGGTAGCCGAACTGGCTTTGGGGGCGGAGCAAAAGAAGGTGACTTCCTCAGCCCATTCTTTTCCCGCCGCTTGTTTTGCCTTTTCGATATGCGCCAGAACGGCTGGCGAGTCCGGCCGGGCGGGAACTCCTGCCGGGCTTTGCGCATTCACGTACCCTGCTGTTGCCAGAATCAGGAGAAAGCGCGGCGTTGTAAACCTTGTTAGCCAGTGCATTTCAGATTTCGGCAACGCAGGTGTTCCGTAATTCGCCGAGGCCTTCGATGCGAACGACGACTTCGGCGCCGGGGGTCAACCATCGTGGCGGTTTGCGCGTAAATCCAACGCCTGCGGGCGTTCCCGTAAGAATCACATCTCCGGGCTCAAGCGTCATTATGCCCGAAAGAAATTCAATCGTATCCGGTATTCTGAAAATCAGCTCACGCGTATTCGAGTGCTGCAATTGCTCTCCATCGAGAGTCAGCGAGATATCGAGGTTGTGCGGGTCTTCAATCTCATCGGCGCTCACGAGCCAGGGCCCCATGGGCGCGAAGGTATCGAAATTTTTACCCATGGTCCACTGCGATACCGCCATTTGAACGTCCCGCGCGCTTACGTCGTTGCAGTTCATGTAGCCGAAAACGTGTTCGCGCCAGTTCTCCCCCTTGATATGCCGGCCACCCTTGCCGATGACGAAGCCAAATTCCGCTTCATAATCTGGCTGGCTGGATTTCTTTGGCAGTACGATGTTGTCTCCATGCCCGATTAACGTGGTGGAGTACTTAGCAAAGAAGAGCGGAAATTTGGGGAGTTCCTGCTTTGTTTCCAAAGCGTGGTCGCGATAGTTGAGACCCGTGCAGAGGATTTTCGGGGGGTTCGGAATCGGCGCACAAAGCTTGACCGACGAAAGTCCTATGATTGCATCGGCGAGCGGCTTCGAGATGAATGATTTCACCTTTTGAAGGGCGTCTGCTCCACCTTGAAGAACAGAGAGGAGATCCGGGAAACCCGCGCCTTTCAGGCTGACAACATTGTCTTTATCTATAACACCGGCATGCCGGTGACCGTTGTGTTCAAACGTTACGAATCGCATGAACCTTCCAGTCTATCATTCAGGGCGCTCCAGTTGTCTTCACCTGCTTCCCCAGATGCGAACTGCCTTCCATTTGTGAGGGTATTGACCTCCGGGCGGGGCGACCTTATAATAGCTCGTCATGAAGGCAATATTGAGAAGTGCGTCGGTCACGTTAGCCACGCTCGTGCTGTCCTGCGCGGCGTTCGGTCATCATTCGTTTGATGCTGAATTTGACAGCGAGAAGGCCGTGTCGGTTGATGGCACCGTCACCAAAATAGAGTGGATCAATCCGCATTCATTCATCTACATTGATGTTACCGGCAAAGACGGCAAGGTCGTCAACTTTTCCGTGGAAGGTGGCCCCGTAGGAATGTTGCGCCGGTGGGGTATCGAGAAGGATTTGTTGAAGCCCGGCGAAAAGATACACGTAAACGGTTTCGCATCGAAAGATGGGTCCAACCGAATGGCTGGCTGGCAATTTGTGCTGCCGGATGGAACCAAAAAGCAGATGGGGCCGCTGGTCAGGCCGCTGAAATAGCGCGGAGGCGATTCGATTGATGATGCAAAGACTGCTGATTTCCTGCCTGGCCTGTGGGATCGCCATGGCGCAAACGCCCGGCGGGGCAACCTCAGGCATCGGTAGTGAAACAGGTGCGGCCCCGGGAACCGCCTTGCCTCCTTCCGGTAAGCCGTTGCCTAAAATGTCCAACGGTAAACCGGATCTGTCTGGAACGTGGGTGTGGATAATCCGGGATGCCGCGAAGGTGGACAACACTCCCTACAGGCCGGAGTTTCTTCCCAAAGTGAAGGCGTTAGCGAAAGACTATACAGCGGATCCGGCTGTCCATTGCTTCCTGCTGGGAACGCCTCGTGTAACCGCCTGGGGTTTTCTCCCGTTCAAGATTGTCCAGTCGCCCAAAGAAACCATTATCCTCTACGAAGCGATGCGCACTTTTCGTGATATTCCCACAGATGGACGCGGCCATAGCCGTGACCTCGATAACACATTCATGGGCGAATCCATTGGCCACTGGGAACAGGACACGTTAATTGTTGACACAATTGGTTTCAACGACAAAACCTGGCTCGATGTGGGCGGTAAGATTCACAGTGAGGACTTGCATGTCGTGGAGCGCTATTCGCCCACCGCGGATGGCAGAATCCACTACGAGGCGGTAGCGGAAGATCCGAAGATGTTTACGCGGCCATGGAAGGTTTTGGACGGGACGATTGGCGCGGCCCCTGGCGGGGACATGGTCTCAGAGTACGAATGCATTGAAGGCAACGGGGACATTGAGCATTTAAAAGCAAAGTAGACCATCCGCAATCGCGAAATGGCGGGAAGAGGTCCACCACGCTTCCCGCTTCTTCATTCAGCTCTTCACCGAATTCACCGGGACTGCCCAATAATCTTAAGAAATTCCTCGTTTGAACCCACGCGACCATGGATAGGGACGTGTTGCAAAGGCTCCAGCTTCTGCCTGCGCATGTTCTGGTACAGGGTCCGCATTCCCGCGGTTGCACGCGGCAGCGACGCTCCTTCAACGGGCGGCGAATACAGATCGGCATTAATCAGGATGCGCTCTCCCGGTAGATACGCCATCAACATGTCCGCAGCCTGATTGCCCTGCGCGTACGAAGGATCTTCCAACTCGTATGCCATATCCTGGACGTGAAAAATCTCCAGAATACGCTCCCCATCCGTGATGACATACTTTGCGGCTCCGCCCCCCGGGCCACCCGCGAAACTGGCCACTGTCTCGATCGGAGCCGGCCGGCGGCTGATCGTGTACATAGGGTTATACATGGACATCCGGTCGGGCTGCAACTCACGAGGCGCGGGGTAGAACATGGTATCCAGGTAGTACTGTTTGTTCATTTCATGAGTAATCACTGTGGTTCCCTGCGATAGATACGTGCGCAGGCCGCCGGCATGACTGAAATGATGATGCGTATTGACCACGTACTTTATAAGCTTGTTGGGCACAAGCCTGTTCACTTCCTCCATTACAGCCAGCGAGCGCGCTTCATTTTGGGGCGCTTCCACCACTGCGACGAAGTCTTTGAATTCAACCAGAACGCTGTTATGAGAGCCGCCGCCCAGACTCCAGACTCCGTCGGCAAGCTTCATGCTCTCCACCTTCACCGGCGCGAGCGTCGCCGTGCGGACCGCATCCGGGACGGGCATGGTGCTCAGGGGGGCGTTGACCTTCACGTCCGTGATTGTGTACTCGTAGTAATTGTGGGCTGGGTTCAGCCGTGGATCGCCCTGATGGACGTGCAACAGCGTCGGGAACTGGACTCCATCGAAATTTTTGTATTTGGTAAAGCGCATCTCGTAGTCCATGTCGCCGTAGACGGGATTGGGAAACCACGTGTCAGTCAATTCCACAAGGTTATGGTCGTTGATGGTCCCGTTGATCCGATACTTTCCCAAGGTGAAGGAAACGATAGTCACCACGCGGCCATACTGCGACACACCGGCATCGGACGGACCGACGATAGGAAGCCGGATAGCCGTGGCGTCCTTTGCCGCCAGCGCCATTTTCAGGAATCCGTGCGGGGTGATCGCAATTTCCAGCTGCCGCAGGTCGGAATACGGAACACCATCGAGGTATAGCCCGGTGAGCGGCACAGGTTGATCCGCCTGCATATCCCATGCGTACTTGCCGCTCAGGATACGCGTCACGCGCTCGTCCGTCAGTGGTGGCATGCCCAGGAGTGGATACTTGCCCTGCCTCGAGGTGTAGTCTTCGCGCGACCATTGAGCGCCATAGTCGATCGCGCGCCGGTAGTCGGCTACTTCGAAGCGCGGCCAATCCTCCGCCAACCCATACGTCTGGCCGATGCGGGACGACCAGCCGTTGCCGGAGTATTGAATCGTCTTCAGGTTCGTGCCGCCCATCGCTTTGAGCGACGCTTCGAGGACCGAACGGACATCGGCCACTTGCTGCGCCGGCGCCGATGCAACCGTTAAGCTGAGCAGACTGGAAAGAACGGCGATTGTGCGCTTCATGCTGATACTCCTGTGCAAATCAATGATTGTAGCCAAGACACGGCAGTTCGCCATGATTCCGGAATCAGCGCAGCAGGTCTTCGAGCTGGATGCGCGCCCCGGTCTTGTCATCGCGGTATTTCACAACCACGGGCGTGTAGATCGAAATACCCCAGTCGCGTCCGGGCCCGCTGGTCACTGCGCGCGAACCCGCAATCACCACCGCGCCTTCCGGGATCACCAGGGGCTGGTCATCGGTAGCGCGATAGATTTTGCCGAGCACCAGATCGTAAACCGGCGTGGAGCGATTCAGAATTGTTCCGGAGCCGAGGACCGCATGCTGCCTGACGACCGTGCCCTCGTAGATCCCGCAATTGCCGCCGATCAGAACGCCGTCTTCCACAACCACCGGCAGCGCGCCAACCGGTTCCAGCACCCCGCCGATCTGGGACCCCGCCGAAAGGTGGCAGTTCTTCCCGAGCTGGGCGCAACTGCCCACCAGCGCGTGCGAGTCGATCATGGCGCCCTCCGCGACATATGCGCCCACGTTGATATACATGGGCGGCATGCAGACCACCCCTTTGGCAACGTAACAACCGTCGCGAATGCTCGACCCGCCGGGCACGATGCGTACGCCGTCCGCCGCGCTGAACTGCCGCACCGGGTAAGTGGACTTATCGAAGAAAGGCTGTCTGGCCATGTCGATCGACATATCGACAATACCGCCCATGCGGAAGCCGAGAAGAATCCCTTTTTTGACCCACGGATTGACGCGCCACCCGGTGACCGGCACAGAGGCGTCGGGCTCGGCGGCGCGGATCGCGCCCGAGTTGAGACCCTGCCTGAATTGAGCGAAAAGAGAGAAGTGCTCCGGCGCGTACTGCGCGGGCGGATTGTCGAAAAGCTGTGTCAGTTCGTCCTGCAACTTAATGGGCTCCATTCTGATGGGCGCTGGCAGCCAGCAGGCCGGCCGATTCCACAACCTGCCGGATTTTCTGCCGGCTGGCAGGCAGCGGCGCAACCATGGGCAGCCGATACACGGGTTCCAGAAGACCCATGAGGTACATCGCCCATTTCACAGGAATGGGATTGGCTTCGACGAAGTTCACCTGCATCAGCGGCATGTAGCGGCGCTGCAACTGGCGCGCGGCTTCGAAATCGTTGCTCCGGGAGAGGCGAGCGAGTTCGCTCATGACGCCCGGAATCTGGTTGGAGGCGACGGAGATCAGACCGCGCCCGCCGAGCGCAATCACCGGCAGGGTCATCGCGTCGTCGCCCGAAACGACGATGAATTTCTCCGGCACGCGATCGATCACTTCTGCGATCTGCGTGATATTGCCCGACGCTTCTTTGATCCCGGCAATGTTTTCGATTTCCGCGAGACGGACGACCGTCGCGGGCTCAATGTTCACGCCAGTGCGCCCCTGCACGCTGTAGAGCATAAGCGGGATCTGAATCGCTTCGGCGATGGCTTTGTAGTGTTGGTAGAGACCTTCCTGTGTCGGCTTGTTGTAATACGGGGTGACAGACAATATGCCGTCCGCGCCAAGTTTCTGGCATTCACGCGCCAGTTCGATCACTTCGCGCGTATTGTAGCCGCCCGCGCCCGCGAGCACCGGGACCTTGCGGGCCGACTCCTCCACCGTGATTCCGACAACGCGCAGGTGCTCGTCCCGCGTCAGCGTCGGGCTCTCGCCTGTAGTGCCGCAAGGCACAAGAAAGTCGATGCCCTGATCGATCTGCCGCCGGACCAGACGCCCTACCGCTTCTTCATCCAGCGAACCGTTTGTCTGAAACGGAGTCACCAGCGCCGTGCCGCATCCCGTAAACATGTCCCACCTCCGAAATTCCAGCACTGAGCCGTTCAGCGCGCGAAAAGAATATCTCCGAACTCGTGAAAACCTTTTTTGCCGGCTATCCACTCAGCCGCTTTCACCGCGCCGGACGCAAACCCTTCGCGGCTGCGCGCGGTGTGCCGCAAAGTGATTGTATCGGCGGCTGAATCGAAACCGATCTCATGCGTACCCGCAATGGCGCCCGCGCGGTTCGACGATACGTCCACGTGGCGCGCGTAACCGGCGCCGCGCATCTCATCCACCAGTTTCAGGAGCGTTCCGGAAGGCGCGTCTTTTTTGGCGGAATGGTGAATCTCCCACGCCCATGCCTCGTATTCCGGCGCGCCCGACAAAAGCTTCGCGGCTTCGTTCACTATGTGAAAGAACGCATTGACTCCCACCGAATAGTTCGGGCTCCAGACCAGACCGATGCCATGCTTTGAGACGAGTTCTTTAACGTAACTCATCCTGTCCTGCCAGCCGGTGGTCCCGATCACCAGATTGACGCCCAGCGCCGCGATCCGTTCGATGTTGCCGACCACGGTGGAAGGAATGGAAAAATCGATCGCGACATCGACCCCCGCGAAATTCTCCGGAGTAATCCCCGCATATTCGGCGTTGTTAAATTCATCGAGCTTCGCGCCGACAACGATGCCTTTTTCAGCCGCCAGCCGTTCGACCATATGGCCCATTTTGCCGTAACCGACAATAGCGATTTTCATTTTTCAAAGACCGCCGGATCGAGTTCGGAAAAGAGTTCGGCATGCAGCAATTCCACTACGCGCCGCAGATCTTTTTCGGCAACCACGAGGCTCAGGTTCAGGAGGGACGCGCCCTGTGAAATCATCCGGATATTCAGCGCGCGCAACGAATCGAACACGCGCGCCGCCACTCCCGGAGTATGACGGATATTCTCGCCCACCAGGCAGACGATCGCCTGGTCCGGTTCCATGACAACTTCTGAAAACTCGCTGAGCTCTTTGCAGATTCGCTCCGTTTGCGAAGTGTTGTCGATGGTGAGCGAAACGCTGACTTCACTGGTCGCAACCATATCGACCGACGTTTCATGCCGGTCGAAAATTTCGAAGATGCGACGCAAAAATCCGTGGGCCATCAGCATGCGGGTCGAGTGTATATTGACCAGCGTGATTTTGCGCTTGCACGCAATCGACTTCACCACGTTCGCGCAGTGCACCGATTCCGCGACTATGCGCGTGCCATCCACCTCCGGCCGCCGCGAGTTCAGGATCAACACCGGAATATTGCGCTCAATGGCCGGAATGACCGTTGAGGGGTGCAGAACCTTGGCGCCGAAATAAGCGAGTTCGGCGGCTTCGGCGAACGAAATGGTTTTGACGCGATGACCGCCGGGCAGAATCGTGGGATCGGCGGTGAGCATCCCGTCCACATCCGTCCAGATCTGGATTTCGTCCGCGCCCACACCCGCGCCGACGATGGAGGCCGTAAAATCCGAACCGCCGCGGCCCAGCGTCGAAGTAACGCCGTCCTGCGTGGATGCAATAAAGCCACCCATGACGACAACTTTTTCCGCGGCAAGCGCGGGTATGGTTTCGGCCAGCCGCTTATATGTTTCAGCAAACAATGGCGCGGCCTGCGTGTGGCGGCTGTCGGTGAGGATCAGCTTACGAGAATCCACATGGACGGCCGCGACGCCGAAGTATTCGAAAGCCAGCGCCACCACATAACTCGAAAGCCGTTCCCCATAACTCGAAATCGCATCAATTGAACGGGGAGTCAACTCACCGAGTACCGCGATGCCTTTCACAAGCTCGGTCAGCTCCTGAAAGTGTTCATCGAGAGTGCGGTCGAGTTCGGCACGGCGCGCGAGCGGGACAACCTGGCGCGCCTCGCGCGAGTGGAAATCGCGCAGATCGTGCAGTTGCCGGATATATTCGTCGCGCTTTCCGCCGATTGCTGCCTGCGCAATGGCGAGGAGTTTGTTGGTCGTCTTTCCCATCGCCGAAACCACCACGATGGGCTTTCTGTGCGAGCGGGCTTTCACGATCGACGCGACGCGCTCGATGGCAGCCGCCGATTCGACGGACGTGCCGCCGAATTTCATGACAATCATCGGTCGAGCAGCCCTTCGGAATGCATGAGTTCGGCATTCAGCACCGCCGCGCCCGCCGCGCCCCGAATCGTATTGTGTCCCAGCGCCACGAATTTCCAGTCGAATACCGGGCAAGGCCTCAGCCTGCCGATGAAAGCAGCCATGCCACGCTCGCGCTCGGCATCTTTGCGCGGCTGCGGGCGGTCGCCTTCCGTCATATACTGCACCGGGCGTTTGGGCGCGCTCGGCAGATTACGCTCCTGCGGAACGCCTGAGAAAGTGTCGAAGGCGTGGCGGATATCCGCTTCTGTGGGACGCGACGCAAATTCGACTGAAACCGTTACTGTGTGCCCATCCACTACGGGGACGCGGTTGCAGTGCGCGCTGACTTTGGCGGCCAGCGGCTCGATGCGATCGCCCGCGAGCTGTCCGAGGATTTTCTGGGTCTCCTCCTGCATCTTCTCTTCTTCCCCGCCGATGAAAGGCACCACATTGCCGACGATGTCCATGGAAGGCACGCCCGGATAGCCTGCGCCCGAGATCGCCTGCAGCGTGGTCGCCACGATGCGCGTGATCCCGAACTGCTTCAGTGGTCCGAGGCCCATCGTCAGCACGACCGTGGAGCAGTTCGGGTTGGTCACGATCTGCCCTTTCCAGCCGCGCGCGCGCTGCTGGCCCGGGATCAGCCGCAGGTGGTCTGAATTCACCTCGGGAACAATCAGCGGCACATCCCGATCCATGCGGTGGTTCTTCGAGTTCGAGACGACCACATGACCGGCCCTGGCAAAAGCCTGCTCGATTTCGGTGGCCACCGAAGCGTCCATCGCCGAGAACAACAACTGCGGCGCATTGCCCGGCTTCGCCTCCTCTACCTTCAGCGCCCCAATGGAAGCCGGCGTCGCGGCGGCAAGGTGCCACTTCGCGGCTTCCGAATAGAGTTTGCCCGCCGAGCGTTCACTCGCGCCGAGCCACGTCAGGTCGAACAACGGATGGCCGTCGAGAAATTTAATGAAATGCTGGCCCACCATGCCGGTGGCGCCGAGGATACCGACTTCAATTCTTTTCATTTTCCTGTCTTCGTCTTCGCTTGTAATTGGATGACCAGTTTCTGGTAAATCTCAACCGCATCGAGCAACTGCTGTTTCGGTACGCGCTCCTCCGGCGTATGGGCGACGTGGATCGTGCCCGGGCCGAACAGCAAAGGCTCCCCCCAGGCGCCAAGAAACGCCGGAATGTCTGTCGTATACGCCACTATCGCCGTCGGGAGACCTTCAACCGCCGTGAGACGCAGCGCCGGAATTTCAAGCACAAAATTGAGCTCTACCTTATCGCCGGCAGCGGCCCGGACTGCGGCGGCCAGTGCTTCGCGGGTGGCTGCCGAATCACCCACCAGGCGCACAAAAATCTCGGCGCGGGCCTCATCGGGAATTACATTCGGGGCGCGGCCGCCCTGAATCGTGCCGATATTGAGGGTACTCGGCCCGAGTATGTCGTCAACCGGCAACTTGACCTTCCGAACGGCATCGAGCGCGTCGAGTAAATTGTCGATCGCGGATTCCCCCAGCTCGGGATAGGCGGAATGGGCCATTTTGCCGTGGGCGACCAACTCATAACGCAGCGCCCCTTTGGAGCCAAGCGCCAGCTTGTTCTCAGTAGGTTCGCCGTTGATGATGAATTCAGAGCCGCGCGGATGCTGCGCCGCATACTGGGCGCCCGCGCTGTTGCGCTCCTCGCCGACGACGAACAACAAGCCGAAATCGCGCACGCCGCTTTCGAGCAGACGCTCGGCGGCGGTAATCATAGACGCGATGATCCCCTTCGTGTCGCACGCGCCCCGGCCCCAGATAAACTCTTCATCCACGCGCGAGGGAATGAAAGGAGGCACTGTATCCATGTGCGTCGAAAGCGTCACGACCGGTTCTCCGAACGAAGCGAACACATTCCAGCGATTCGGCTCGACCTGCTGTTTTTCCACCCGGCCATCGTGGCGGGCGCAGAGGGGCGAGAGATAGTCGTAAAGGTACTGGCCGACTTCTTTTTCTTCGGGAGTTACCGAAGGGATGTCGAGCAGCGTTGTCGTCAAATCGAATACGTGCATTTTTCTCTCGTTTACAGCGCAAACCTGCTTATGGCCGTTCAGGAGGGGCGTAAGGAGAGTGAGGACGAGCGAAGATTTCACTATCCCGATAGCGCTCCACCTGAGTTTTACATCAGATGACAGTGGCGGAGATTTAACTCCCGCCCCCAATCGCCCGCGGCCAATCCACCGCGCCGATTTCGGCGGCGAACCCCTTCCGGCGCGCCTCCCGTGATTGCGGGAACTCAGCGCGCGGTCATGGCCACCGCACCTCTACCAGAAGAATCAGGATATCACGGGACCGTTGAAGCAGCCTGCGGCGATACAATACGCGCTTGGTGGAATCGAACCCGCTCCCTAGAACTACCCGCCGCGCCGTTATCGGCGAGTTGGCTTGCCTTGCCGCCGCTTCGCGCACGCTCGCGCAGACCGACGACGACCCGCTTCGGCAGCTTCGCCCTTCCCATCCCCGCCTGATACTGCTCGATTCCGAGCTTGATCGCCTGCGGATTTCAATTCGCGATAATCCAACGGCGCGGCGCATCTATGGCGATCTGGAAAAGGAATCCGACCGCCTGCTGACCACGCCGGTTTCCGAGTACAAACTGGCTGGCCCGCGCCTGCGCGCGCAAAGCCGCCGCGTGCTCGATCGTGTGGGAACGCTGGCCATCATGTACA
>JALYHT010000036.1 GCA_030776225.1 Acidobacteriota bacterium | reverse complement strand
GTAGAATAGCGGAACCGTTTGCATCGGAGCTGCCGCAATCAGGCTCTCGATCACGAAACTTTCCCAACTGGCGCCAGAGACCGGGTGGCCCAGCAGAGCCTCATGGTCGGCGATATTCAAAAGCGCGTGGACAAGACCGCTATCGCGGACATATACCTTCGGCGATTTGACCAAACGCTTGCCTATATTGTTCTGGAACGGCTGCAAACGCCGCACAAGCATTAGATCCACCAGGAGGTCAAGATATCGGGCGACTGTTTTTCCATCCACCGCAAGTCCCCGGGCAAGTTGGGCCGCGTTGAATAGTCCTCCCTGCACATGCGCGAGCATGGTCCAGAATCGACGCAATGTGGCTGCAGGAATCCGCGGCCCTAATTGGGGTATATCGCGCTCAAGATATGTCCGGATGAAGTCCTGCCGCCAGAGCAGGCTGCGCAGTTCATCATCAGCCAGGAAACTTTCCGGGAACCCGCCACGCACCCATAGTCGATCGCGCTCGTCGACGGGGGTCTCCAGAACATCAAGCGGCGAGAGCTCGATATAAGCAATCCGCCCCGCAAGGGTTTCGGATTGGTGAAGCAAATCGGCCGAGGCCGAACCCAGGAGTAGAAATCGCCCGGATTTTTTCCCGCGCCGCCGACCCTGGTCTATCAGACCGCGCAACGTGGCGAACAACTCCGGGGCCCTTTGCACCTCGTCGAGGACCACCAGATCGTCCTCGTGACCGGAGAGGTAGAACGTCGGGTCGGTCAGCTTCTCCCGGTCAAAGGGCGATTCAAGGTCGAGATAGACGCTCCTCCGCCCTGCGGCGATCGCATGCGCAAGAGTGGTTTTTCCCACCTGGCGCGGGCCGAGCAGCGCCACAGCCGGAAGATGGCTGAGACGGTCCTGAACCCCCGATGCGATGCGACGCGAAATCATCCTAGCAATTATGGCACGGAAGTCCGGATTTGCCAGGATGATCGTGGGTTAAGCAAGGGCCGCTCAACCGTGAGCAACCCTGCCAGTGCGCTGGCAAACCTCTGGCTTCGCATCGAGTTAACAACGCAAATACACCTAAAAAAAGGCAGTCGGATCGATTCAGACTCAGTGCAGCAGGCCGCCGTGCCCAAGGCAGGAGACTTCCCACCGGGTTACCCGGTACTGCGCCATAAGCGGCGGCAGCATCAGGTCGATCACGTTCGGCTTCAGCGACCGGAAGCACCCCGGCGCCGACATGATCGGCACATCGTCTTTATAGCCGATCAGCAGCAGATTGCCGGGTTCCACCGGAGCCAGGAAACGTTCGATCGGGCAACCGATTTTCGCCATTGCTCTGCCTACCGCATCGTCCGGACCGGCGGGGGCCGTGGTCGATGCGACCAGAATTACGGACGGCCTGGCGCGCAGCAGTTGCTGCAAACCGCGCGATATATGCTCTTCGTTTTCGAGTGTGGCCAAAGCTGCATGCGAGCGGACGCCGAAGCGCTCCAGTTTCTGGCGGAGCACCGATTCGAACAGATTCCTCGCGCGATCGCCATTGCCGGGATCGCAGTAGAGGACTCCGACAGTCGCGCCCCGCGTCGGTCTGGCCTGCATAATGGGCCCGCGCCCGCGCAGCATTTCCAGTAATCCATCGAAATCCGATTTTGAAACGGCGAAAGGCGCGCTTTTAACGGTGGCAATTCTCTGCCCGGCCATGGCGAAGCTGAAATTCAGGGTCGTGGCAATGACGACGCCCGAGGTGCAGTTTACCTGGCGCAGCAGCTCATCATCCACCAGCACGCAGCAATTTTCAGTGGCGATCAGATTGGCCCGGCCGCCGGGGGCCAGCTGGATTTCACACGAGCCGCAGGCCATTTCACCGGCTACGGCGCAGACAGCCTCGTCCTCGGAGACTTCGCCTTCTTCGAGTTCCGCGACCCAGATTGTCTCCATGCCCTCGGACTGAAGGACTCGAACGTCTTCCTCGCGAAGTATATGTCCCTTCGCCATGAGTTTCTTACCGCCGGGCCTGAAAATGGGCGAGGAAAGAATTCTTCCGGCCGAAGCCTGAATTTCGATTGTCTGCGCTTTCATCTGAACAGTCGCCTCCAGTATTCCGATCGGCCGTGCCGATATACCGCTTAAAAAAGCATGGACCAATTAATTACAAGACTATGGTTATACAATAACCAAAATTTCTCATAATTATTCAGTAATTTAAAATAAGAGTATTACGGAGGCGGTCCGGAGCGCATTTTCTCCGGACCGTGCGGGGTTGAAGAGGGAAGTAATGGCGGTCAGGCGCCCACTGGCTGAGCCGGCTGTTCCTGCGGGACAGGCTGAAATTCGCGTTTGTATTTGCACCCGCTGGCCGGGCACTGCAAAAAGGCTCCCGCTTTGAGATATTTCTCCACCAGATAAGGATTACCGCAGTCCGGACACGCCTCCGGCACCGGCCTTGCCCAGGCCACAAAAGCGCAATCCGGATAACGATTACAGCCGAAAAAGGTCTTACCGCGCTTGGAGCGCCGCTCCACAACTTCGCCTTCGGAGCATTCCGGGCACTTTACGCCAATTGTTTTCTGCTTCACGAACTTACAGGCGGGATAATTGCCGCAGGCGGTAAATTCGCCAAAACGCCCATACTTCTGGACCATATTATTACCGCATTGAGGGCATTTCTCATCCAGCGGAACGTCGGCTTTCTTTTGCGCGCCCCCGATCTGCTTCGTGGTTTTACAGTCCGGGTACCCCGTGCACGCGAAGAACGTCCCGAAACGGCCCTTTTTGAGGACCATCGGCCGTCCGCAATTCTGACAGTATTCCTCTTCGCCCTGTTCGCCGAGGTCGCCTTTTTCAATTTCCGGTAAATCCACCGTTAATTCGCGCGTGTAAGTGCATTCGGGATACCCGGTGCAGGCAAGAAAGCTGCCGTGCTTGCCCCATTTGATGACCAGCGGCTTGCCGCACTTATCGCACAGGAATTCGGTCGGTTTTTCCATGCGCTTGATGTTTGTCATGTTTTCCTCGGCATTGCCGAGGTCTTTCATGAACCGCTCATAGAATTCGCCCATCGCCTCGCGCCAGTCGAGCGAGCCGTCTTCGATGCTGTCGAGATCCTGCTCCATGCGGGCCGTGTAGCGCACATCGAAAATGTCGTTGAAGCTTTCGAGCAGCAGGTCTGTCACGACCATGCCGAGCTCCGTCGGCTTGAATTTTCCGCCCTCTTTCGTGACGTACTCGCGTTCCTGGATGGTGGAAAGAATGGAGGCGTAAGTCGAAGGCCGGCCGACGCCATCCGATTCCAGCTTCTTGACCAGCGTGGCTTCCGTATAGCGCGGCGGCGGTTCGGTGAAGTGCTGTTCCGGTTTTAACGCGCGCAGTTTCAGCTCTTCGCCCTCGGTCACGGCCGGCAGTTTGTGCTTGAGTTCGTCGTCCTCTTCGTCTTTGGCGTCTTTCCCTTCTTCGTATACCGCGAGGAAACCGTCGAATTTCATGACGGAGCCGGTGGCGCGGAAAGTATAACTGCCGCCGCCGACGCCGGCTGCGCTGAGGTCTATCGTGGTCTGATCGAAAACCGCGGGGTTCATCTGGGATGCAATGAAGCGCATCCAGATCAGCCTGTAGAGTTTCAACTGGTCCTCGGCCAGGAACTTCGCGACCTCGTCCGGGGTCCGCATGGCCGAAGTCGGACGCACGGCTTCGTGAGCGTCCTGCGCGTCCTTTTTCGATTTGTAAATATTAGGCGCGCCGGGCACGTATTCCGGGCCGAATTTACCGCTTATGAATTCACGCACTTCCGTGACCGCGTCTTCGGAAACGCGCGTCGAATCGGTACGCATATAAGTGATAAGACCGACCGAGCCCTCGCTGCCCAGTTCCACCCCTTCATAAAGCTGCTGCGCGAGCATCATGGTGCGCTTTACGCTGAAGCGTAGTTTGCGGGAAGATTCCTGCTGCAGCGTGGAGGTGATAAACGGCGCCACCGGATTGCGGCGCTTTTCTTTCGTGCCGACCGATTTAACGACGTACTTCGCGCCTTCCAGATCGGCCACGAGGGCGTCCGCCGTCGCCTGATCGGGAATCGTGGGCGCCTCTTCGCCACGGCGGAACAGCCGGGCATCGAAGGCGGGCGGTTTTTTCGCGCCCAGATTGGCGTCAAGCGTCCAGTATTCCTGTTTTACGAAGGCGCGGACTTCGCGTTCCCGTTCCACGATCACCCGCACGGCGACTGTCTGAACGCGGCCGGCCGAAAGCCCGCGCCGCACCTTGTCCCACAGAAGCGGGGAGATTTTATAACCGACCAGACGGTCCAGCACGCGGCGCGCCTGCTGCGCATCCACCAGGTTGATATTGACCTGGCCCGGCTTTTCAAATGCTTTGTCGATCGATTTTTTCGTGATTTCGTTGAACATCACCCGATAGAACTTCGGGCCGTCCGGCGACTTGCTTTTGGCGCTGCGCTTGCCTTTGAGCTCTTCCTGGAGATGCCAGCAAATGGCCTCCCCTTCACGATCGGGATCGGCTGCGAGGTACACGGATTCCACGCCTTTGGCAGCTTCCCGCAGCTCCTGCATGAGCTTTTTCTTGCCTTCGATCACTTCGTACTTCGGGCTGAATCCGTTCTCGACATCCACCGCGAGGTCTTTCTTCGGAAGGTCTTTCACATGCCCCAGCGAAGCTTTCACGATAAACTGCTTGCCGAGGTATTTGTTGATTGTCTTTGCCTTCGCCGGTGACTCGACGATTACTAATGCTTTTGCCATATCCCCGTTTGCCCGTTTCTGACCTGCGCCAACACCTTAATCCTGCTCAGGGAGCGCCGCGGTTAATTCAGAGTAAACCACGCCCGGTCCCCACCGGGTCCGCCAGGCTACCACACTTTAACAAAGTTGCGCCCGGGGAGTTGCTTTGCCAGACCCATGATCTCCAGTTCAAAGAGCGCGGCGATGATTTCCGAGGGCGACGCCTCTTCCACGTTTTCCACCAGCGCATCCAGGTGAATGGACTGGTCGATCTGAAGCGCCGCGAGCACCCTCCGCGCCACCGCCTGGTGCGGTTCGTTCAGGCCAGGGCCCGATGGCGATGATTGAGATGCGGCGGTACCGTCCGAAGATTCACCGGAGCTTCCAAGCCCTTCATTCAGAATGCGTTGTCGGCCTTCATCGATCAGCCGGCGCTGGGCGTTCTGAGGCAGATCTACCACCACATCGTTCCAGTCCTGGACCAGTTTCGCCCCCTGTTTGATCAGCAGATTTGGCCCCCAGCTCATTTTGGAAGTGATGTTGCCCGGTACCGCAAACACCTCCCGGCCCTGATCCATGGCGAGGCGGGCGGTAATCGCCGAGCCGCTGTACTGGGCTCCCTCGATAACCAGAACTCCACTGCTCAAACCGCTGATGATCCGGTTTCGGATCGGGAAATTCTGCGGGAACGCCGTCGCTTCCATGGGAAATTCGGAAACCATCAGGCCCTTCGCCGCGATCTCCGCCGCCAGCCTGCGGTTCTCCGACGGATAAACCACGTCTACCCCGCACCCGAGCACTGCCAGCGTCATCCCACCCGCCGCCAGAGCCGCTTTATGGGCCGCGGTGTCGACGCCCCGGGCCATGCCGGAAGTTATAGTGACGCCCGCCCGCGCCAAATCGCCCGAGAGCTTGTCGGCGGCAGCTACGCCGTACGCAGTGGGATGGCGGGTGCCCACCACCCCGAGGCAGACGGAGCTCAGCAGATCCACCCTGCCTCTGGCGAAGAGAACCGGCGGCGGATCGAAGATTTTACGGAGCGCGTCGGGGTAGCGGGAATCGTTCAGCGTAACCAGGTGCGCGCCCGCTTCCCGGATTTTCTGCTGCTGACTCGCCGCGGCTTCAAAACTGCAACCGCTCGCGACAGACCGCGCCGTGGCGCCGTTCAAACCGGCTCCTTCGAGTTCGCTGGCCGAAGCCCGGAAGATGGCTTGTGGCGTCCGCAGCCTTTCGAGCAGCAGGCCGATGCGGCGCGTGCCGAGACCCGGCACCATGCGAAGCGCAAGCCAGTGGAGCTCCTCTTCGTTGGACAGGAATTGGGGGAGGGGAGCGGTTGAGGGCTGAAGGGCGGGATTCATCGCCTAAGATAGTTGTGATCCGCCGGAAGTCCTCTCAATTAATTCGTTATGAAGCGGGAAACCGATTATTTTGAAGGCGTGGAGCCCGAACTGGTCTTTGTGGCGAAACGTCTCGATGATGCCATCCAGCTTGAATCCGTTTTGACAGCGGCGCAGGTGGACTATGCCGTTGAAGCGGATGAGTATGAGGGCGGCGTCATTTTCAAATCGATGCGCGCGGGGGCATTCTTTTATGTGCGCCCGGAAGCGAGAGATCGCGCTGTGGCGGCGATGCTGGAACGCGGTTACGTACCTGTGCGGTAGCCGGACTTCGCCGGGGTCTCTGCCTGCGGCCGGGCCGTGAAAATACAAAGTGGCTTACAATCGGTTCAGGAGGCATTCTCTTTACATGGGTCCGCTAGGTCCAGAGGAAATGATCGCGATATTCATCCTGGCGCTGCTGCTGTTTGGTCCCAAAGAATTGCCCAAACTCGGCAGGACGGTCGGGAAAGCGATGACTGAGTTCCGCAAAGCACAGTCGGAACTGAAGTCCACGTTCAATCGCGAAATGCAGAACCTGGAGCGGGAAACCGGAATTAAGGAATTGACGGCCACCACCTTCAATACCAACAGCTACAACTATGACCAGTCGTCTTACGACAGTTCGTATTACGAAGGGTCTTATAGTTCCACCGTCGCCACTACGCCGGCAAACGGCCCATCTGCGCCTCAGGGCGCCGAATCCACAGCCGCGCCGCAGATCACCGCGCCCCAGATTACACCCGCGGCAGGCTCCATCGCGAACGGCCATATGGACAACGGGCATGTCGAAAGCGCCTGGGACCCTTATACCCCCGTGGCAACTCCGGATGCTCCTGCGTCTGCCGGAGCCGGTCAGCCTGCGGGTTAAAGCCGAATAATGGCATCTCCTGACGAACCGCGGGGAGTCGATACTCCCTCCGGCGAAACTGCGCACCCGGCTCCGATGGAGCCTTCTGCCTCCCATGTCACGCCGCCCTCTGAAGAAAATCTCTCATATGGCGATAACTGGTCCACGTCAGGCGTGCCCGGGGATGTAATAACAGAACCGACTGCGCCTGCGGGCGGCGGCAAGCCTCCCGTTCCGCCCGATAACGAGGAGGATGAAGACGAAGGCATGGAGCGGATGAGTTTCCTCGAGCACCTCGAGGAGCTTCGCAAGCGCCTGCTGCTCGCTATAGGCGGCATCGGCGTCGCGTTTTTCCTGTGTTTGTTCTTCAGCGATGAGCTTTGGAGCATTGTTTTCGCGCCTGCGGGAGCCGCTTTAAGGCACCTGGGCGTCGTACCCCCGACGCTGAAGCTGATCAACCCCATGGACAGCTTCCAGATCATGTGGATGAAGCTGCCCATTCTCGCGGCGGTGTTCATATCCTCTCCCTGGATGCTGTATCAGGTGTGGGCCTTTATCGCGCCGGGATTGTATAAAAAAGAGCGCCGCTGGGCGGTGCCGTTCGTCGTTTCGAGCGCAGGACTCTTCATCGTCGGCGGTTTTTTCGCCTATTTCGTCGCGTTCCGCTACGGTCTCGAATTCCTGCTCGGCCTCGGCATCGGAAAAGGCGTCGATCCCTCGATAAATATCACCGAATACTACGACTTGTTTGTCGATGTGATGCTCGGGGTGGGCGTTATTTTCGAGATTCCGGTTCTGCTGTTCCTGCTGACCCTGATACGAGTCGCCAGTCCCGCCTTTCTGGTTCGGCACAGCCGGTACGCCATTCTGATCATCGTCATCCTTGCGGCCGTAATCACGCCCACCGGGGATGTTTTCAACCTCGCTTTGTTCGCGACGCCGATGATTATTCTTTTTTATATCGGGATTTTTGCCAGCTACATTCTGGTGCTAAGCCGCGAAAAACGAAAGTTCCCCTGGGGAACCTTCTTTAAATGGTTCACTTTAGCCGTGGCAGTACTGCTGGTAATGGCATGGCTTGCTGCCCGATACTATGGTTATCATTTAGTAGCGCATTGGCCTGTTTTCGTTCGATAATTCGCTAAGCCGATAAGATTTTGTGAAACATTATCGCCCAGAACGTAAATATGGATCTTTACAGGATTATCCGGGAACTGGTACACGAAAGGGACCGGCTGCAGAGAATCATCGACTCGCTTGAGGAGATGACGTCTCTGGGAAAGGTCGCGGTCCGCCCGCCGGGTAAACGCCGCGGACGGAAATCGATGGACTCCAAAGCGAGAGCTGAAGTTTCCGAGCGTATGAAGCGCTACTGGAAACAGCGGCGGGCGGAAAAGGAAGCCACACCAAGAGCCGGTTCGAGGAAGGATTCCGATGAACTGGGCTGAGACTCCGGTGAACGTCGTGTGCTTCCAGTGACGGTGAACTCATCTGCTATATTGTGAATGTTCCGTCCGGAGCGGCCTCACGTCGTGGGGCGCAGCGTGTTGAAATCGGGGGCGACTAGCTCAGTTGGGAGAGCACCGCGTTCGCAATGCGGGGGTCGGGGGTTCGAACCCCCCGTCGTCCACCAATCCCCCTTACTTTTCTGAAAAATTCCTCGGCAGCCGGGTACCTGCGGGAGCATATGGCTCTACGCGGTACCCCCGCCCGGACCGGCTTACTGCTTCTGTTTAACGGTTGTGGACTCGCTGGAAGAGGTCTTCTGTGTCGCGGAATCCGGAGACGACGGATCGGCTGGTTTGACCTCGGTACTTTGAGTTTTCGTCGTCGACTCGCTGGAAGTCGCCGGCGCGGGGGACTGTGAAGTGCTCGGCGTTGGCACTGGAACCACTGTTGTAGTTGACGACGGTGCAGGTGCCGGACTCTGCTGACACCCCGTGACCAGCAAACTGGCAGACGCCAGAGCCGAAGCGGCTAATATCCCGTAAAAATTAGACTTCATAGGTGAAGATCTCCTTGCCTGCGTTCCAGCAGATAGGGGGCCAACCTGCTCGACCTTAATCAGGCCAGGCCTACCAGGCGGTCGGTTTATAATCCTTCAGAAACTGTCCCCACATATGCTCTCCGGTATTGAACCCGGTCATAATTGGGTCGAGTATGCGGGCGGCCCCGTCCACAATGTCGAGTGGCGGGTGGAAGCTCTGCTCCACGACCTTTCTCGCGGCAATGTCGGCCGGGTCCTCATCCGTCACCCACCCCGTATCGACGCTGTTCATGTGGATGCCGTCATTCCGGTAATCCGCCGCGGACGTGCGGGTCATCATATTGAGCGCGGCTTTAGCCATATTGGTATGGGGATGCCGGGTGGTTTTCCAGTTCCGGTAAAACTGCCCTTCCACGGCCGAAACGTTGACGATGTGTTTATCGCGCTCCGGAGTTTTCATCAGCAGCGGTTTCAGCCGCGCGTTGATCAGGAAAGGCGCCACCGCGTTGATCAGGTGCACTTCCAGCAACTCCACGGACGAAACTTCCGCCATCAGCAAGCGCCAGGAGTTGCGCCCGCGAAGATCGATTTGCTGCAGGTCCTGATCGAGCAGTCCGGCGGGGAACAAATCGGCCTGTCCACTGAATTCTTCCGGCAACAGCGCCAGTTGCGACAACTCGGCGGAATCGACGCCCCGTGACGCGGTAGCCTGCATTGCCATTGTCGAAGCGCCCAGCAGACGCCGGGCTTTCTCCGGCGCCTCAAGCATCGCCCCACGCTCGCCTTCCATCATGTGCCTGTAAAACTCCGGGGGACGCCGCACGGTCTGGCAGGCATTGTTGACGATGAAGTCGAGCCGCGTCCGCGTAGTCAGAATTTCGTGGCAAAAGGCTTCGACGCTCGGCGTGTGCCGCAGGTCGAGACCGAAGATCTGCAGCCGGTGGCCCCATTCGTCAAAATCCGGCTCCTCGGCGTAGCGAGCGGCCGAATCGCGCGGGAAGCGCGTCGTGACAATGAGCGACGCTCCCGAACGGAGCAGTTTCAGGCCAGTCTGGTAGCCGATTTTCACTCGCCCGCCGGTCAGCAGCGCCACCCGTCCGCTCAGGTCCGCGCGTTCGGTTCGTTTTGCAAAATTGAACGCGGCGCACGCGGGACACATCTGGTCGTAGAAATGATGGATCTCGGAGTACTTCTCTTTGCAGACGTAACAGTGCTGAGGTTCTACGTTCTCGCGCTGTCCGCTTCCGTCATCCACAGGGTTTCGGC
>JALYHT010000035.1 GCA_030776225.1 Acidobacteriota bacterium | reverse complement strand
GCTCGGGGCTGGAGTTGATTTCCAGCCAGACGCCGCGCTTCACCGCTTCCGAAATCACGCGCTCGAAATCGAACGTAAAGGGGTCGCGGTGCAGGAGCAGGCGCCCGGTGGGGTGGCCGAGCGCCTTGAGGTGCGGACACTCGAGCGCGCGCAGCAGACGATCGGTCATCGCCTCCGGCTCCAGCCCCATGTGGCTGTGAACGCTGCCGATGACGAGGTCAAGTTCAGCCAGCGCATCCCACGCTATATCCATTTCGCCGTCCTTCATAATGTCGCATTCGAGCCCGGAGAGAATTTTGATGCCGAGATTGCCCGCTTCGTTGATACGACGCACGGTCTGCGCGAATTCGACGACACGCTTCTCGTCGAGCCCGAAAGACATGGCGATGGCTTTCGAGTGATCGGTAATGGCGATGTATTCGTAGCCCAGCGCGCGCGCCGCACCCGCCATCTCTTCGAGCGTGGCGCGGCCGTCCGTGGCGGTGGTGTGCATATGGAGGTCCCCGCGGATATCGCGCTGTTCGATCAGTTTCGGTAACGCGCGCGCTTCGGCAAGTTCAATTTCGCCGAAGTTCTCGCGCAGTTCGGGAGGGATCCAGTCGAGCCCCAGAATGCGGTAAATCTCCTCTTCCGTTTCACCGGCAACGCGTACGTCATCCTCGGCGCGGAAGAGCCCATACTCGCTGAGCCTGAATCCCATGCGGATGGCGCGCTGGCGCAGCGCGACGTTGTGCTCTTTGCTGCCGGTGAAGTATTGCATGGCCGCGCCGAAGCTGGCGTGTTCGAGGGCGCGGACATCCACCTGCAGCCCTTCGCGGCCGAGTTTGACGCTGGTTTTGTTGGGTCCGCGGCCGAGCACTTCATACGCGCGGGGATGCGTGGCCATGCGGTCGAGCGCAGCCGCGGCATTGGGACCGGTGACGAGAAGATCGAGATCGCCTATGGTTTCACGGCCGCGCCGCAGACTGCCCGCGGGCGTGATGGAATCTATGCCGTCGATGTCGCTGAGATACGCGGTGAGGTCGCGCGCCGTGGCGTCGGCGAAGCTCAGCAGGAAGCGGCCGCTGCGCTGCCGGTATTGCGCGATGCTGCGAAGGACCTTCTCTTCGAGCTTCGCCCCCATACGCGGGAGTTCGCGCAGCTTCTGGTCTTTGCAAAGCTGTTCGAGTTCATCGATCGTCGCGACGCGGAAATGTTCGAAAAGCAGGGCGATGCTCTTCGGGCCGAGCCCCTGAATTTTGAGGAACTCCAGCGCGGCGGATGGAAACCGCAGCAACAGCTCGTCCCGCTTATCGCAGCTACCCTGCGTTTCGATCTGCAGGAGGATGGCCGCAAGGCCTTTACCGATGCCGGAAATGTCGGTGATTTTGCGCGCGGGGTCGGCAAGGATCGCGGCAATGCGTGCGGGATAGCCTTCGATGGCGGCAGCGCCGTTTCGGTAGCTGCGGATGCGAAAGCTATCTTCGCCCGCGATCTCCATCAGGTCGGCTGTCTCGCAGAGAATCCTCGCGAACTCACGATTTTCCACGTTTTAGTTTAACCGCGGAATTTTTCGTCGATCTCAACCTGATACCCGCTGGCGAGTCGGTTCGTTTCGTTCGCCATGCCGACGACCGCGATCAGTTCCGCGAACATCGCATCCGACATACCGGCTTTGCGCGCGGCCGCCGTGTGCGATGCGATGCAGTAGCCGCACTGATTGGTCGCACTTACCGCGACATAGATCATCTCTATTAATGAGCGGGTCGATAGCGCCCGGCCCCATGATTTCTTTGATGCCGGCCCAGGTGCGCCGCAGCGTCACGGGGTCGTGCGCCAGCGCCTTCCAGAAATTGTTAATCCAGTCGGTTTTCCGAGTGGCCATGATGTCGTCATAAACGGCGCGCACTTCCGGGCTTGCCGCCGCGTATTCAACCAATCCGAGAGTTGCCATGATTCAGATTAGCGGCGAATTTACAGCAGGCCGAGCTCGGCTTGTTTATCGAGGTCGAGCAGGTAGCCTCTTTTGCCGACGTTCATAGCCGATGTTTCGCCGAGTTTTTCCTGCGCGCCGGCAGCCTCATGGATGTGACCGCAGAAGAAATAGCGCGGCTGCTCGCGCTGCAGGAACTCGCGCATCGACTTGCTGCCTGCATGGCGCAGATTGGTGATGCGGTCCAGCATGGTCCCGTGCGGGGGGACGTGGCAGATGGCGATCATCGGCTTCACGCCGTCAAAGGCGTGCAGGCGTTCCGCGAGTTCCGTCTCGGAGTACTCGCCCGGAGTATCGAACGGGGTCGGGTTCGAATAGCCCAGGCCGACTACATGGAAGCCGCCGATTTCGATATGTCCGCCATGAAAGTCGTTGAGGCCGAAGCGGCCGCAGAGGTCCGCGCTCTGCTGCGACGATTCGTGGTTACCCGGGATGACGTAGACACGGTCGCCGCGGGTCTTCAGAATCTCGCCCATGGCATCGAGGCCGCGCGAAAAGTTGACGAGATCGCCCGCGCAGAAGTAATAATCCGCTTCCGTGGCCATCAGCTTTTCGAGCGCTCGCGCATCGCTGTGGATATCGGAGAACACCAGCAGTTTCACCGTTTCATATTAGCGACGGACGGCGAAAGACCGTCAAGTACTATAAAGAAGAGCAAGTCTCCCCCAGTATGGAAGCAAACCAAGGCCCGCAATCGGGCATAAATGCGTGGCTCGAAGAAGAGCTGCTGCAGCAGTATCACCATGATCGGGCATCGGTCGATGCCGACTGGAAGAATATTTTCGATCACGACGCGCCGCAGGGCGCCGCGGCGCGCATAGGCAATGGCGCGGACGGCGGCATTGCCACTGTCACAGGCAGCAGCCTGGGTAGCAACCCAGGTAACGGGCCAGGCAACGGTATTGGCAAAGCCACAGCGCTCGTACTCGCTCCCGCTTCAGCACCCATGCTGTCGGGTTCCGAGGAGCTGGTGCCCCTGCGCGGCGCCGCTGCCCGAATCGCCGAAAATATGGCGCTGAGCGCAGCCATTCCGCTGGCTACCTCGCAGCGCATTGTGCCGGTCAAGGTCATTGACGAGAACCGTCGACTGATCAACCATCACCGCGCGCTGCTGGGCAGGAGCAAGGTTTCTTACACTCACCTGATCGGCTGGGCGATTGTTAAAGCGGTCATCGCGAACCCATCGCTGAACCATGCCTTCGCGGCAAATGGGTCGGGCGAACTGTTTCGAGTCGTCAAGAATGAGATCAACTTCGGGCTGGCAGTGGATGTGGCGGGTAAGAATGGCGCGCGCAGCCTGCTCGTCCCGAACATCAAAAACGCCGGCGCCATGTCTTTCAGGCAGTTTGCAGCCGCGTTCGACGATCTGGTGTCGCGCGCGCGCAACGGCAAGCTGGGTGTTGCGGACTTCCAGGGAACCACGATTTCTCTGACGAACCCCGGTACGGTCGGCACTATGGCATCGATGCCGCGTCTGGTTCAGGGCCAGGGCGCCATTGTCGCCGTGGGCGCGATGGATTATCCGGCTGAATATCGCGGAGTGGCTTCGGATGTAGTGGCATCGCTCGGCATCAGCAAAGTGATGTCGGTGACCTGCACTTACGATCACCGCATTATTCAGGGCGCGGAGTCGGGCCAGTTCCTCGGGACCATTCAATCGCTTTTCGACGGCGATAAAAATTTCTACGAAGAAATTTTCGAGGCGCTGCACGTGCCCTACGCGCCTGTAAAATGGGCGCCGGATAAGACCCCGGCGGCGCTGGCCTCCGTCCCCGAGCCTTCGATGGACGTGGTCAGGGGTGCGGCCGTGATTCATCTGGTCAACGCGTTCCGGGTGCGCGGGCATCTGATGGCCGATCTGGATCCGCTGGGCGATGAGCCGGCATACAACGCCGAGCTCGACCCGCTGACGTACGGGCTTACCATCTGGGATCTCGACCGGCACTTCTTCACCGACTCTCTGGCGCATGCTTTCGGCGGACGCAAACAGGCGACTCTGCGCGAAATGGTCGACGTGTTGCGCGAAACGTACTGCGCCAAAATGGGCGCGGAGTACATGTACATCCAGCGGCCCGAGGAAAAAATCTGGCTGCAGGAGCGCATGGAATCGCCCGCGCACTCTTATCAGCTCTCGAAGGACGAAAAGTTCCGCATTCTGGAAAATCTGATGCGGGCCGAGGAGTTTGAGCATTTCCTCGATCGACGTTTCATCGGACAAAAGCGGTTTTCGCTCGAAGGCGCCGAGACCACGATTTCAGTGCTGGCGGAACTGGCGAATCTTTGCGCGGAAGACGGCGCGCACGAAATAGTGATCGGGATGGCCCATCGCGGCCGCCTGAACGTGCTCGCCAATATTATCGGCAAGCCTCTCGGCCAGATCTTCTGCGAGTTCGAAGGTAATATCGATCCGGCGTCCGCACAAGGCTCAGGCGACGTGAAGTACCACCTGGGCGCGAGCGGCGTGCATCGGGCGCCTTCCGGCCAGGAAGTAGTGGTTTCGCTGGCGGCGAACCCCAGCCATCTGGAAGCCGTGAATCCGGTCGTCGAAGGCATGGTGCGCTCGAAGCAGGACC
>JALYHT010000034.1 GCA_030776225.1 Acidobacteriota bacterium | reverse complement strand
GGCCGATACCGCCCTCAAAACCGCCGACTCCGGGTACCTCACCCGCCGCCTGGTCGACGTGGCGCAGGACGTGATCATCAGCGAAAACGATTGCGGCACCACCGAAGGCATTGTCGTAGAACCCATCATCGAATCGGGCGAAATTATCGAAGCTCTGCGCGACCGCATTGTTGGCCGCGTCGCTCTCGAAGACCAGCGCGATTACGAGAGCAATGTGATTGTTTCCGTAAACCAGGAAATCACCGAAGAACTGGCCGCGGCAATTCAGGCAGCCGGTATCGAGCGCGTCAAAATCCGCTCGGTGCTCACCTGCGAATCGAAGCGCGGCGTCTGCGTCGCCTGTTATGGGCGCAACCTCGCCACCGGGCGACTTGTCGAACGCGGCGAGGCTGTCGGCGTCATCGCCGCCCAGTCGATCGGCGAACCCGGCACGCAGCTCACCATGCGTACCTTCCACATCGGCGGTACCGCGACGCGTATCTCCGAACAGTCGAAGCAGGACTCGAAATCGGACGGTTTCGCGAAATACATCAATATCCAGCAGGTTCGCAATGAAAAGGGCGAGATTATCGCCATGAACCGCAACGGTATTCTGGCCATCGTTGACGACAAGCAGCGCGAAAAAGAACGCTACCCCGTTGTTTACGGCGCGCGCATCACGGTTGCCGAAGGCGATCCTGTGAAGGCCAACCAGATCCTGCTTGAATGGGATCCTTACACCTTCTCGATCCTGACGGAGCTGACCGGGGTCATCCACTTTAAAGATCTGCAGGAGGGCATCACGCTCGCCGAACAGGTCGACGAAGTCACCGGTATGTCGCAACTCGTCGTAACCGATTCGCCGGATGAAAAACGCCAGCCGATGGTCCAGGTCAAAGGCCCCGGCGGGTCCCGTAAATACCTCATGCCGACCCATGCTCACCTTATGGTGCATGACGGGGAAGAGGTCCACGCGGGCGACGTCATCGCGAAGATTCCGCGCGAAACCACCAAGACCAAGGACATCACCGGCGGTCTGCCGCGCGTCGTCGAATTATTCGAAGCGCGCAAACCGCGCGAGAGCGCGATCATCGCCGAAATCAACGGTATCGTCAAATACGGCGAACTGTCGAAAGGCCAGCGCAAGATCTACATCGTCGGAGACGATGGCGAGGAGCGCGAATATTCGCTGCCTCGCGGCGTCCATATCAATGTACAGGAAGGCGAGCGCGTTGCGGCCGGCGATCCTCTGATGGATGGTCCCCGCAACCCGCACGACATCCTCGACGTTCGCGGCGAAAAGGCATTGCAGAAGTATCTCGTCGATGAAATCCAGGAAGTCTACCGCCTGCAGGGCGTGAATATCAACGATAAGCACCTCGAAGTCATCTCGCGTCAGATGATGCGCTGGGTGCGTGTTGAAGATATCGGCGACACGGAATTCCTCCCCGAGGAAGTGGTCGACAGATTCAAGTTCCGTGCGGAAAACCAGAAGACGGAAGACGCGGGCGGACGCCCGGCGCAGGGCAAAGCCGTTCTGCTCGGCATCACCAAAGCGTCTCTCTCGACCGATTCGTTCATCTCGGCCGCGAGCTTCCAGGAAACCACGCGCGTACTCACCGAAGCCGCCATCAACGGCAAGGTGGATTACCTCCGCGGCCTGAAAGAAAACGTCATTATGGGACGCCTCGTCCCGGCCGGAACGGGCATGGAGTTCTACCGCCGCACCCGGATCGAAGGCGAGGATCTCGTCGAAGAGCCGCTCCCGGAGCCAACCCTCGACGCGCTCGCCGGCTACGAAGACGAAGCTCGTCTTCAATATACCGGTGGTCTAAGCGAGGACCTCGGCCCCGAAGAAACCCTGGCCGAATAACGCAGCCCAACCTGCTTCCAGCAAAAGCCGGGCAGCCCGCAAGGGTTCGCCCGGCTTTTTGCATATGACGCGCATCGGACCGCGGGGCAATAATTAAAACTATGAGTACGGCGGGCATCGAAACCGAGCGACGGCAAGCCGCGGAAGGCACGGTATTCCCGATCCTTGCGGCCATCAGTTTCTCGCATCTGCTGAACGACATGATTCAGTCGCTGCTCCCGGCGATTTATCCGATTCTAAAAAGCAATTTCCATCTGGATTTCGCGAAAATCGGCATGATTACCCTGACGACGCAGCTCACCGCGTCACTGCTCCAGCCGCTTATCGGTCTCTATACCGATCGCAAGCCGCAGCCTTATTCGCTGCCGTTCGGCATGGGCTTCACCCTGATCGGTCTGGCCTTGTTGTCCGCCGCATCGAACTACGCGTTCATCCTGATTGCCGCGGGTCTGATCGGCATGGGCTCGGCGGTGTTTCACCCCGAATCCTCGCGGGTGGCCCGGATGGCATCGGGAGGACGGCACGGTCTGGCGCAATCCCTGTTTCAGGTGGGCGGCAACGCGGGTTCATCTCTTGGCCCTCTGCTCGCGGCCTTTATCGTGCTGCCGCGCGGTCAACACAGCATCGTGTGGTTCACTCTGGCCGCCTTCCTTGCAATCGTGCTGCTCACGAACGTGGGGGCCTGGTACACGCGCCGGGAAGCATCGGGGATGGCTGCTCGCTCGCGCACAACGCTCATTCATCCCGCGCTCTCTCCAGGGCGAATCGCCGTATCTCTGGGCGTGTTGTTCGCGCTGATGTTCTCGAAATTTTTCTATATGGCGAGTCTGAGCAGCTATTACACGTTCTACCTGATCGGTAAATTTCACGTGTCGGTCGAGAACGCCGAGATCCATTTGTTCATTTTTCTGGGCGCGGTCGCGGCCGGCACCATCGTCGGCGGGCCCATCGGCGATCGCATCGGCAGAAAATATGTGATCTGGTGTTCGATTCTCGGGGTGCTTCCGTTCACTCTGTTACTTCCCTATGCAAATCTGTTCTGGACCGGAATCCTGAGCGTGGTCATAGGCCTGATTCTGGCGTCCGCGTTCTCGGCGATCGTCGTGTACGCGCAGGAACTGGTGCCCGGCAGAGTGGGCATGATTTCCGGGCTTTTCTTTGGCCTCGCGTTCGGGATGGGCGGAGTAGGCGCGGCTTTTCTCGGGAAGTTAGCCGACCGCCACGGGATCTACTTCGTGTACCAACTCTGCGCGTTCCTGCCCGCCATCGGTTTGCTCACCGGTCTGCTGCCAAATCTCGATCGGCGCCGCGTCCGGTAAGCCTTGACGCCAGAAACTCTGGATGGTTAAATATTCATTAGGATGCATAATAATTCATGATGGGCGCTGCGGCTCTGCCGAGAATAGCTTTCGGCGACCTCACCAGGGATCTGGACGTCACGTCCGAAGAGCTGATTTCTCTTCTGGACCTCGCCTCGGAAGTGAAGCGCTCTCCGGAAGTCTACCGTGCCGGGCTGGCCGGCAAATCCATAGCACTGCTGTTTGAAAAGCCGTCGCTCCGTACCCGCATGACCTTTGAGCTCGCCATCCAGCAGCTTGGGGGGTTCGCTCTTGTGAACGAAGGCCGCATCGGCGAACGCGAACCGCTGAAAGATATGGCGCGCAACCTCGATCGCTGGGTGAGCGCCATCGTCGCGCGCACGTTCTTTCAGAAGTCTGTGGACGGTCTGGCGCAGTGGTCGAAGGTTCCGGTGATCAACGCCCTCAGCGATATGTACCATCCCTGCCAGGCGTTTGCCGATATGCAGACGGTCCGGGAACACTTCGGCTCTGCGCGCGGTTTGAAATTCGCATTCGTGGGCGATGGAAACAATATGGCAAATTCACTCATGCTGAACGCTACGCGGCTCGGCATGGATTTCGCGCTGGCCACGCCGCCGAAGTACGAAGCCGCCGGCGAAATGATTGCTCAGGCGCGTGAACTCGCCACCGCCTCCGGGTCCCAGGTCGTTGTCACCAACGACCCCGCCGAAGCGGCATTCGGCGCGCATGTTATCTACACCGATGTGTGGGCCAGCATGGGAGCCGAAAACGAAGCCGCCGAGCGCCGCACGGCCTTCGCCAATTACCAGGTGGACGACGATCTGTTCTGCAATGCTGACCCCGACGCGGTGTTTATGCACTGCCTGCCTGCCAAGCGGGGCGAAGAAGTTACCGACAGCGTAATCGAATCCCGCAGGTCCCTCGTCTTCGATCAGGCTGAAAACCGGCTGCACGCGCAGAAAGCGCTGCTGCTGATGCTGCTCTCATGAAACTCTGGGGCGGACGTTTCGAAACCGGGCCTTCCGAAATTTTTGAACGCTTTTCCAATTCCCTTCATTTCGATAAGCGGCTGATCGGCGCCGACGTACGCGGCTCCCAGGCTTTTGCGCGCTCTCTCACCCGCGCAGGCGTGCTTACTGCGATGGAATGCGCGGACATCGTGAACGCCTTCGAGACCATCCTCGAAGATGCAGGGTCGCCATCGTTCTTTGAAGAGGAGGGTGGCGATAACGCTGAAGATGTCCACAGCTTCGTCATCGGCAAACTGCGGCAGCGCGTGGGTGCGCTCGCCGACAAGATCCACACAGGACGCAGCCGCAACGAGCAGGTCTCCCTCGATACGCGGCTTTGGCTGCGCGATGAATGCGATCGAACGGGGGAGCTGCTCCGCCGGCTGATGTCGGCACTCCTCGATCTCGCCGATAAGAATCCCGATGCGATCGTGCCCGGCTATACTCATCTGCGCCGCGCTCAACCAGTGCTCTGGCCGCACTATCTGCTTGCCTATTTCGAAATGTTCGCGCGCGATTACGAGCGCTTCGGTCAGGCACGCCGCCGTACGAACGTGATGCCCCTCGGGTCCGGCGCGCTGGCAGGCAGCGGCTTCCCGCATGACCGTGAGGCTATCGCCAGAGATCTTGGCTTCGACAGCATCACGGCCAACAGCATGGATGTCTCGGGCGATCGCGATTTTGCGCTCGATTTTCTCTATGCCGCTTCGGTCGCTATGATCCACCTCAGCCGTCTGGCCGAAGACTGGATTCTCTATTCGTCCGAAGAGTTCGGCTGGATGGAACTCGGCGATGGAGTCACCAGCGGTTCGAGTCTGATGCCGCAGAAGAAGAACCCCGATTCGCTCGAACTGATCCGCGGCAAATCCGGCCGTGTCGTCGGCGCCCTGAACTCGCTGCTCTTCACCATGAAAGGCCTGCCGATGACCTACAACCGGGACATGCAGGAAGACAAAGAACCGCTCTTCGAAGCCTGCGATCAGGTGACCGGCTGCCTTGAGATGGCGCGCGCAGTCGCCGAATCCGTGGTGTTGCGCGAAAAGATTCCCGCTGCCGCGGCGGAGGAAAGCTGGGTCGTCGCGACAGACCTCGCCGAAGCCCTCGCGCGTAGTGGCACGTCGTTCCATCAGGCCCACCAGATCGTCGGCCGGCTGGTTCTCGAAAGCGTTCGCCACGGCAAAAAACCGGCGGACTGGGACGCGCGATCTCTGGCCGCCTTCGCCCCCGAGTTCACGCCTGATATTGCCCGTATGCTCGATCCCCGCGAAGGGATGAAAACGCGCGAGATCGCCGGGGGGACCGGTCCCGACACCGTTCAATCCGCCCTGATGAACGCGCGCGTCAGGCTTGCGAATCTGGCATGACCAAGAGCTTTCGACACGGTCAGATCCTCAACCTCATCCGTACCCGAAGCATTTTCACTCAGGACGAACTGGCGCGCGCTCTGAAAGAATCGGCCATCGACGCCACTCAGGTCACGCTTTCGCGGGACATGCGCGAACTGGGTCTGGTCAAGACGAACGAGGGTTATCGCGATTTGGGCCGTGAAACGCCGAGCGTCCAGTTCGCCACCCTGGCCGGAGAGTTCCTGCAGGATGTGCGTCTGGCCCAAAACCAGGTGGTGCTCAAGACAGCCCCCGGACACGCCAGTTCTGTGGCCGTCGCTCTCGACGACGAGGAATGGCCCGAGGTGGTCGGCACCATTGCGGGCGACGATACCATTCTCGTGATCTGCAACGATGCCGAAACCGCGGACGCTGTCCGGGCCAAGCTGCTCGGTCTTCTTCAGCCCTGACGGAGCACGTGCGTGATTCCGGTGAGAATTTTTTCCTCGAACCGCACTACACGATCAAGAAACACGTAATGCTCCTTCCGGGGCGTAAAGACTCCAGGACGCCCCGGCTCCCTGACTCTTCTTCACGAAGATTCGCGAGGTACTGAAGATTTTTGCCGAAGACGGCGCCGGAATAGCACGACCGGGAGGTTCCCGCATCTCCGTATACTGGATTTATGTCCTTCCAGTTGGCGGTGACCTACTCCCCGAAGGGGGATCAGCAGACCGCGATTGAAGAGCTTTCCCAGGGTCTGCTTGACGGGGAAAAACATCAGGTCCTGCTCGGCGTTACCGGCTCCGGCAAGACATTCACCATGGCAAAGCTGATCGAAAAGTCAGGCCGCCCGGCACTCGTGCTTGCCCACAACAAAACTCTCGCCGCGCAGCTGTACCACGAATTCAAAACTTTCTTTCCGCAAAACGCGGTCGAGTATTTCGTCAGCTATTACGACTATTACCAGCCCGAAGCCTACATCCCGTCGAGCGGCGTCTATATCGAGAAAGAGGCCACGATCAACGATGAGCTGGACCGCCTCCGCCTCGCCGCCACAAAATCTCTCTTCGAGCGCCGCGACTGCGTCATCGTAGCCAGCGTGAGCTGCATTTACGGTCTGGGCTCGCCTGAAGCCTATTACGGCATGCTGCTCATGCTCGAAAAAGGCCAGAAGATCACGCGCAAAGAGATTACCTCGAAGCTGGTCGAAATTCTTTACGACCGGCACGATCACGATTTCCGTCGCGGGTCTTTCCGCGTGCGCGGCGATGTGATTGAAGTCTTCCCCACATACGACGAACGCGCTTACCGCATCGAAATGTGGGGCGATGAAATCGAATCGCTGTCGCAGATCGACCCGCTGCTGGGAGAGGTGAAACAAACGTATCAGCGGCTGCCGATATATCCCAAAACACACTACGTGATGTCGCAGCTTACAAAAGACGCGGCTGTCGAATCCATTAAGACCGAGCTGGAACTCTGGCGTCCGCAGCTGGAAGCGCAGGGCAAGGTGGTGGAGGCGCAGCGTTTACACCAGCGCACCATGTTCGATCTCGAAATGATGAAAGAGATCGGCTACTGCCACGGCATCGAAAATTACTCTCGCCACTTTTCGGGTCGCCTGCCCGGCGAAGCGCCTCCCACTCTTCTCGATTACCTCCCGCAGGATTCCGTCATGTTTATTGATGAGAGTCACCAGACAATCCCGCAGCTCCACGGGATGTATCACGGCGATCGCTCACGTAAACAGGTGCTGGTGGCGCACGGATTCCGGCTTCCGAGCGCGCTCGATAACCGACCGCTCACGTTTGAGGAATTTGAACACCGCGTAAACCAGGTGGTCTACGTTTCCGCCACTCCCGGTCCCTTTGAACTGACCGCGTCCGGCGGTGTTGTGGTTGAGCAGATCATTCGCCCCACCGGGCTCGTAGACCCCGAAATCGAAATTCGGCCCATCAAAGGCCAGGTCGACGATTTGCTGAATCAAATACGACTGCGCGTCGCCAACAACCAACGGGTGCTTGTCACCACTTTGACTAAGCGCATGGCCGAAGATCTGGCCGAGTACTATTCCGAAGTCGGCGTAAAGTGCAACTACCTGCATTCCGAAGTCAGCACTCTCGACCGCATTAAAATTCTTCGCGATCTGCGCCGCGGCGAACACGATGTTCTTATCGGCATCAACCTTCTGCGGGAAGGCCTCGACCTGCCCGAAGTTTCTCTCGTGGCGATTCTTGACGCCGATAAGGAAGGCTTCCTTCGCTCAACCGGCGCTCTGATCCAGACGATCGGCCGGGCAGCTCGCCACCTGGAAGGCCGCGCCATTCTTTATGCGGATGTTATGACGGACTCAATGAAACGCGCTATTGAGGAAACTTCCCGCCGCCGTGTTACCCAGCTCCGTTATAACGAAGAAAACAACATCACGCCGCAGTCGATCATCAAGCCGATCGATATGAGTCTCATCGCGATTGCCGAAGGCGATTACGTAACGATCCCTGTCGAGCCTGAAGAAACCGGAGAGGAACTTACGCCCGACCAGCGCGAAAAGTTTATTGCCGATCTCGAACTGCGGATGCGCGAGGCCGCCCGCCAGTTCGAATTTGAGAAAGCCGCTCAGCTCCGCGATAGAATCAAAAGCCTTCGGGCAAAGGATACCGCGGGTATTGGCATCCCAGTTTAAATACGGAGTGGTCGGCGCCGGTGCCGTGAGCGCGAGCCTGATAGGACGGCTGCCATCGAAGGCAAGGGACATCGGTCCCGTTTCAGCCGTTTCCTGCCGGGTCGCAAGCAGGATCGCGAATTCTCTAAGAGCCGGTTACGCCGTGCGCTCGGCGGATGAACTCAACGGAATGGCCGCCATCCTCTTCCACGCGCCTCACGAACAGGTGGAGCATCTCGTGGATCTCCTCGAAGCCGCCGCTATCGACTGGACCGGCAAAGCCCTGGTCTTCTGCGACTCCGCCGTACCGCGCGCCGTGCGCGAGCGCTTTGAAACTCGGGGCGCCAGCGTTGCCGCTGCGCGCGATTCAGGTGTTCCGGGAGCCATCGTGATCGAAGCCGGCAAGGGGCGGGGAAGCGCGCTGCAGATCGCCCTGCGCATCTCAAGGCAGCTCCATTTAAATGCCATTGAGATCCACCCCGCTTCCGCCGATGCCTTCGATGCCGTCGTGACGCTCGGCGGCGGCGCGTTCACCGCCCTGATCGACCAGGCCGTCGAACTTCTGCGCGGCGCCGGCCTTCGCGATAACGAAGCCACGCGCATCGCTGCCTCTCTCTTTGAACAGACGGCCCGCAATTACGCTCACTCCGGCAAGCAGAGCTGGGTCTGGTATATCCGTAAGCCGTCTTCGGCGCGCCTCCGGTCGCAACTGACAGCTGCCGGACCCGAGCTGGAGCCCGTGCTCAGACACCTTCTTCTTTTCGCGTTTGAAACTTTCGGCAAGCACGATGCTGCCGCCGCGGACCTGGCCGCCGCTTTTCCCGCAGCTATCGAAAAGTAACCACCGTAGCCCCCCGCCCGCCCGCTTCGATGGGCGCATCGCGGAAGTCGATCACGTCGGGATGACGCGCCAGCATCGCCCTCACCGTTTCGCGCTGCACGCCGATCCCGCGGCCGTGGATGATCCGCAGCGCCCTGATCCCAAGGCGCACCGCCTCCGCGAGATATTCCTCCATCACACTCTTCACATCGCGCGGCGCAACCGTATGAAGATCGAAAATATCGGTAACGGGAATACGAAAGGGAACTTCAGAATGGTCCATAAAATACAAAAGCCCGGTCTGCGCGATGATGACGACGGCAGGCCGGGCATGAATGGCGCAGCGCGCCCGATGGGTTACAACCGGCGGCTCTTCAAACCGCGTGTTGCGGCCTGTACTCGCTCACTATTTGTTCCATCTCGTCTTTGAGGTGGAGTTTGAGCTTTTTCAGACGATGTTCTTCGATTTCTTCACCGGCTGTGAGCGCGTGTTTCTCTTCCATTGCTGCTACGAGCCGGTCATACTCATGGTGCTGTTCCATGAGCTGGCGATACTTCACATTCGTCTGCATCAGGTGCGCTTTGATTTCTTCTTGTGCGTTTTGTTCCATCCTGGCTTCTCTCCTTAGTGGAGTCGCCTCGCCTGACCGGTCACTGGAACCAAGACCGATTCGGCAGGTAGCTTCACTTCTCATAATGAAGTGGCGAACATTGCTCTGTCCGTCTACCCAGGACTTTACCATGAACGTTTTTTCATAACAACCGCGTTGACGGTACCCTGCTGGTAATAGCCCGGGCGGACCCCCTCCTCGCGCCAGCCCTGCTTCCGGTAGAGCGCAATAGCAGGGACATTCGACTCCGCAACCTCGAGAAAAACCGCCCCCTGCGCCTCTTCACAAACCTGGTCGAGCAGTGCCGCTCCCACCCCGCGCCGCCTGTACATCGGGTCCACTGCAATGTTCAGGATTTCGGCCTCGTCAATGGTGGTCTGCCGCCAGGAACAGAATCCCGCGGGCGAATCGTCCACGACTGCGAACAGCAGCGGATATCCGGAATAGTCGCCCAGCGGCCATTGGGCCGTTTCAGGACACCTGTACTGGATGCTCGCGATAGCCGAATAATCGCGCTCCTGCGCAAGCCGAATCTTTATCATCGGATTTGACTACCGTGGGTCAACAGCTAGTTGCGCAAACCTGGCGTTTCTGAGCGGCCCGCCAGAGGTTGCACCACGGAACCTCCGCAAATCGCCACGCCCGTCCGGATCAGCGCCTGCAGGAAGTTATTGAGCATCGCGTAAAGCACCTGCTCGGTCATCGGCTGCCTTCCGGGCAACTGGAAACTCGAAGGCAGCTCCTTCGCGATCCGCAGCCTCAACCCGTTGTGAACCGTCCTGCCCAGCCGGTCGCGTTT
>JALYHT010000033.1 GCA_030776225.1 Acidobacteriota bacterium | reverse complement strand
AACAATCGGGCCCCGTCATCATACGATGGCGGGGCCCGATGGCGTTTTCTCCCCATTGCGTTCCGATTGTCCAGTTACACTGATCCTGAATGGCCGATCCTGAAATCCGAATTGCCGCCGGCGACCGGGGCTTTGAAGAACGTGTTCAACATCTCGCCGGCCAGGTCCAGTCAAGATTCCGTTACCACTCGATCGAGCTTCCGGACGGCAGCGTTCTGCCCGGTCTGCAGCCCGTGGAACATCTGCGCTGGCGGCTCGATTTGTTCGATGTGCCCCATGACCTTCGCGGCAAACGCGTGCTCGATGTGGGGGCGTGGGATGGCTGGTTCAGCTTTGAATGCGAGCGGCGCGGGGCCACTGTGGTGGCGGTGGACTGCGTGGCGCTCGACACGTTCATCGAGGCGAAGGAACTCATCGGATCGAACGTCGAATACCTGACGCTCGACGTCAACGAACTCTCCGCCAAACGGCTGGGGCGGTTCGATATTGTGTTCTTTTTCGGAGTGCTTTACCATCTGCGGCATCCGCTTCTGGGTCTCGAAAAAGCGGCCGAGCTTTCGAGGGACCTGGCGCTGATCGAATCTTTCGTAATTCCGTCGGAACAGCGTGCCATCCCGGCTGTCATGGAGTACTACGAACGCGCCGAACTGGGCGGACAAATCGATAACTGGTGCGGCCCTTCCCCGGAATGTCTGGTGAGTCTGTGCCGCTCAGCCGGTTTTGCGGAGGTGGAGCTGAAAGATGTTACGAACCAGCGCGCGTCCGTCGTTTGCAGACGGCGTTGGGCGGGCACTGGGCGCGCTCCTTCAGCGGCAGCCCCGCAACTGCGTTCCGTGGTCAACAACCGCACGTGGATTTCTACGTTTCACCCTTTGAAAGACGAATACCTCTGCTGTTATTTCACGAGCGGGGAGCGGGAGTTAACAGCCGATTCGATCTTCGTGGAGGTCGATGGCTTTGGAACGCACTGTCTTGTTCTGGCGCGGAATGGCGAGAACGCCTATCAGGCAAACTGCCTGCGACCGCCTGGCCTTGAGCCTGGCCGCCATGAGGTCCGCCTGCGTACGCGGGAAAGCGGGTTCAGCAACGCGGCGGTTTTCACAATGCTCGATGAGATGGGGGCTGAGCCGGTCGTTTCCCACAGCCATCTGCCTCTCTCACCACCGGAATTGTGCAGCGCGGAATTCCAGCCCTCGGGCGATCTGCGGCTGGCGCTCCATAAAGCCGGATCGCTGGTCTGTTATTTCCGTTCGCCCGCTGAAACCGTAAACGCACGCGACGTCAGCGTCGAAATTTATGGCATGCAGCACAAAGCGGATACTATAAGTTTCCTGGGCGAGCGCGTCTGGCAGGTGAACCTGCTCCTGGGAGCGCCGCTGCCCGATGGCGCAGTGGTCCGTCTGCGGCTGGGGGATGGCGAATGGAGCGCGGCTTTGAAGGCAAAGGTCTGAACACGCGTCCAACCTTGATTTCTGTCGATAGAGATATTGAACTGCGTCCCGTTACGAGGGGAGATTGCGAGGAACTCTACGATGCGATCGATCGCAATCGCGCCCGTTTGCGGGAGTGGCTTCCGTGGGCCAGCCGTACTTTCACGAAAGAAGAACTATTCGACTTTCTGGGGCAAAAAGAAATCGAAAACGCTTCACTTGCCGGCCTGACGACGCACATCCGATTTGATGGAAAGATCTGCGGCGCGGTGGAACTGCACACCATAAACGCGCGGCACCGCAATTCCAGTATTGGGTACTGGCTCGACCAGGCGTATGAAGGGCGTGGCATTATGACGCGGGCCTGCCGCGCCATCCTGACGCAGGGATTTGGAACTTACGGGCTGCATCGCATTGAAATACGCTGCGGGACGGAAAACGACAAAAGCTGCGGGGTTCCACGGCGTCTGGGTTTCGTTGAAGAAGGTACTCTGCGCGAAGCGGAATGGGTGTTCGACCGCTGGGTGGATCTGCGCGTTTTCAGTATGCTGGCGCAGGATTGGCACGGGGCTGTGGCTCAGCCTGAGACGAGTTCCAGCTGATCGCCTTTCGTGGTGCCGGAGCGTTCTATGGTTCCCACCGGCAACTCGAGCACGGAATAGGCCGGAAGGCACATGGAAATCCTCCAGGGCCGCACGTTGCGCACGACGGCTCTTACTTTGTGCTGGCGGTCGAGATATATGAGATCGAGGGCAAACTTCATGAAGAACGTGTGTACGGCTTCGCAGGGAAAGATCCAGAGCCCCTCGCCTTCGGCCAGCCGATGGTGTTTCAGCAGACCTGTCCGCCGCTGGGCGCTGCTCTCCGCCGTCTCCACGGCATCGCCGATGGACGTTTCACGTGTTAAGTTCCGTACCCGGAATTTCAACTTCTCTGTATAGCACGGCGGCTGGATATCTGAAATAATCGAGTCACAGGAGAATCACTTGTCTGCCGCGACTGCAGTGACGCTGAGCGAATATCTCAACACCAGCTATCGTCCCGACTGCGACTACCTCGAAGGTGAGTTACTGGAGCGAAATGTGGGTGAGTGGGATCACGCGCGATTGCAAATGCTGTTGAGTGGTTTTTTCCTGGGGCGGGAAAAGGACCTGGGAATTCTGGTAGTTCCGGAGCAACGGGTGCAGGTCAAAGCCCAAAGATTCCGAGTGCCGGATATAACCGTGCTGGCTGGCCCGCGCCCCGCAGGCGGGATTATCACGGAACCGCCTCTTCTCTGCATCGAAATCCTTTCTCCCAGCGACCGCATCGTTGAAATGCAGGACCGAATCCACGACTACCTCGACTTCGGCGTGCGCTATGTCTGGCTCATCGATCCGCGAACGCGGCTGACGTATGTTCACACTCCGGACGGCGTACAGGAAGTGAAGGATGGCGTCCTGACGACGAAGGACCCGGACATTCGCCTCGTGCTGAGTGAACTCGAATAATCGGGCCTTCTGTTAGCCTGGTTGTTCGCGGATGATTTCTCTTTCTAACATCAACAAGCAGTACGGCAGGCAACTCGTATTCGTCGAAGCATCGTTCCAGCTCAACCCCGGCGAGAAAGTCGGCCTTGTAGGCCCGAACGGCTCGGGCAAGACCACTCTCTTCCGCATGATTATGGGCGAGGAAGATCCCGATGAAGGTGAGGTTTCCGTTCCGAAGAAACTGACCGTCGGCTATTTCCGCCAGGATGTGGAAGAGATGCAGGGCCGCTCCGTCATCGACGAAGCCATTGCGGGGAGCGGGCGTGCGGGCGATCTGCACCATGAACTGGAAGCCCTGCAGCGGGCCATGGAGGATCCGGATCAGGCGGAAGACATGGACCGCATTCTCGCGCAGTTCGGCGAGGTGCAGGAGGAATACGAACACCTCGGCGGGTATACGCTCGAAGCGCAGGCGCGGGAAGTCCTGCACGGGCTCGGATTCGAGGACGACCAGATCGACGGCGATGTGGGCGCGCTCTCGGGCGGATGGAAAATGCGCGTCGCGCTGGCCCGCGTGCTCCTGGGGAAGCCCGACGTCCTTTTGATGGACGAGCCCACCAACCACCTCGATCTCGAATCCATCATCTGGCTGGAGCAGTTTCTGAAGTCATACTCCGGAGCGTTGCTCATGACCTCGCATGACCGCGAGTTCATGAACCGTCTGGTCTCGAAGATTGCCGAAATCGATTCCGGAGAGATCGTGGCTTATTCCGGCAATTACGATTTTTACGAGCGCGAGCGTACCATCCGGGAAGCGAACCAGCAGGCCGCGTTCGCGCGCCAGCAATCCATGCTGGCGAAAGAGCAGCGTTTCATTGAACGCTTCAAAACTCACGCCGCCAAAGCCGCGCAGGTGCAGAGCCGCATCAAAGCGCTGGACAAAATTGAAAAGATCGAATTGCCGAAGAAGCGGGTGGTTGTCAAATTCGATTTCCGTGTTCCACCGCGTTCGGGCGAAATGGTTGCGGCCATCGAGGACGTACACAAGAGTTACGGCCCGCGCGCTATCTACAAGGGTTTCAACCTGACAATCCGCCGCGGCGAGCGCTGGGCGGTGATGGGGCGCAATGGCGCGGGCAAATCGACGCTCCTCAAAATGATTGCCGGCGCCAGCGAACCCGATGCCGGGACGGTGCGGCTCGGGGCGAGCCTGAGCATGGGGTATTTCGCGCAGCAGGCGCTGGATGTGCTCGATCCCGATCTGACCGTGATTGAGCAACTGCAGAACGATTTTCCACAGGATGGCATCGGTTCGCTGCGCTCCCTGGCCGGCGCCTTCCAGTTCTCAGGCGATGACGTGGATAAGAAGATCCGTTCGCTCTCCGGCGGCGAGAAATCCAGACTTGCCATGGCGCGCATGCTTTACAACCCGCCGAATTTTCTCGTGCTGGACGAGCCGACGAATCACCTGGATCTGGCGACCAAAGAGATGCTCGTCGAGAAGCTGAAGGATTTCGAAGGCACCATGATCTTCGTCTCGCACGACCGCGTCTTTCTGCGCGGCCTGGGTTCCCGCGTGCTGGAACTGGGCGGAGAAAGCGGACAGGAGCGCAATCCCCGAATCTATCCGGGCTCCTACGTTGAGTACGTCCAGGCGCTTGGCCACGAAGCGCCCGGCATCTATACCTGAGTACGCCCGGCCGCCGCCAACAATGCTTCCACCAATCCGGGAATTGTGTGCCTGCCCGCTTCCACCGCTGCATGGAGCCCGTTTTCCCGCAAAGTCGCAGTCGTCACCGGACCGATACTCGCGCACTGCAACCCAGACGGCCACTCCGCCCCGAGCGCCTCCACCAGATTGCGAACCGTTGAAGAACTTGTGAAAGTAATCCAGTCGGGTTTACGCGCGATGATCTCGGCCGCGCGTTCCGCCAAGCCGTTCGGGGTGACCGTCCGGTAGGCCTCGACCACATCGACCTGAGCGCCCCGGCGCTCCAGTTCATTGGGCAACAGATCCCGCGCCACTGCCGCGCGCGCGATCAGAATCCGCGCTCCATTCAGATCGAACCCCGCGAGACTCGCGAGAAGACCTTCCGCCACATACCGCTCGGCGACCACATCCACTTTAAGATGGAAACGCTCGAGCGCATCGCGCGTGGCCGGCCCGATCGCGCAAAGGCGGCCGCGCATGGCGCGCGTATCGAAGCGGCTGCGATCCAGCCGATCCAGGAAAAAGCGAACTCCGTTGGTACTGGTGAAAATGATCCAGTCGTATTCAGGCAGTCTGGCGACGGCCCGATCAAGCGCGCTGTAATCGGCGGCCGGCTGTATCTCGATGGTCGGAAGTTCGATGGTTTCCGCGCCCAGTTCGTGCAGCATCTTTGAAAGCACGCTGGCCTGCTCCCTGGCCCGCGTCACCACAATGCGCTGCCCGATCAGCGGCAGCTTTCCAAACCAGTTGAGCTTCTCGCGCAGCCTGACGACTTCGCCTACGATGATCGTCGCCGGCGGTTTGAGCGAATGGCTGTGGATCAATTCCGGCAGCGTTGAGAGTGTACCGGTGAGCACGTCCTGATCCGGCCTCGTGCCCCATCGAACAGCCATGGCGGGCGTGGATGCCGAACGCCCTCCCGCCACGATCCGCGCTGCGATTTCATCGAAGTGCGAGAGGCCCATGAAGATCACCAGCGTCTCGGCCGTCCCGACTTTAGTCCAGTCGATTTTATCGACGTCGTGCCCGGTAATAAACGTGACCACCGACGTGTGGTCGCGATGCGTCAGGGGAACGCCCGAGTAAGCTGCGATTCCGAGCGGCGAAGTTACCCCCGGCACCACTTCGAAAGGAATGCCGGCTTCCGCCAGAGCTTCGGCCTCCTCGCCCCCGCGTCCGAACAGAAAAGGGTCGCCGCCTTTGAGCCGGACCACGTTCAGGCCGCGCTTGCCGCGATCCACCAGAAGCGCGCAGATTTCCTCCTGCGAGAACGCATGGTCGGATTTCTTCTTGCCCACGTAAATGCGCTCAGCCGCGGCCGGCGCGAGTTCCAGAAGTTCGGTGCTGGCCAGGTGGTCGTAAAGAATGGAATCCGCGCATTCGAGCAGCCGTCTGGCTTTCAGGGTGATGAGCTCGGGATCGCCCGGCCCGGCGCCAACCAGGTAGACCTTCGTCACACGGGTCCGTCTGGAGCGACATCGTGTGGCTGCCCATTGCCGTGGACGATATCCAGAATCGCGCGCGCGCCGCGTTTTAAAAGTACTTCGGCAACATTGCGGCCGAGTTCGGCAGGCTTCGTGCAGTCGCCCGTTGCCGTATAGCGGATCATGGTGGCGCCGTCGGGCGAAAAAACCGCGCCTGTAAGAAAGAGCTCGGTGTTGTCCAGCGACCCAAAGGCGCCGATCGGAACCTGGCACCCGCCGCCCAGTTCGAGCAGCATGGAACGCTCGGCGGTTACTGGAAGACGAGTCCATGGGTCGTCGAGCGGCGCGCAGGCGTCGAAACCCGCGCTTCCCTCTGTCGTTTCGATGGCAAGCGCCCCCTGACCCACCGCGGGACACATAATGTCCGGTCGAAACGATTCGCTGATGATGTCGCCCCAGCCCAGACGCTGCAGCCCGGCAGCCGCCAGCACGATGGCGTCGTATTCCCCGCGCTCCACCTTGTTGATTCGCGTATCGATATTGCCGCGGATCGGGCGGATATCCAGATCGCGCCGCAGCATCTTCAGCTGCGCGATGCGCCGCAGAGAACTGGTGCCAACCACCGCCTCCGGTTTCAGGTTGCGCAGTTTCCCGCCGATGATCGCATCCCGCTGGTCGGCGCGCTGCGGGATCGCGGCGATCGTCAAACCTTTGGGAAGCTCGGTCGGCAGGTCTTTCATGCTGTGGACCGCGAGATCGATGCGGCGGTCGAGCAGGGCTTCTTCGATTTCTTTCGTGAAGAGTCCTTTACCGCCCGATTTGCCGAGCGGCAAATCCTGAAATTTGTCGCCGCTGGTTTTGATAATTTCAATGCGGCATTCAGCGCCGCGCGCTTCCAGCCGTTCTCTGACGTAGTTTGCCTGCCAGAGCGCCAGCTGCGACCCCCGCGACCCGATCACCAACATGCTTTCCAGTTTAACCAGCGGGCAGATTCGCGAAACACGTGGGCGGCAGGTTAATCCTGCAGATGAAACACTTTGCGTACCGCGTCGATGATGTGTTCGCCATCGGGCTGCCCGGCGTTGCGGCGAATGGCTGAGATGGGCCCGTGCGCAATTTTGTTCACGATCGATCTGGTCATCGCCTCGATTTGCGCGGCCACCTGCGCCCGCAGTTCCGGCGGAAGCGCGGGCAGGCGCCGCAGGGCGCGGGCCACTTCAGCCGCGCGTATGTTCTCCAGTTGCTCCTGCAGGCTGACGATCGTGGGCGTGACTTCCTCGATTTTCAGCCGGGACATCATGCGTTCGACTTCGTCCAGCACGATCGCCTCGGCCTGCCGCGCCTGGTTCGTGCGCTCTTTGATGTTGGCGTTCACCACGCCTTCCAGGTCGTCGATATCGTAGAGGAACGCGCCTTCCACATCGTTCACCGCCGGATCGATGTTGCGCGGTACGGCTATATCGATCAGAAACATCGGCTTGTTCCTGCGGGCGGCGATGACGCGCTGCATATCCTCCCGGTTCAGAATGTAGTGCGGCGCCCCGCTTGAGGCGATCACGATATCCACGTCATGCAGCATCGACGTGAAGCCGGCGTATTCCACGGCATGACCCTGAAACACGGCTGCCATTTCCTCGGCGCGCTCCCACGTCCGGTTCGTGACGAAAATACGCCTTGCGCCCGAACGATGCAGGTGTTTCGCCGCAAGCTCCCCCATCTTGCCCGAGCCGATGATCATCACCGAATGGCCGTTCAGCGACCCGAAGATTTTGCGGGCCAGCTCGACGGCTGCGTAGCTCACCGAAACAGCCATCTGCCCGATGCCCGTTTCGGTGCGCACTCGTTTCGCGACGCCGAATGCCCGCGTCATCACCTGTTCCAGCAGTCCGCCCACCGTGCCCTCGCTGCGCGCGATCGCGTAGGCGCTTTTGAGCTGTCCCAGAATCTGCGGTTCTCCCACCACCATCGAATCCAGACTTGCCGCGACCCGGAACAGATGCTGGACGGCGTCGCGCGACTGCAGAGAGTAAAGGTGTCCGTCGAACTCGTGCGCGGAGCCCTTCCACGCGCGCAGAAAATGATTTACCACCGCGGTCGGCTCTTCGTGATCGGGCGCGGTGAGAGCAATCTCGACACGGTTGCAGGTGGAGAGGATCACGGCTTCTGAAGCGCCCAGATTCTGCAACTCATGCAACGCGTCGGGCAGTAAGTCTTCCCCGATCGCGAGCTTTTCGCGCAGGTGCACAGGCGCAGTCTTATGGCTGATACCGGTAAGCAGCAGCTTCATTAAAGACTGCTCCCCAGACGCAGGTGTGCGACCCACGTGATTGCCGAGCAGCAGAGCGCGATGATCGCCAGTATGGCGGCTTTTCGCCCGCGCCAGCCCGCTGTCACCCGGAAGCAGATCAGCGCGAGATAGATTCCCCATGTGATGACTGAGGTAGAAATCAGGCCGTTATCGATCCACTTCGCGCCGTACGACATATAAGCCCAGACGATGATGATGACGATGCTGACGGTGATAAAAACGAAGCCCGCGCCGAGCGATCTCGAAATCAGTTCGTCCAGCATGCCGAGCGGCGGCAGAAGCCGGTAGATGGACTGAGGCTGCTTGCGCTTGAGCTGGCGTTCCTGCAGCAGATAAGCCACAGCGGCGGCGGCGGTAAACAGCAGCGCCGCATAACCCAGAAGCGCCAGCACGATGTGAACTGTGAGCCAGGTATTCTTCACAGCCTCGCTCGACCAGCGGGAAACCGGATGATTCAGCGCCGAAACCAGCGTCATCACAAAGACCAGAGGAAAAACAAGCACGCTGAGACTCTCGGCCTTATATCGCCAGTAGACGGCGAGAAAAAGCACGGTAACCAAAAATGCGCACAGCGACATGACTTCGAAGAAGTCATTAGCCGGAAAGTGATGCTGCACCAGCCCCTGTTCCACGATCGAAACCAGTTGAAAGATACAGCCGAGCCCGAAAGCGGCGAGAGCGACGCGGAAGAGGCTTTCGCGCCGGCGCAAGACGGTGACAATCGCATCGATGAGGCCGAGCGAATAAAGCCCCGCCGCGACGCGAAGCCAGAGAAGACTGGATTCGCCCATGATTAAGGTACGTCTTTAGTATAGGTTCCCGCGATTGGTCTGTAACAATAGACGTATCCGATGACGCGTTTCTTCGTGCAGAATTTCGGTTGCCGGGCCACGCAGGCCGATGGCGCCGCTCTCGAAGCCCAGCTCACCGGGCGAGGTCTCGCTGTGGAAGAGGATCGCGCCCGCGCGGATCTCGTCATCCTGAACACGTGCACGGTGACCGCGGAAGCCGACAGCGACGCCCGGTCCGCCATCCGGCGCGCGCATCGGGAAAACCCGGCGGCGCGAATTCTGGTCACCGGCTGCTATGCGCAGCGCGCCCCGGAAGAACTCTCCGCCATGCCGGGCGTGGAGTGGGTCGTAGGCAATTCTCACAAAACTCAGATTGCCGAAATCGTCGCCGGCGGACTCGATTATCATGGACAGGTCGTGTCGGGCGACATCATGCTGACTACCGACATCCTTACCGCTCCCATTATGGATTCGACAGGCGACCGCACACGGCCCAACCTGAAGATTCAGGATGGCTGCCATAACCGCTGTTCATTCTGCATTATTCCTTTCGTGCGCGGCAAGAGCCGTTACACGGGGGCGGACGGCATTGTCGAGCAGGTCCGCGCTTTGAGTTCGAGGTACAAAGAGGTCGTGCTGTCCGGCATCAATCTGGGACGGTGGGGCAGGGAATCCGGCAGTCAACTGCGGCTGGCCGATCTGCTGCGCCGCTTACTCGATGAGACGGAAATCGAAAGGCTGCGGCTTAGTTCTGTCGAGCCGATGGATTTCTCCGACGACCTTCTCGGCCTCATGGCGGATACCGAACGCATCGCGAAGCACGTGCATGCCCCCCTGCAATCGGGCTCCGACAAAATCCTGCGGCTGATGCGCCGGAAGTATCGGCCCCGGCATTATGCGGACCGCGTAATGAGAGCGCGCCGGCTGATGCCCGATGCGGCTATTGGAGCCGATGTGATGGTGGGGTTCCCCGGCGAAACGGAAGAGCTGTTCGAAGAGTCGCGGCAATTCATCGCCGCCATGCCATTCACTTATCTGCACGTGTTCACTTATTCCGAGCGCCCAGGGACCCCGGCGGCCGAAATGACCGGAAGCGTTCCCGTTCGCGTGCGCAAAGAGCGGAACCGGATACTGCGCGAGCTTGCCGATAACAAACATGCCGCGTTCCGGCAAAGCCTCATCGGGCGCGAATTCACGGCCGTCACGCTCGATCCGCCCGGCCTGGCCCTTACCGATAACTACATCAAAGCCACTCTCGACATGCCATATACCCCGAACCGCCTTGTGAAGCTGCGGCCGCGCGGGCTCAACGAGCAGGGCGTCAGCGCGGAATTCGTATCCTCTGTCTGACCGGTGCAATGAAAGCCGATCCCACAGAGACAGCGCTCGCGGCGCTCGACACCATTCCTCTGCATACGCCCGAGGGCCGGGGCCAGATGGCTAAAGCCCTTGCTTCCCGCTCGAATCTGATTGCGGCGAAGGCGGCGCGCATTATCGTCGCGTCGCACGAGGCCGAATCGCACTGGGCGGATTTGAAAGACGATCTGGTGAGACATTTCGAGCGCTTCCTCGCCCGCGGTGCTGAGCTCGATAAAGGCTGTTCCGCCACAACCGCCATCGCTCGCGCGCTCTTCCATCTGGATTACGACGCCCCCGACCTTTTCCTTAAAGGCATGCGGCACGTGCAACTGGAACCGGTCTGGGGCAAACCGATCGACACTGCGGCGGAGTTGCGCGGCGTATGCGCGATGGGTCTGATCGGCACGCGCCTGCCGAACAAGTTGCGCCTCCTGGTCGATTTGCTGGCCGATACGGAATGGCAGGCGCGGGCCGGAGCCGTGCGCGCGATCGCGGCCGAGGGTTCCGATGCCGCCGCCCTGCTGCTTCGCCTGAAGACGCTTACAGGCGATGAAGCGCCGGAAGTTCTCAGCGATTGTTTCACCGGACTGCTGGCGCTCGAAGGCCCCGAAGCCATGCCGATCGTGACTCGATTCGTGACGCACGGAGACGCGGAGATTTGCGAGACCGCTCTCCTCGCCCTCGGTACAAGCCGCCGTGCCGATGCCGTCGAATTCCTGCGTAACTGCTTTTTCACAATGTCCGACCCGCGGCGGCAAAGCTGCATACTGCTGGCGCTTTCAACTTCGCGTACAGATGCCGCGATCGAATTTGTCCTTAAAGTGATCGGGGACGAAAACCCCGCACTTTCGGCGCTGGCGATATCCGCCATGGAGATCCATCGCGACGATGGATTGCGCGCCCGGGTCGAGGCGGCGCGGCGTTCCATCCCCTGACCGGGGTCGTACCTGAAACGGGTATGTACTGAAATTTACCTGACGTTCCGGCTTTGCAGCCTTATATCGTCACGGTGGCGCTCCACCTGCAAAGCTTCCGGCATGTTCCGAAAACACTTCATCACCGGATCTGCCGCTCTGACCGGCATTTTCGTAACGGGTCTCGCGCTGCATCCGGTCTACGCGCAGACCGCCACCCAACCGGATAACACTCGGGTCAATAAGCAGGATAGAGCTCCGGGGGCCGTCACGGCCGATCAGCAGAAGGAAAACCGCACCGATCGCGACCTGACTCAACAGATCAGGAAAGCGGTCATCGCCGACAAGTCTCTGTCGACCTACGCCCACAACGTGAAAATTGTGAGCCAGGGCGGCGCCGTCGTTCTGAAAGGACCCGTCCGTTCAGACGAGGAGAAGAAATCCGTGATGTCGAAAGCCGAAGACATCGCCGGCTCGGGAAAAGTCACTGACCAAATGACCGTAAAACCGGCTAAATAGTCGGTTCAGACTAACTCGGACTAACTAAGGAGAAAAATTTATGGAAAACAAAAAAACGGCAGTATTCGGAATTTATCCCTCTGTCTCCGCCGCGGAACGCTCGGTCGACACGCTCGTACAGGCAGGGTTCAGAAGCTCCGATATCTCGGTGCTGCTTCCCGACCAGCGCGGCACACGAGATTTCGCGCATGAAAAAGACACAAAAGCTCCTGAAGGCACCACCACGGGCGTAACAACCGGCGGTGTGATCGGCGGAACCCTGGGTGTGCTGGCAGGTATCGGCGCATTAGCCATTCCAGGCCTCGGACCTTTTATCGCCGCGGGCCCTATTATGGGCGGGCTTGCCGGGCTCGGAGTGGGCGGCGCTGTCGGCGGCCTGATTGGGGCGCTGATTGGGATGGGCATCCCCGAATACGAAGCGAAGCGCTATGAAGGCCGTCTGAAAGAAGGAGGCGTGCTTCTCTCCGTTCACTGCGATACCTCCGATGAGATTACGCGAGCGAAAGCAATTCTGAAAGGCAGTGGCGCAGACGATATTGCCTCCGCCGGCGAAAGCTCAAGCAATGTTGCGACCCACGAAACCGTGCGGCGCAGCGGCAGTTACTAACTAACCAGTCGGATGGAACGGCTCTCTGACCGTGGCTTGTGTCGTCAGGGAGCCGTCCTCACTTAATTCGAGGATTTTCCCTCATTCTTTCTGGCAATACGCATCCTGATATTGCTGAACTCAGCCCGGATCTCCTCAAGCTCCTCTTCGGTGCAATTCTCAAGGTCAACCATGTCATTCCGCGCTGTCGACACCGCGCGGATCAGTTCGTTCAACTTCATCTGCATTGCCCGCGCATCCCGGTTCTGCGTGCTCTGAATGAGAAAAACCATCAGAAACGTAATGATGCTCGACCCGCTGTTCACAACCAGTTGCCAGGTATCGGAGTAATGGTAGTAAGGGCCCGCCGCGGCCCAGGCGATTACAGCGGCAAGGCCGACCACAAACCCCGCCGGCGACCCGACATTATCGGCGATTTTGTTTGCGTACAGCCGAAACATTTCCTTCAAAACACACCTCCAATAGAGGGAAGTGCAACTGGAGGACCTAAACCGCCCCGTTTATCTCATCGCCGGGGCGAACCATGCCGGCCCGAATCACCCTCGCGTAGAAGCCGCTCAAACCCCAGCGCGCGGAACTTGCGTCCCCGGCTTTGCACTTCTGGTCGAAGATGGCCGTCTGAATTCGCGGGCCGTAAACGTTCAGGGTTCTGCATGGAGTTCGGCGCTTCGTAAGCTCTACAACGGCCTCTCCGATCCTGTAGCGTTGCCCCGCGGCAAACGTACGCCGGTCCAGTCCGGTGGTCGTGATGTTCTCTCCGAGCGCGCCGGGGGAAGAGCGGAAATCCGCCGGCGACCAGTTCCTCTATGCCCTCCTGCGTGATCAGCAGGACGGCCTGCAAAGGGCCCCCGTGTATTTTTGGATGCGCCCATGAATCGCCGCGGAATCCTTCGACAGAAAGTTCCCCTTCCGCTACAGCGCGCTTCGGAACCCCTCCCGCCGAGACGCTGATCTGAACGACGTTCATGCCGCCGCGATGCGAAAACTCTCGCGCGCGGCATCCATGGTACGCGCGATATCCGTATCGGTATGCGCGGCGGAAACAAAGAGCGCTTCGTATTGAGATGGCGGCAGATAAATGCCGCGCTCCAGCATGGCGTGGAAGAATCTGCCGAACCGCTTGCCGTCGCTGAGCCGGGCAGTGGCGGCATCGGTGACCGGCCGATCGGTGAAGAACCAGGTCATCATGGAGCCTATTCGGTTGATGGTGATATCCGCGGGGGCGCACGACGCGAGTCTGCCGGTCGAGCGGTTCAGTTGCTCGTAGAGTTCAGGGCGACTTTGAAGATAACGCAGTTGCGCGAGCCCGGCGCTCACCGCCAGAGGATTGCCGGAAAGCGTGCCCGCCTGGTAAACGGGGCCGCTTGGGGCAACGTGGCTCATAATGTCGCGCCGCCCTCCGTAGGCCGCAATAGGCAGACCGCCGCCGATCACCTTGCCGAGCGTCGTCAGGTCGGGCGTGATCCCGTAAAGCTCCTGGGCTCCGCCTCGCGAGACCCGGAAGCCCGTCATGACTTCGTCGAAAATGAGTAGCGAGTCGTGCTCGGCGGTGATGCGTCGCAGAGCTTCGAGAAAGCCACCTTCGGGCGGGATGCAGCCCATATTTCCGCACACTGGTTCCACGATTACAGCGGCGATCCGGTCTTTATGCGCGCGGAAAATCTCTTCCACCGCTCCGGTGTCGTTGAAAGGCGCGGTCAGCGTGGTGTCGCTGAACCCTTTGGGCACGCCCGGCGAGTCGGGCAACCCGAGTGTCGCCACCCCTGAGCCCGCTTTCACCAGCAGCGAATCCACGTGGCCGTGATAACAGCCTTCGAATTTCAGCGTGAGATCCCGGTTTGTGAAACCACGCGCCACGCGCAGCGCGCTCATCGTCGCTTCCGTGCCGGAGTTGACCAGCCGCGTCATTTCCATGGAAGGAAACATCTCCCGGATGGTTTCGGCGAGATCGATCTCCTGTTCCGTAGGCGCTCCAAAACTGGTTCCGCGCGTCAGCGCAGCATTCAGCGCGTCGAGAATAACAGGATGGCGGTGCCCCAGGATCAGTGGCCCCCAGGAACCGATGTAGTCGATATATTCATTGCCGTCTGCATCGAATATGCGGGCGCCTTCCCCGCGTACGATGAATGGCGGCGTCCCGCCGACCGCGTGGTAAGCGCGGACCGGTGAGTTGACCCCCCCCGGTATCGATAGCTTTGCCCGGTCAAATAGTTGCTGTGAAAGTTTGTGGTCCATGCCTGTGTATTTTTGAGAGTAGCGTCTCACTATAATGGATATTCGTCGATGATAAATTTCCGAAGGGCTGGCTTTGCCCCGTGGCGTATCCGGGGCATGGCTGCAGCCGCCCTCTGTTTCACTTGTCTGGCCGCCATGGGTTGCGGCAATGCTGTGTCGTCCGATGTCGCAGCCACGGTGAATGGAAGGCCAATCTACTACTCTGAGGTCGATAAAACTTACAAAACGCAGTTCCCCGCGCGCGCCGAGGGCGAAAGCGCGGACCAGGCGCAGTTGCGCCGTCTTGAAGTCCTGCGTTCGCTGATCGACAACCAACTGATGCTGCAGCGCGCCGAGAAGGCGGGCCTGGTGGCGACCGATGCGGACGTGGATGCGCGGCTGAACGAACTGAAAGCGCCCTACACGAAAGAGGAATTCGATAAGCAGCTGAAGCGGCAGGGCCTGACGCTCGACGAACTCAGAGCGCGCATTCGTAAAGACGAGAGCGTCAAGAAACTCTTCAATAAAGAGATTACTTCGAGGATCAACATTACCGATGCCGAAGTGGCGGGTTTTTACAATTCAAATCGGGGCAGCTTCAATTTCCCCGAGCCGAATCTCCACATGGCCCAGATCGTCGTGACGCCGCAACAGGATCCGAACGTTCACAATCTGAAGAACGATAAGGCGAAAAATGACCAGGAGGCGAGGGTCAAGATTCAGGCGCTTGAAGTGCGGTTGCATCAGGGCGAAGATTTCGCCATGGTGGCCCAGAATTTTTCAGAGGACCCCGCTACCACCCCCAATGGCGGCGATCTTGGCTTCATCGGCGAATCGTCTCTGGATAAAAGCCCGCCTGAATTGAAGAAGCTCGTGCTCTCTTTACAGCCCGGCCAGCTCTCTCCCGTGATCCGCACGGCCGAAGGCTACAGAATCCTCAAGATGATTTCCAAAGAGCCTGCCGGCCAGCGCGACCTGAGCGACCCCAGGGTGCAGCAATCCATTCGCGAGGCGCTGCTGAACAGCAAAGATCAGCTCCTGAAGAATGCGTATTACGAGACAGCCCGGAACGAAGCCAGGGTGGTAAACAACATGGCAAAGACTGTACTGTCCAACGTGGCCGGCGCGAAGTAAGCGCCAGACGCGGAATTAAGCTACGCTCGTGCTCTGTGCGTTCTGCCTGACCCTCCGCCTGCCTGCGCCGCTGTGTTTTTTCCGTGATGCGGAAGGTCCCGCCAGTCGATGTGCTCCATTTCCACCCCTAATTTCTTAGCGGCTGCCCGGATACGTTTCCAGGCGGCATCGCGTTCCGTATCGGTTACGCCTTTCACCTGGTTGAAACGCGCTACGGCGTTACGTACGTGGGCGGCGTCACTTAAAGGCTCCTTCTCCTCGGCGGGGAAGGCAAAATTGTCGTCGGAGACGTGGTCCCGTGTTTCCTGCTTGGGTTTGGCCATGCCTCGAAATCGAGCAACCCGGATGCCGTTGCAGGGTTGTCAGATGAACAGCGCCGGGGAGACTCTGAAGCGTTCGCCCAGTTTCTTTGCCTGTTCCTTGCTGATGGCCCGTTTGCCCGAAAGAATCTCCGAGGCCCTGGCCCGCGATCCGAGCTGCGCGACCAGATCAATCGCTTTCAGGTTATTGTGTTCCATCAGATCCAGCAGGGCCGCGAGGGGGGAAACGTCTCGCGCGGGATATGCCTTCTCTTCGTAACGCTCGACGAGAATTGTCAGAAGCTCGAGCAATATCTCTTCTTCGGCAGTCCGCGCCCCGTCACCCTTTGCCATAAGCGGCTCAATGACCGCCAGTGCCTTTTCGTTTTCTTCTTCCGTCTCGATCGCCTTCGGTACAAATGTCGCCAGCAGCCTGCCGTAACGCTTCAGGTCCAGCCCGGCGCTCGTCGATGCAATCGCGGTCTGTGTTTCCGTTCTCATTTCCAGTTCCCCTTGCCGTAATCCCTGTGCGTCAGAATCTGCTTGATGAAGACCTTTCGTCCTCTATAGCTGATGTATGCAATCAGTCTGTATCGGTTGTGCGCGATGTTGAAAACGACATTCTGCCCGACGAAATCCGCGTCTCCGAAGGTGTCTCTGACCTCGGCGGTATTGGTCCAGATCGCCGCTTTCGTCAGCTTCCGCCACGTATCGAGCGAGGCGAGTGCGTCGGAGTGCGTCTTGCCGAGTTCTCTGATCGCCTTATCGCTGATCACCCGCACGACTCTATGTTCCCATAGAGGGAACATAAGACAGACCAGCGCCTTATTCTTCCCTCAGTATCTCGAGCGGCTTCTGGCCCAGCGTGCGGAAGCTGGCGAGCCAGCCAGTCATGACCGCCAGCAGCGCGGCGCCGCCGATTGAAACGAGCATGGGGAGCGGGTCAGGTCCCGCTTTCGCATCAAGCAACCGGTTCAGCACCACCCATGCGAAACCGCCGGCCAGCATCCCACCCATCAAACCGGCGACCGCGCCGATGACAAGAAATTCAATCGAGAAAATCTGCGCGATGCGCCATCGCGTAGCGCCCAGAGTTTTCAGGATCACCACTTCGCGAATCCGCCGGAACCTTGTGCCCGCCACGCTCGACGCCAGAATAATCGCGCCCGCCAGGATCGAAAAGCCCGAGATAAAGCGCACGATCAACGAAATCTGATCCACCACCGATTGAATCGTATCCAGCACGTCCGCCATATTGACCACCGTGATCGTCGGAAAGCGGTCGTACACGGCCTTCTGAAGCGCGGGAACCGAAGCCGCTGAAGCGCGAATGCCGCCGTAATAAATGGCAGGCAGGCCCGCCAGGGCAGCGGGCGTCAAAAAGAATTCGATGCGCGCGGTAAGCCGCACGGACTCGCTTTTATGGATCGCCGCCACGCGCGCGGTAAAAGTTTTCTGCGGCGTGGTCCAGACGACCTTCGAGCCAATGTGCAAATTCAAAACCTTCGCGGCGGTTTCCGCTGCCGACATCTGCGCGACGCCGGGCTGGTCCCCGGCTTTCCACCATTTCCCCGCCAGAACGTCTGTGAACGCGGGCTTGTCAGCGGCTGGAGAAACGGTAACGGTTCGCGCATAACGGCGAGCCATGCCTTGCTGATTCTCGCGTTCAAACGGCACGCCATCGATCGACTGGATCCGGGCCGTCACCGCAGCGATCATTTCCGGCTTCCCCGCCACGCCCGGCTGCGCGGCTACAAGTTTGTACACTGCATCGCGCTCCGCGGCCGTAACATCGAGGAGATACACGTTCGGCATGCCGGGGGGCGCGGTGTGTACGATGTCCCGCAGCAGTCCCCGCTGCACAATCCAGACAGTAACGGTGAACATCACTCCCAGGCCCAGGGCCATAACGGCCGCGCCCGCGTGGTTGCCGGGCCGGTAGAGATTGGCAATCCCCTGCCGCACCACCGGCCCCGCGCTGTACGGCAGATGGCGTCCGAACCAGCGCAGCCCGCGAAGAAAGATCCATGCGGCCGCCGCGAGCGACGCCAGCCCGCAGGCCATCGCCATCGCGAAGTAGATTCCTGTGCGCGCATTTTCACTCAGCCAGGCCGCGAGCAGCCCTGCAAACGCAAGGATCACGACAGCCGAGATCACCGACGCCGCGGCATTCTTCCACCATTGCGCGAGGCTCGTGGGCGTGCTCGTCATCTCCCGCCGGAAGATCAGCGCCGGCCGTATGTGGCGGATTCCGAGCAGTGGCGGCACCGTAAAAAGCATGACGGTGAGCAGCCCGACAATGAGCCCCTGCGCTGCTGAAACCGCGTCAACATGCGGGGCCACCGAAATATGGAAGTAACGCGAGAGCAGCACCGGGAAGGCCATCTGCACAAGGCTCCCGAGCGCTATCCCCGCCAGGCTTCCGGCGAGCCCCAGCCCCGCGGTCTGCAGTACATAAATCCGCAGCACCTGCGCGGATTTCGCGCCCAGGCACTTCATGATCGCAATCGAATCCATCTTCTGCTGCAAGTGCGCCTGTATCGCCGTCGCTACCCCCAGCGCCCCAATCACAAGCGCGATCAGACTCACCAGCGACAGGAACGTGGTCGACTGCTTCAGCCCCTGTTCAATGAGTGGATGAGCCTCCGAATAATCGGCGATCAACCCTTCGCGAAACACATTCTTCAACTCGCCCCGGACTTTGCCGATCTGCATGGCGGCCGGAACTTTGAAGAGAAAGCGCTCGGCCGCGCGGCTACCCGCAATGAGCAGGCCGGTGCGGGCCAGAGCCGCCCGCGACATCATTACCCGCGGCCCCACGTTGATACTGCCCGTCATACGGTCCGGTTCGCTGGTAACTTCGGCGCTGATGCGGAAGGGCTGACTGCCGATGCGCACAGTATCCCCGACCTTCGCATTCAGGCGAAGCAGCACCCCGTCCGATACCGCCAGCGTGTCGGGCCGCAGCGCCTGTCTTATATCCATCGGCGGATTGAACTTTACCGTGCCGTAGAAAGGGTAAACGCCGGGGTCGACAGCCTTCACCGAAATCAGCAGGGGCCCGGCTCCGCTGCGAAGCGACGCCATAGTCAGCGTCTCCGTGATCTGGGTGCGCGGCACGCCCCGTTTTGCGAGCCGGTTCATCTCATCGGTTTGCGCGGCGTTGGGAAGCTGAAAGGTGCGTACAGTAAGATCGGCCGCCATGAACGTGCGGGCATCGCGCTGCAGCATCGTGTGGAACGCGCGCGAGAAACCGCGCACCCCTGTGAGCGCGCCCACGCCCGCCGCCACCGCCAGGATCACGAAAATAAACCGGCCCGACGAGGCGCGCGTTTCCCGCCACGCGATTTTCGCCGCCGTGCGGTAAGGGCTGGGCTTAGGCGCCATTTTCTGCATCGCGCGCCTGATCGCTGACAATCAGTCCGTCGCGCAGCGTAATCACGCGGTCCGCATACCCGGCGAGCGCCGCGTCATGCGTCACCATGACCAGTGTTGCGCCTTCCCGCCGATTGAGTTCCAGCAGAAGTTCGAGCACCTGTTCCCCGGTGCGTCCGTCCAGGTTGCCGGTGGGTTCATCGGCCAGCAGAATCGGCGGCTTCGTGATAAACGCCCGCGCCAGGGCCACGCGCTGCTGTTCGCCTCCCGAAAGCTGCACCGGGTAATGGTCCAGACGGTCGGCCAGCCCCACGCGCGTCAGGAGCTCACGCGCGCGCGAGGTAACTTCCGGTCCCGCGCCCGCCAGCTCCGCCGGAAGCAGCACGTTCTCTTCGGCCGTCAGCGTCGGGATGAGCTGAAAAGACTGGAAGACAAAACCGATCTTGCGGCCACGAACTTCCGCCATGCGATCTTCCGAAAGCCTCGTGATGTCCTGACCATCCAGCAGCAGCTTGCCCCCGCTGGCGTTGTCCAGCCCGGCAAGCAGGCCGAGCAGAGTACTTTTCCCGCTCCCTGATGGTCCCATGATCGCGACGAACTGCCCGCGCGGAATGGCCAGATCGATGCCACGCAGGATTTCCACCCGATGAGTGGGCGTCGCAATCGATCGTGTGAGACCGCGCACTTCGATGATCGGGCGCGAATGGGAATTCTGCATTTTGAGGGATTGCGACGGCGTTTGTGAGTGCGTCAGTATGATTGTCTCAGTGTCTTTAATATCGATGCTTCGGGCCGCTGTTCCGGTTGCAATTTTGACAATTTTGCTGGTGGGCTGCGGAACGAGACCTAACCAGGTCGAGACTCAGAATGTGCCGTCGGCAAAACCGGACAGGGTGAACCCAGAGGCGGCTGAAAAAGATACTCGTCCCATTGTCGCGGCGTTCGGCGACAGCATCTCGGCTGGTTTCGGCGTCGAGGCGGGCAAAAGCTTTCCGGACGATCTGCAACGCCTCATCGACGCCGCGGGTTACCGTTATCGCGTCGTAAACCTCGGCGTGAGCGGCGATACCACGACCGATGGTCTGGAGCGTCTGCCCGCTTTGCTTGCCATCCATCCCTCTATCGTGATCCTCGAATTGGGTGGCAACGACGGTCTCCGAGGGCTTCCCGTGGCATCAGCGGAAAAAAACCTTGCGGCGATGATCGAGGCGCTGCAGAAAGATCGTGCCAGAATTCTGCTGGCGGGAATGACGCTGCCGCGGAACTACGGCCCCGAATATATCCAATCTTTCGACAACATATATACAGACCTGGCCAGCCGGTATCAAATCGCACGAATTCCTTTTTTGCTGGATGGAGTCGGGGGACACCCCGACCTCATGCAGCCCGACGGAATTCATCCCACCGCCGAAGGCTCTCAAATTGTAGCGCGTAATGTTTTTAAATACCTACGCCATATTCTCTCGAAATAACTTTATGCTGAGTGGCTCCGGGCGCCGCCAGATTTCAGTTGTATAAAAGGCAGGTTTACTTTAAATTGGTCCCAGAGAAATGAGCGTCCTCTTGCGGGTACGGAACTTATGGCAGTAGCGCATTGCCGGAGCGAAGTTGCGCGCGTCCTGCTGGCGGATGCGGATCCGGCATCGCGTCTCGCGCTGAAATCCATCCTTTCCGCTGCGGGGTACGCGGTGAGCGGCGCGGCGACTTCCGCCGAAGCCATCGGGAAACTCGATAAAAGCGAATATCAACTGGTGCTGGCGGATCTGCGAACGGAATCGGACGAAGCTGGCCCCAGCGTGCTTGCCTACGCGCGGCAGAAGGAGTTTCGCCCGGCTACGGCCCTCATAGCTTCCGACATGAGCGAGACCGTGGTGGCGACAAAAGAGGAGCATCGCATCCACGTCAGCAATGAGGATGTCTATCGCCTTATCGATCGCGTGGCTGCGCTGATCAGCCACAGAGCGGATCGCCGCGCCGCCCGCGCAGCCGGCAAGAGCCACGCGCCCATCTCATTCGGGCTTGTCAGCCGGAATTAAGATCGACTTACGCCTGCGGTATATACGAAAGGTAGAGTAAATCAGATGATTTGCGTTTAATTCCGGCATCCTCCTGCCGGGGTACGCTAACTCTTCTGGATAATCCTCATATGGAAACGATGCTGCCCGGCAATTCAGGCGACGATGTGAAAGCTCTTCAGCAGGCGCTTACGCTGAAAGGCGTGTACAAAGGGGCGGTTGACGGCTCTTTCGGACCCGCCACCCAGACGGCCGTAAAAGCATTTCAGATCACAGCCGGCCTGAGCGCCGATGGCGTCGCCGGCCTCGATACTTTGAGAGCCCTCGGTCTGGTCCCGCCGCCCCCCGCCTGCCCGCTCCCCTGCGTCACGATTGATATCGTATCGCGGATGTGTCCCGGCGCCCCGCGTCTGAATATTGAAACGCATCTGGCGCCTCTCCTGACAGCCCTGATCGCGCCCGGGCTCGGAGATAAACAGATGGTCCTCATGGCCATCGGCACGATCCGGGCCGAAACTGGATGCTTCGCTCCCGTCAGTGAAGGTGTCAGCCGGTATAATACGGTCCCTGGCGGACCCGAATTCGGCCTCTATGACGGTCTGTCGTCTCTCGGGAACACGCAGCCGGGGGATGGGGCGCGTTTCAAAGGCCGCGGCTTTGTGCAACTGACGGGCCGTGCGAATTACGCAAGGTACAGCGCGGCTATCGGCCTCGGCTCGGGCCTGCTCGATACCCCGGAACTGGCCAACGATCCTCAGATCGCCTCCCGGGTTCTCGCCGCTTTCCTGAAGGCTCACGAGGCGCCGATTCGAACTGCCCTCGCCGCCGGAAATCTTACGACCGCCCGCAGGCTGGTCAACGGCGGGTGCCACGGGCTTCCGGATTTTGAAGCAGCCTACAACGAGGGCGCGAATTTATTGCCCGACCCGCTGGATTAAAACCTGAAATAAATACCGATTTAAATGACAATAGTGTCAATGAATTTTATCCGGGTTGGGGTTATGCCATGACGCAGGGCCTGCAAAAGCTTCAGCACATCGTCGTACTGATGATGGAAAATCGATCTTTCGATCACATGCTCGGTTCCCTCCGTGCCGTGGACCCGCGCATCAACGGCCTCACCGGAAAGGAAAATAACCCCGACACCAGCAACGAACCCGTGCGCGTGGCGCCGCAGGCCGAGTTTCAGTCGCAGCTCGATCCCGACCCGGACCATCACTTTCCCGCGGTTCATAAGCAGCTCTACTTCGGGACCCAGGGGCCTCCGGGTCCGCCTTCCATGAACGGTTTTGTGCAAAGTTATTACGACCAGCAGAAGAACCTCGGCCATTCACGGAAAATCATGTACTACTTCCCCAAAGAGAAGCTCCCAGTGCTGACCACGCTCGCCGAAAACTACGCGGTGTTCAACGGTTGGTTCTCTTCAATACCCGGTCCTACGCTCTGCAACCGCGCTTTTGCCCACTACGGGACATCCTTCGGGCAGGTGAGCATGGATGTCTTTTACTACGACAAGAAATACCTCAGTATTTACGAACGCCTCACCGGGGCGGGGCATGACGCGAAGATCTTCTACTTCGACGCGGCGAGTTCCAGCCTTGAAGTCGTCAACCTCCTGCAGGACCAGCCGGCGCTCTTCGGCACTTTCGACCAGTTTCTCGACGCCTGCAAAACCGGCCAACTCCCGCCCTACAGCTTTGTCGAGCCGAACTATACCGACCATGAGTCGGCCAGCGGCGCCGAGCAGATTGCCTGCGATCAGCACCCCGATCACGACGTGCAACATGGAGAAGTATTCATCGCCCAGGTCTATAACGCGATCCGCCAGAACCCCGATCTGTGGAAGAGCACCGCGCTGCTGATCGTCTATGACGAACATGGCGGCACGTATGATCATGTCCCGCCCCCGGCCTGCGTTCCCGACGGTTTCGAAGCCACCCCGGATAAAACGGGGGTTCCCGGATTAACCTTTCAGTTCGACAGACTCGGAGTTCGCGTCCCCGCCATACTCGTTTCTCCATGGATCCCGAAAAGCACAGTCGTGCCGGGTCCTGAAGATCCCGCGCACGCCAGAGTCTTTGAGCATGCGTCCATCCCGGCAACCGCGACTTCATTCTTTATCGGCGATTATGAGAACCGTTCGCCCCGCGAAAAGCAGGCCCTGACATTCCTCGATCTGCTTTCCGACCACATGCGGCCAGACACCGATTGCCCCGTCTTTGGCGTTTAGAAGGGAGAATTCTTATGGCCTCGCCCCACAATGTGATTCACGTCCCGAAGCCCAGCCCGGGCGCTTACCATCCCGGGCGGCCGCTCAGCCGCAACGCCCTGGTCGAAGCCCAGGTACGCCACTTCGCGGCTGTAAACGCTGAACTCCCGGAAGACCTGCGCGTTCCTGTCGATGCGGACACCATCACCACCGAAGGCGATGCCGCGGCGTACATACGCCAGGTCACCGAAGCCATTCACAAAGGCGGCGGCCGTCCGGAGCGCACGCAGAAAGTGAAGAGCGCCACGTGAATCGTCCTGTCGCTCTCGCACTTCTCATGGCCGCCGCCTCTCTCACTCTGTGGGCCGATGAGAACCAGTTCCAAGCCGACCTGCGCCGCGAAGGCGACAGCTTCGGGGAGAACTGTATCCATCCCATGGGGTCGTTCTTCAGCGCGGTCGCCGGATGCGGGCAGTTGCTTGTTACCGGTCATCCGTTTCACATAGCCGCGGGCAGTCTGGCTCCCGACAACGGAGTCGGATTGGGAATAGCGGCCACCACGCACTACACGCCGAATGAGAATTGGCGTCTGTTTGCCGATTTTGACGCCATCGCTACGCCCAATAAATCGTGGCGCGCCGGCGGGTATGCAACGGCAGTTTTGATTCGCCACCCTCGCATTGTGGTCCTCACCGGACCGGCGGCTGCAAAGAAGACCCATGGCCCCGCCATCTCGGAAATGCCCGCCTTCCATTTGTATGCCGAGACCACCTCGCTCAACAAACTTGCCTATTTCGGGCTGGGACCTTCGACTTCGAAGTACGCGGAATCCTGGTACGGAACGCGCGAAACAATCACGGGCATAAGCGCTGTCTGGCCGGTCTGGACCGCGCTGAAACTATCGCTTGTCGGCGAAGCGAACGGCCGCTTCACGCAAATCCGAGGGAACCACAGCGAGACCAATCCCTCCATTGAACGGGAATATTCCGAAGCTGCGGCTCCCGGTCTGCTGCACCAGCCCGCCTATGCGCAGTTCGGAGAGGGAATCGTGCTGAGTCCGTCTTTCGCCAACGGCCGCGTCGCGCTCAGTTATTCGATCGGTTTTCAGGAATGGGTCGCAGGCGCAGGAGCACCCTCTTTCCGCCGTTTCAATGTCGACCTCGGCCATCAGTTTCCGCTGTACCGCAATATGCGCTCCCTTGCCCCCCGGCAGATCAACGGACCCGACAGTTGCCTTCAGGAGGTAAACGCGAAAACCTGCCCGCCCGTCACCCGGAACCTGGAAGGCAGCTTCGGTCTGCGCTTCCTTTACACAGCGTCTTTCAGCGGCCGCGGCGCGATCCCGTTTTACTATGACCCGACGCTCGGCGGCTCGGACATCAACGGCAATGCGTTACTTCCGAGCTATGCCGATTATCGTTTCCGCGGCCCGAACCTGATGCTGTTGCGGGGAAGTTTTGAGCACTCTATTTACAAGTGGCCGGTTGGAGTCAAATTCCTTGTTGACGAAGGCCGTGTGGCCCTCACGCGTGGCGATCTGGGCTTCAGTCATCTCTCCCACAGTTATGCAGCCGGACTTACGCTTCATGCGGGCGGCCTCCCGGTTATGGATCTTCTGTTTGCCTGGGGAGGTCACGAAGGCACGCATACCATTGCTGCTGTAAATAACTCGTTGCTGGGCGGCGCGGCCCGTCCATCGCTTTTCTGAAACGCTTCCGGGTTAACGGTCAGCCTGCCTTTGCAAAGTCGGTTAGCCAGGTCCGCAGCTCACCACGAACGCGGCGGAAGAGCGCCAGCCGTTCTTCTTCGGAGCCATGCAGCGCGGCCGGGTCGTCGAAGCTGTGGTGCAGCCGCTTCGCGGCGCCTGCGAACACGGGACAACTGTCTTTCGCGTTGTCGCAAACGGTAATCACGCAATCGAAGCGCTGCCCGTCAAATTCATCGACATGCTTTGACCGATGCGCGGAAATATCGATGTCCAGCTCTTTCATCGCGGCAATCGCTTCCGGCCTTACGAGGCCGGGCTTTGTGCCCGCGCTTTCCACGTCGAAACGTTCCCCGGCATCATGGCGCAGCAGCCCTTCCGCCATTTGACTGCGGGCGGAATTTCCAGTGCAAAGGATCAACACTCGCTTTTTATCGCCCATACGTTTCCTCTGTTTGCGAAGGGTGGGCAATCACCACCGACGCGGCATCTTCGGGCAGGGACGGAACCAGCCAGCGAAACAGAAGCGTTGCCGCTGCCGCCCCCGTCAGTTGCGCCACAATGAACCCCGGCGCATCCTCGAGCCGTATTCCAGCGAAGGTATCGCTTGCCGATCGCGCGAGCGTCACGGCAGGATTTGCGAAGGAAGTTGACGCAGTGAACCAGTACGCGCCCGTAATGTAGGCGCCCACGGCGAACGGTACCGCCGACGACCTGAGCCGAGCACAACCCCAGATTACGGCCAGCAGGCCGAACGTGGCAATAAACTCGCTGAACAGCTGCGCTCCCCCTGTCCTGATGTGGCGCGATGCACTGAATACCGGCTCGCCAAACATCACATGCGCCGTCGCCACTCCCGCGAAGGCCCCAATGATTTGCGCCGCCACATAGCCCGGTACTTCACGCCATGGCAACCCACCTTGTGAAGCATCGGCCAATGTCACGGCTGGATTGAAATGCGCTCCTGAAATCGGACCGAAAGTGAGAATGAGAGCCACCAGCATCGCGCCGGTTGCAAGCGTGTTGGCAAGCAGCGCGATCGCCCCGTTTCCAGCCGCAAGGCGTTCGCCCATGATGCCGGAGCCGACGACCGCGGCCAGCAGCAACGCCGTGCCAACCGCCTCCGCCGTTATGCGCCGCGTCTGAGTCACGCGCGGCAACCGGGAGCGTGGCAGCGCAAAATCGCCTGGGGGTCTATCGCTTGATTACGGGTGCAGCATTCGGCGTAGAGGAAGCCCAGAAGCTCCCCCAACGTGTCGGTGTTTGCTAAATACCGCAGGAATGTACTTTCGCGCTGGACCTTCACCAGATCCTCGTTTTTCAGTTTTTCCAGATGATGCGAAAGGGTGGAGGCGGTTATGCCAAGCTCCGCGATGATGTCACCCACGACCATGCCCTGAGGATGCGCGGACAGCAGGAGCCGCATGATGCGCAGGCGAGGCTCCGTCCCGAGCGCCGAGAGCATATCTGCGAACCGGAGCACCAGTTCGTCTGTCAGCTTTTTGCCGGCCATGCAATCTCCCGCTTGTTACTTCTATGCTAATAGAATTACAAAATTAACGCAAGCGCGGGATCCGCGCCAACACCAGTATCCTGCCGCGAGATGCCTCCGATACTGCTGGTATACAATGTAGTCGAATCCGGATTGGCGCCATAATTGTCGCCGGAGAAGAGGTCTTCCTTTATATGAACAACAAATGGCTTATGTCATCCTTCCTGATCGCCTTTTCTTTGGCGGCCGTTCCCGTCTGGGCTCATCACGGCGATGCCGGCCGCTATGAGGACAACATTGTCGTTATGAAAGGCGTCGTTGTTGAAGCGCAACTGATCACGCCGCACTCCGTTATCGTTTTTGACGTTACAGACGACGCAGGTAAGGTGGTTCGCTGGCAGGCCGAAATGGGCCCGCGGTCCCAGATGATCAAGGAATTCGGCTGGACGCCTACGACGCTGAAGGCTGGCGACAGGATTACGCTCACCGGTCGCAAAGTTAAAAGCGGCGATCCCTACATGAATTTAACCGATCGCGCCAACATTGTCATGACGGACACCGGCAAGGAAATTTTCAAGACTAACAATTTCGGCACGGATGTACGCAAAAACCCCGTCCAGCTTGGCGAACAGAGCCCCGAGAAATAATTTAACGATTTCAATGAACAGCAAAATGTTTTGGTCGTACTTCTCGACGCCTGGTTGCGGTGTGGCGGGTTGCGTTGTGGCGGCACTGTTGGCGGGCGTCCAGGTGAAAGCGCAAACTCCGCCTGTAGCCCCTTCCATAGCCGGATTGAAGCAGACGGCCTATATTAAAGCCTCCAACCCACACGCCGGCGACCACTTCGGTAATGGCGGCGCGCTTGAGGGACACGGCCTGGCTCTGAGTGGCGATGGCTTGACCATGGCCGTCGGCGCTCCGTCCGAAAGCAGTGCGGCCAGGGGCATTAATGGCAACCAGAACGACACTTCGCTGTATGCCTCCGGCGCGGTCTACGTCTTCGTCCAGAAAAATGGCGTGTGGGCGCAGCAAGCCTACATCAAGGCTTCCAACCCCGGGCTGAGCTATCGTTTCGGGTACCACATCGTGCTGAGCCAGGACGGCAACACCATGGCTGTGGCATCCCCCTTCGAAGCCAGCGACGCTAAGGGCATCAATGGCAACCAGAACGACAAATCCATTCCTCAGGCTGGCGCTGTCTATGTATTTAAGCGGTCCGGTAATAACTGGACGCAGCAAGCCTACATTAAAGCTTCGAATACCGGCGAAAAGAGCACGCCCGACCATCTGGATGAAGGCGATCAATTTGGTTTTTCGCTCGCTCTCAGCGCGGATGGCAATACGCTGGCCGCCGGCGCTATCTCGGAAGACAGCAAGGCAACCGGCATTAATGGCGATCAGGAAGACAATTCGGCGCAATCCTCCGGCGCTGTATACGTGTTCACCCGTAAGGGAAGCACATGGACACAACAGGCTTATGTGAAGCCTTCGAATACCGACGCGCAGAATCTATTCGGCTACTCTGTGGGCTTGAGCGGCGAGGGAAATACCCTGGTCGCAGGCGCGTACGATGAAAAAGGCTCCGCGCGCGTGGTCGATGGTCCCATGGACAAAAATCGCCGCGGCTCGGGAGCCTTGTATGTGTTCACGCGGACCGGAACCAACTGGGCGCAAACCGCCTATCTGAAAGCCCACAACGCCGAAAATGGCGATTCGCTCGGCTACGATGTGGCGATCAGCCAGGACGGAAACACAATCGCGGGTGGCGCAGGCGATGAGGATTGCTTAAAAGGCGGCATTAATCCTCCGGGCTGCGACAACGACTATAAGACCGATACGTCTACTGGCGCTGCTTATGTTTTTGTGCGCAAAAACGGCAAATGGAGCGAGCAGGCGTTCATCAAGGCCTCCCATCCCGGAATACAGGACTGGTTCGCCTCCCGCCTGAATATCAGCGGCGACGGCAACACTCTCGCTGTCGCAGCGCAGCTCGAAGACGGAAATTCCAAAGGCATTAACGGCAACGAACTGGACCGATCCGCCGAAGATTCCGGGGCGCTCTATCTGTTCACGCGCACCGGCGATACCTGGGTACAGAAGGCCTACATGAAAGGCTCAAACACGGAAGCCTACGACGAGTTCGGCGGCTCTATGGCGCTCTCTAAAAACGGTAAGATTATCGCCGTGGGGGCACGCGGCGAAGGCAGCGCAGCCAAAGGAATCAACGGCGATCAAAATGACAATTCGGCCAAGGGGGCTGGAGCTGTCTATGTTTTCTCAAATCAATAAGCTCTGATTTTCTGGCCGCTGAATTGTTGCGATTATACGCATAACAAAACAGGCCGGGTGGTGCACTGGTAGTGGCAGGTCTCCGGCGCACCACCCGCTGACTAATCCACTTCCATCCCGGCCTTCTTCAGCATCCGGCGAAGCTCGGCGAATCCCTGATCGCCCTCAACCGCCGAAGCCACCGTCCCATCCTTCTCAATCACGATGTATGTCGGAAACACGCCGATCTGATACGGCCTCGGCATTTCGTTTTCCGTGGTCAGTACGGTTGGGAAAGCCTGCGCATGCCCGGCCAGAAACTTTTCGACCACAGCGTGCTCCTCGCTGACCGACACCCCCACAATCATCAGGTCGCGCGATCCGTATTTCGCATAGAGCTTGTCCAGTATGGGCGCGTCCGCACGGCACGGTGGACACCACGTTGTCCAGAAATCCAGCAGCACGGTTTTGCCTTTGAAGTCCGCCAGTGAAACCGTCTCACCCCGAATATCGTGAACTGTAAGCTCCGGCGCCTGTTTCCCCGATAGCTGCTTCCGCAACTTCGCCGCGTTCCATCGCGAAAGCTCTTTCACTTCCCGCGCCTCAGCCTGCGGCTTCGCGAAATCGGCGTCCAGCGGGCCCCCGTAAGTGAGGTTTTTTATCGCATACGTAAGAGTCGCCTGATAACGCCTCGTCGGGCTTTCAATGGCTTCCACGCGGGTTGCGGACAGCAGGACGCCGGTTTTCAGATCGATCAGCATTCGTTCCAGGCCTCCCATACGCCTCGTGGAACTGCTTCCGGATACCGAGAGAATACGGCCCTTCAGCGGCACTTCCAGCAGCACGCAGGAATCGTCCTGTCCCGTCAGTCCGCAGGGCCTTCTTTCCACCTCCTTTGCCTTCGCCCAGTCCGGCTCGCTGATCGTATAAGGCGTGGGAGCCGGCAACTCATCCTTCGCGCGGTGTTTGGTGCGCACCACCTCGTCGCCGTTCTCTTCCAGATAGAAACTGTCGGCGCCGTCGAAGATTCGCAGATGATTGCCCGACCCGCTGACCGACCGTTCACGCCATTGCGCGTGCGAAATATCGATGGCAAGCCTGTGTGTTGAAGTCTGCGTCTTGTCCGCGGTCTTATACGTCTGGCTTACTTCAAACTCCTGGTGCAGGTGGGAGAACGCCTCGCGCTTTTGGCGCAGTTCGCTCCAGAGCGTGGCTGCCGGAGAGATCGTTGCGCCCTGCAGCGTGGCGGCGAGGAACAGCGGTCCGGCGCAGAATCGGATTGGCTGGATAAAGCTCATTGTTTGTATTCGAACCGGACGGTTCCTTCCCGGTAATCGATCGTCAGTTTCATGTGCTCCAGAACCGGCATGCCCAAAATGCCACCCATTCCCACGCCCATCGAGTCGCTCATCTTCTCCAGACTGATAGCGAGAAGATTCGGATTGTCCTGGCGAAAGCCCGCGAAGGTCAGCGAGATTCTGTCCGCCCTCGATGTTTGCTTCACCTTGCCCTGGATTCCCTGCACGGTCCCGGAATCCTTCGAGAGACCGCTGACTTCATGTGCTGTAGCGGTGTCGATCATATTGTCGGTGGAACCGGAATCGATCAGAAAGAGCGCGAGGCGCTTACCGTTGATCATTGCCGGTAGGAGCAGATGATTTCCCCGCCGAAACACGCGATAAAATCCCGGCGCGGGCTTATCTCGGCCGGTGGGCTCCACGGGAGAATCGCGCTTCGGCTCAAGTTGAAGTTCGGTGTTGGGAAAGTCGATGCCGACGATAAACCGGCTGAAGACATCCGGCCCTATCAGCCCGTCGAAATCCGGCGACTTCGCCGACTGGAACGCGTGAATGGGATAGTCGGCGAAAATGACGCTGCCCGCGCGTACTTCATCGGCAAGATAAGTCAGCGAACTTTGCGGCGCAAGGTCTCCGATTCCTCTTGCCCTGGTCGTTTCAGCGCTCAGAATGCGAAGATTCGCGCGCTCGGCCGCTTTGGGTGAAATGGCGATGCCGGACGCGCCGGTATCGAGCAGCAGTTTCACATTGCTCTTGTCGTTCAGGCGTACCTGCACGCCAAGGCCCCGGGAATGGTTCGGCCCGTCCATAAACCGAATCAGCTTCACGCGGGCGCTCCCGTAAGGACTCATCAGACGGCTCAGTTTGCGGTCGCCCACCGCCTTGTCGTGCGCAATGTGAGCCCGCAGACTCTGAGCGTTTTCCGTGGTTGGGTCCAGAATCGATAATACTTTTTCCAGGGCCGCTATATGCTCCGCGCCATCAAGAGTGTTGGCCCAGGAGAGCATGGCATCGGAGTCGTCCGGGGCCGCGTGGTAAGCGGCCCGGTATAGATCCCGGGCTTTCGCAAACTGGGAAACCATCGAGTAAATTTCCGCCATGCCGCTCATCGCGGCGGCGCATTGCGGATCCACCTTCTGCGCCGCGCGAAAATGTTTTTCCGCGCTGTTGATCTCTCCGCGGCGAATATCCGCAAAGCCGGCCGCCGCTTCCGCCGGAGCCGTATCCGGAACCTTCTTCAGCGCGAGATCGGCCGTCTGGAAAGCGTCGGCGGAATGATGGGCCTCGAGCAACGCCCGAACGCGGCCATAATAGGCGTCTGCATCCGTTGGCGTCTGCTGGATAGCTGTCGCATAATCCCTGGCTGCGTCTTCGTAAAGAGCGGCGTTGAGGTGTTTCTTCGCAGCCAGATAAATTTCGGACGAATCCGCCAGCCCCATGCAAAGGACGACAACGAATAGAATGATAAATCGACAAAACATCCGCGCGTTTCTCGAAAATCGATTCTATCGAATTTCCGTCTGGATAAGTACCTTGATACCGAGGTTCGCCGAGTTGCCAGGCGGCGCGTGACAGCTATGAGGGCGGCTCGCATCAGACCGTATCTATTACGACGCGGGGGCGACCCTGAGCGCGCGACAAGATCGTCATCGGTTGTAAGGGTGGTCCTCACGCTGTCCTCGTGATGTCTTAAGATCCTGATGTCAGGATTCCGGAGCCGAAGACCGATCCTCATTTGCAGGCGGCTGGCGAGCGCGTGAAGGCTGCGGCGGAGGAGTTGGAACATCTCGGTATCGCCGATAAAACCGGGAAACGCGTTCGCACCGATCTTCCCAGGGATATGCGCGCGGAGTCAGATCGCGATTTCGGCGGATAAGTGCCGCCCCGGATGTTCATCGTCGCCGGTCCACCTGGGGCCGGCAAGTCCAAAGCTTTCCCGGTTGCTGGATTTGGCGTTGATTTTTTCAATGCAACAGCAAATGGGGTATCACGCCCAGGGTGTTGCTACAGGCCGAAAATGGAGAGATCGTTTACCAGGCTGAGCAGATCCCCGATTGGCTCATTGGAACGCTGGGGCGTTAACCCCCAAATCTGAGATAAAGCCACTGCCAGACCCAGAAAACTTCTGGCAGCTTTGCCCACGGCGACTCAATTTTCTGTCTGGCGTTTCGCCCCAGTCGCGGAACCCGAGGTGCGAAATTACGATAGAAAGTCCACTAAGTTCGGACTTTTTCCAGTACAGCAGAGCCTCTAAAACCGGGTGCGATGATACACTGAAGTTCCTTAAAATGTTGCTTCCCCGGGAGTTCGTTGCATATCTTTCCCGTCAGATCGTCAAGCGGCTGACGCCGGACACGATCGAGACCCACTCGCCTGAAAAGGTGACCGAACTCGTTCACTCCATTATTTCCGATGAGCTCGAAGCGGAAGACAAACTGAACGACGAAGTGCGCGAAATTCTGGAACAGTACAGCGATTACATGCGCCGCGAAGGCGTCAGTTATCAGGAGATGTTCCGTAAGGCCAAGAACACGCTGGTGCAGCAGCGCAAAATTGTAAAAGCATCCGGCCGCGATACGGGAGACGCAATGAAGCTCTCGCGCGACAAGATTACCGACATTTCGCACAAGCTGATCGCGTCTCTCAGGAAATCCCGCGATCTCCGCCTGAAGAACAAGAACGATAACGATGCGCGGCTGGAAATCGTCAAGGCTTTCACGGAAATTCTGCAGGTGGAAGATAAAGCCGACCGCGCGTCGCGCGATAAAGTGCGTTCCATTAAGCGGGATATTTCCGAAGGCAGCGAAGAGTGGGACATTCTTCAGAAACGCTACTATGGCGAGGAACTGAAGAAATTCGGCATCGATCCGAATAAATAAACCTTCCGCATCATTCATCTCTCCTCAGGCGCATTTCTTTCGGTGACGCGGCTGCCGCGTTCACAATCGCCGCAAATCTTCCGAACTGCCGTGCTTCGAACCTTTTAGGGTTCTTTTGAGCGCAGGGTGAAGCCTGTTCCCGCCTTGCCGATGGTAATGATTGGCCAGCAACAAACACTTCATTTTCTTGGAGGCACGATGGCGCTGGGCAAAAAGATGCTCCTGCTGGCCGCTTTTTGCGGAATAGCGTGGGGCCAGACAGGATTGACGACAATTCAGGATACGCTTTTCAAAGCGGATGGCACGCGGTTCAGCGGAACGCTGGCCATCCACTGGAATACCTTCGACACCACAAACCCCGGCACAATCGTGCAGCAGAGCACGACAGTATCGGTAGTCAACGGAAACCTGCAACTGAGCCTGGCGCCCAACGCGGGGGCCCAACCTCCGGCGAACGTTTACACAGTGCAGTATCAAAGTGACGGACGCGAGCAGTTTGCCGAGACCTGGACGGTGCCCGTGAGTACGGCGCATTTGCCAGTGAGCTCGGTGCGTACCGGAACGCTTTCCACTTCCGGTATTGGCGCCGGGCAGACGGGAGGTTCGACGTCAATTCCGGAATCTTCTGTGATCGGGCTGCAGGCCGATCTCGCCCAGCGGCCGCTGAAAGGCGTCGGCTTCGGGACCGACGCGGTGGCGGTTGTGAACGATAACGGTCAAATCGAAACCGTGGTAGGCGACGTGGGGGACTGCGTTTTCGTCGATGGCACGGCCGGCCCCTGCGCGCCGCCTGTTTTTGCGGATGCGGAAACGCCGGGCGGTATCGTGGACGGCGCGAATAACACCCTCACGCTGCAAAATACGCCACTGGGATCCAGCCTGATGCTGTTCCGCAACGGGTTGTACATGACTCCGAATTTCGATTACACGCTGAGCGGTTCGACGCTCCATTTTGTAGCCGGCGCGGTGCCACAGGCAGGCGATACGCTGACGGCGTCTTACCGGGTGGATACTTCCGCCGGCGGATATATTTCTCTCGTCACGCCCGGTGGGGGAGTTGCCGCGATGCGTACCGGGGCCGCCGGACAGGTGATCTGCAATGCCGCGGGCGTCAGCACGAGCGCTGCCGGATGGACGACGCTCGGCAAGTGCGATATCCCGGCACAGGCTTTGAATTCCGGAGACCGCATTGAAGCGCGGTTCACCTTTGCGCATACGGGGACGGCATCTGGCTTCAATCTGCAGGTGGACTGGGGCTCCACCACAGTTCTGGCCAGAAGCGGAACGAAGCAGGATGAGGCCGTAACGGGACGAGCGGAGGCGGCAATCGAGACCGCTGGAGCTCAGATCGGCATGGAAAGCTGGGGAACCGTGCTTCCGTTTCTGCCGGGAATCCTGAGGGCGCCCGCGCAGTCCGGCCTGCAAATCGCTTTCAAGGCCGCCATGGCAAACGCCGGAAGCGACATCGTGGCGCTGACCAATTACACGGTGCTCCGGTATCCCGGCAATTAGGTTGAGCGACCCGAATCAGCGGGCGGCAATCTGTTCAGTCACGGTAACTCTCGACGATAAACGAAACCGGATGACCGCGGCGGCAGCTACGTTCACCGGTTTCGGGCGGGAGAAAATGATTCCGATGGCATCGTCCGGACGGTCGGCCTGTTTCACCCAGGGGTCGGTGGAAAGCGTCACGCGCTGGCCGTCGGATGTGAAGACCGAAGTCAGCGCCAACTCGACCAGCGAGGGGTTCCCGATGCGCGCGCCTCTTTGCGCGTCGAGAATGCGGCCGGTAACCGGAGCGCCGCGTTCGGCAATCACGAGATGATCCACGACCAGCGGTTCGGCGAGCGATGCCTGGAAAATATCGCCAGGGGTGGCGCGGTCGGACGAAATTGCCTGGTCCAGCCGAATCGCCACGGTCATACCGGTGGGCAGAGTGACGTGCCGGGGTTCGGGTGAGGGCGGGGAAGTCGTCGAGGCCTGTTCGGCGGGAACTTCGCCAGGAACCACGGTGGGAACTAAGGTGGGCGCGACAGGCCGGGGCGTTTGATAGGGGAGTGGTACCCATTGAATCGGGGCTCCCTTCTGTGGAACTTTAGGTTTAGGCGACGGCGGAGAGACCCTGGCCCGCAGCACAGGCCCTTGTGGCGCCAAAGTAAGCTGGCGCGACTTCTTCGTGGGCGGCTGTGCGTAAATGGGGGCTGGGGCATCGG
>JALYHT010000032.1 GCA_030776225.1 Acidobacteriota bacterium | reverse complement strand
AATTCGAGCATGCCCAGCCGGCCGAGCGCAATGACCATCATCTGGTTCGATGGCGCGTATTCCAGCCTGGCAGGCAGGGTGGCGGATTCACCGATGGCGATTTCATACGCGGCGACGATAATGGATTCCGCGAGTTCGGACGTGCGCTGCAGCGTGCGGAAAACGGAGACGAAGCGATAGACGCTGTCACTCTGGATGCGGACCATCTGCTGCCGGAAGAAACGGCGAAGCGCATCGGGATCGCGGGGAGCGTGAAAACCGGTTCGCCCCTGGCGATCGCCGCAGGCCGCACGTACTTCCTCGATCAGCTCAGGGTGGCTGACAAGCTGATCGGCAAAGTACTGACTGTGTTCGAAGAGGTCGATTGTGCAGCGCGCCAGCTCCGTATCTTCTTCAAACATGTCGAGGCGCGAGCCGCTGGCCACGATCTTTTCGAGGAAGGATTCAAAACTCTGGTTCGTCAGGGAAAATGCGGAATGCGCGATTCCGCTCTCGGCAATGAGCTGAGCGAAGGCGGGGGCGCGCCGGTCGAGAAAACGCCGCAGGTTCGGAGAGGGAAATTCGGAGCGCTCGGGACGCGCGGTTTCGCCCGGCGCGGGCGCATCTTCCAGGAGCAGCGCCACAACAGGCAGGGACAGCGCGGAAACGGGAACCGGGGTGGCCAGTTGAGAGTGGATCACGCGATCGTAGAGATCCCGCACGCTGGTGAAATGGTGATCCAGTTCGCGTTCGAGCGTGCCGGCCGTGGGCAGACCGGAACCTGGCATTTTGCGCGCCAGCAAATCGAGCTGGTCTTTGGTGTCGGGGAGCGTGTGGGTCTGGCGGTCTTCGTCGAACTGGAGCCTGTGCTCCAGATGGCGCATGAATTGATAGGCCGAGGCGAGACGCGCGTATTCGAGCGGCGAGAGCAGTTCCTTGTCGCGCAGTCTCGAAAGCGCCAGCAGAGTACCCCCGTGACGGACCCACGGCTCCCGCCATCCATGAAGCCGCTGCAGGCACTGCACCAGGAATTCGATATCGCGAATGCCGCCCCTTGCGAGTTTGACGTCGGCGCCGGAGGGCGTGGTCTGGCGCTGTTTATCGAGGCGCAGTTTCTCGTGAATGCGGGCGCGCGTTTCGGAAACGGCTTCGATGGTCTGGAAGTCCGTGGTGGTCCTGTAAATCAGGGGCTCAACGAATTCCAGCAGTTCGCGACCGGGTTCAGGATCGCCCGCGGCTACCCTGGCCTTGATCAGCATCTGCAGTTCCCAGTCGCGGCCGCGCGAGGCGTAATACTGCTTTGCGCCTTCGAGCGAATGGCATACTTCGCCGAAGCGCCCATCGGGCCGCAGCCGGAGATCGACGCGGTAACACATACCTTCCGGGCTGTAGGTGGAAAGCATGTCGGTCATGCGGTTGGCGGCAGTTTTGAAGAACTCGCCCGCGCCCGCATCGCCGCCGGAATAGATGAACATCAGGTCGATGTCCGAGCTGTAGTTGAGTTCGCGGCCGCCGAGTTTGCCCAGGGCCATAACGGAAAAGCGCGTGCCGGCGGGAATGCCCCGGCCCCCGGACGGTTGGCGGCAGGCGGTTCGCCAAGTGGCGTTGAGAATCGCATCCGCCAGGTTGGAAAGGTCTTCGGTGGTTTCGGAAACGTCGGCGAACTGAAGAACATCGCGCAAAAGAATGCGGAGCAGTTGACGCCGCCGGAACAGGGCGAGATCTGCCGGAGACGGAAAGCCGTGGGAGGGAAGCGACTGCTCCAGCAGATCTTCGTATTGCTCCGCGAGAAAGCCCCGGTGCAAATCCGCGGCGCCGGCGATTTCCAGAAGCCATTGCGGGTAGCGGATGACGGAATCGGCCAGAAAATGGCTGTAGGAAAAGGTCAGAAGCGCGTAACGAAGCGCGCGGACGTCATCTGTAATGCGGCGGCCCGCGTCAGGTGCTTCCACAATCAGACGATTCAGAAAATGTACAGCATCGTCCGGATTGGGGAGCGAGGGCAGCAGCGCTGCGACATTCGCAGCCGCGCGAGGTGAGAGTTTTCGGAGAATAATAAGTTCCGGGCGCGCACGAACCGGGTCGCGGAACTGGATCTCTTCGAGGAGATTCAGCACTGATAAGCATTATAGAGATAAAAGACCGACTACCACCGGAAGCCGCGGATCAGGAAAGCCAGCACGACCAGAGGCAGCGTGACGGCCGCCACCACGATGATGCCCACCCCGGCAAGAAACAGCCAATCCAGGTTGCGTTGCCGTGGCGAAACCGCCATGTGGTTTCTCAGGATTTCATAATTCCGGCGGTTGGCCTTAAACGCGATATCGAAGAGATCGCCTATAAAAGGCACTGAACCGGCGAGGCCTTCAATACCGACGTTCAGCGTCATGCGCGCTATCGCCACCCGCGGGATCTTTAACTGAATGGCGCGATGAACGATGTAGAGGGAAACCAGCGCATCTATGACGTCGCCCACGCCCGGAATGAGGCCGATAATTCCGGCGAGACCGAAACGAAAGCCGCCGGGCAGGACGAACGCATAATCGAGCCACCGCGCCACCGCTTCCACATCGGCAATACGCGGGTCAATCACCTCGCCCGCGATTACCTCCTGGTGAGACACGCGGGACTAATTTCCCTTGCGGCGCTCGTGGTGGTCGTATAAAGCCCCGGCTCCGGCGCCCGCTACGGCTCCGATGGCAGCGCCTGGGCCGCCGCCGATCGCCGCTCCGACTGCCGCCCCACCGGCCGCGCCGACTCCGACACGCACGGCGGTTCTGCGGCCCGAGTGCCGGCGACGGTAGTAATGGCGGTGCTGGACGACTGGCGTTATCCGGGCACTGGTTTCCGTGGACGAATATACGGCGGGCCGAACGGATGACGGAGACGCCTGACCAGCTGAGACGTGCGGAATCAAACTCGCCATCGAGAGGAAGGAAACGGCCAACAGTTTAGTAGTCATAAAAGCTCCCGATCTTCGCTGTGCATTCCGTTTGCCATGTGGCGGTCAGCGTCTCTCTTTTTCTTCATGTTTTTCATGGGGAGGTGGACCCGCGGGCCTGCCGGCAGGCGCGGGTTTGGACTCCGGGGCGGGTCTGGCGACCTGAACGGGCGCGGGCCGCGCTTCCGGAGCGGGCCGGGGCGGTGGAGCTGGCCGCGCTTCCTGCCGGACCGGACGTGGTGCGGGTATGGGATCAGCGGGTCGCGCCTCGGGCGCCGGCCGGGTTCGCGGCTCCGCGCGTTCCTGCTGAAATGGCGGGAGCTGTCTCGCCTGGGGTGGCGGGGGAAGCTGTCTCTGCGGAGCGGGACGCTCCTGAAATACGGGCCGCTGTTGCGGGGCCGGGGCAGGAGCCAGTGGCTGGCGCGCTAACTCGGGGCGGGCGGCGGCAGGTTCGGGCCGTACCTGCTGCTGTTGCGGCAAAGGCCGAGCTTCAGACTGTATGCGGCCCGATTGCTCACGCTGGAACGGGGCTGG
>JALYHT010000031.1 GCA_030776225.1 Acidobacteriota bacterium | reverse complement strand
CCGCCGTCCCCTCTCCTGTGGCCGCTGCGGCAGGTTCCGCCCAGCCTCCATCCCAGCAGCATGAGCCGCCGCCTTCATCGCCAATGCCGCCCGCTCAGCGTGTCGACGAATTCCGAACCATTCCGGCCGGCAGCACTCTTGAGGTCCGGAACAACTCGAGCATTGATTCCGAAACCGCTCAGCCCGGCCAGACTTACTCAGGCGTCGTCGCGCGCTCAGTAGAGGATACCGAAGGTCGCGTGGCCATACCCCGCGGCGCCAATGCCACGCTGGTGGTGCGATCCGCTTCCGGGCAGGGGACCCTGCAAGGGCGCTCCGGCCTTGTGGTTGACGTTAGCTCTGTGGAAGTCGGGGGGCGGCACTATCGTCTCGAAACCAGCGATGTTGTCGAACGAGGCCGGGAAGGGCTTGGCAAGAACAAACGAACCGGCGAATTTGTCGGCGGCGGCGCGGCGCTCGGCGGCATCATCGGGGCCATAGCGGGAGGCGGTAAAGGCGCTGCCATCGGTGCACTCTCCGGCGCCGGAGCAGGCACTGCGACTCAAGGGCTTACGCGCGGCAAAGCCGTCCGTATTCCCTCCGAAACGCTGCTGACTTTCAGACTGGAAGCCCCCGTAAGAATTCGCGAACTTAGATAGTCGGAGATTCGCGAAGATCGGGAGTCTGGAACTATCCCCGGCATAAATGCATCATAAGAATGTGTCGGGATGTACTCGGTAGTGTGGCTGGCCAGCCACAAGCCTAGGAAGTAAAGAACTTTACAGAATTATAAATCGTTTCAATACTTTACGAATTTTGGGGCTGGTTGGGCGCGGACAAGTTTCATAAGCTTATGCCATACTGAGTAAGTTCTACGGAAACTGGAAGAAAAATGACGCAGTTGGACGAGGCGATAACCCGGTATCACCGGATTCTCGAATCTGAGCCTTATCGCGATCTGCGATGGGTTAAGAATCTTCAGGACGAAATGGAGGCGCGGCAGCTATCCGCTGGCGGGCGACTGCTCTGTCCCTTTCTCCGGCCGAACTTTGTTACCCAGAAACAGTACGACAATCTGGTGAAGACCGGCGAAGCGTTGATTTCGGCTGTGGACCGGATGCTGCGCACCGCGCTCGCATCCCCGCAATTGCTTTCCCGCATGCAGTTGTTTCCGGCCGAGAAGATGCTGGCGGCGATCGACCCCGGCTATGAAATGGCCGAAGTTTCGGCTCAGCTCGATCTGCAGATCCAGAACGGCTCCCTGCATGTCATGCAGTATAACGCGGATGCTTTGAACGGCGCGGCGTGGTCCGAGGGTCTCTCAGACCTGTTCTACGATTGCCCTCCCGTGAAGGAGTTCCGCCGCCGCTATAACCTCACGCGCGTGGGCGGCAAGAAACCGTTTCTGAGCGCGTTGCTCAAGGCTTACAAGATGTTCGCCGCCGGTTCGTTTGGCATGCGGCCGAAGCCGCACATCGCGATCCTGGAATTTCGCGATCCCACCGGCCGCAGTGAATACGAGATTTATCGCGACTACTTCCGCCATGAGGGCTTCGAGACCGAGCTGGTTTCACCCGACCAGCTGGAGTATCGCAACGGCGTGCTGCGCAGCGGCAATTTCGATATCGACCTGATCTACCGCCGCATCAGCGCGCAGGAGTTCCTGCTGCGGTTTACGCTGAACCATCCGCTGGTACAGGCGTATCGCGATCGGAAGGTTTGCATCGTGAACAGCTTCCGTTCGGAGCTTTCGCACAAAAAAGCGATGTTCGGGCTGCTGACGGATGAGACGCTGACTGCGAAGTTCCCGATCCACGAACGCAAGGCCATTCGCGAGCATGTGCCCTGGACCCGGGTCGTCAAGACCGGCAAGACGCAATATCGCGACGAGACCATCGAAGATCTCATCGAGTACATCAAACAAAATCGCGAAAAGCTCGTGTTGCGCCCGAACGACGAGTACAGCGACATGCACAGCTTCATCGGCTACGAGCACGATGAGGGTTCGTGGGCCCGCGCCATCCGCGAAGCCTTGCGCGCGCCGTACGTGGTGCAGGAGAGCGTAAGACCCGCGCGCACCGTCTTCCCGCTGATGAATTACGGCCACCTCGAATTCAAGGAAATGCAGGTGGACGTGCAGCCCCAGGCATTCCTCGGCAAGGTCGCGGGCTGTTCCAGTTACGTGTCTTCCTCCGGAGCCGGCAGTTACTCGCCCGCCTCGGGCTTCGCGCCGACGTTCATCATCGATCCGAAGTCTTAACGGCTTAAAAGGCGTAGTGGAGAAAACCTTCTACATCGAGACGTTCGGGTGTCAGATGAATGCCCACGACTCTGAAAAAGTCGTCGGCACGCTGCTTCACGAGGGCTACACCCAGGTGGGGACGGTGGAAGAAGCCCACTACGTTTTTTACAACACCTGCAGCATTCGCGATAAAGCCGAGCAGAAGGTTTTCAATCGGCTGCAGCATTTCAAGCGGGACGCGGGCAAGGGTAAAGTGTTCGCCGTAATCGGCTGCGTGGCCCAGCAGGAAGGCGAAAAGATATTCGAGCGCGCGCCCCACGTCAGTCTGGTAGCCGGTTCCGCCAGCTACACGAAGCTGCCTGAAATGCTGGTCCAGCTGGAGACGGGCGACAGGCGCGTTACGGGCCTGAGTCTCGATACCGATCAGGCGTTCGACACCCCTTTCACGCGCCGCGACAATCCCCACCGCGCTTACATCACGATCATCGAAGGCTGCGACAAAAGCTGCGCCTATTGCGTAGTGCCTTTTACGCGCGGCCCCGAGCGCAGCCGCACCGGCGCCAGCGTCATCGATGAGACGAAGCGCCTTGCCGACTCCGGCTATACCGAGATCCAGTTGCTGGGTCAGAATGTGAACAGCTACCGCGATCCCTCGCCCGCGGGCTGGGACTTCGCGACCCTGCTCGATCGCGTTGGCACGGTAGGCGGGATTCGCCGCGTGCGCTTCACGACCTCGCATCCGCGCGATTTCGTAAAGCCCATCGTGGATGCGATCGACGCCAATCCGAACCTCTGCAATCACGTCCATTTGCCCGTGCAGTCCGGTTCCACCCGCGTGCTCGAAGGCATGCGGCGCCTCTACACCCGCGATCAATACATGGAGCGTATCGCGTGGATGAAAAACGCGCGCCGCCCTATCGCGATCACATCCGACATCATCGTGGGCTTTCCCGGCGAGACGGAAAGAGATTTTGAAGAGACGCTCGGCCTGCTCGACGAGATCCAGTACGATGGCATATTCAGCTTTAAATATTCGCAGCGGCCGAATACAGCCGCGCTGCAGCTCGGCGACCACCTCCCGGAAGAAGAGAAGTCGCGCCGTCTGACCATCGTCCAGGAGCGGCAGCGCGCGATTCAGATCCGCCACAATTCGGCGCTGGTCGGCACGGTGGAAGAAGTCAACGTGGAGGGCCGGCATGAATCGCTCGGGCTTTGGGCCGGGCGGACCTCGCGCAACCGCACCCTCAACTTTGCGCCGGGACCAGACCAGCCCGCCCTGGGGCAGTACGTGCGCGTTCGGGTGACGCGCGGCGGCCCCAACTCGCTCGCCGGCGAAATGGTAGCCTGAAACGCGCCGATCGGCATTGGCGGCGGATCTTCCTGTTTTGCGGCTGTGATGTAATAAAACTATGGAAGTCGAGATGAAGATCCGCGGGCTGATGATGGATCCGGTCACAAATATGCCGATCGTCATCCTCAAGGATGTCGGCAGCGCGCATGTGCTCCCGATCTGGGTGGGGATTTACGAAGCCAACGCCATTGCTCTCGAAATCGAAAAGGTATCCACCCCGCGTCCCATGACCCACGACCTGATAAAAACTATGCTGGTCGGTCTCGACGCGGGCATTCAGAAAGTGGTGGTCAACGAGCTGAAGGACGATACGTTCTTTGCTGTGATCTGGGTTCATCGTAACGGCGAATTGATCTCCGTCGACTCGCGCCCGAGCGACGCGCTTGCTCTGGCGTTACGTCTGGATTGCCCCATCTTCGTCGACGACTCGGTTCTCAAATCCTCGAAACTCGCCAGCAATGTCGCGGAAAAGGTCAGCTCCAATCAGGAGCTGCGCCGCTGGCTTGAGAATCTGGGGGATGAGGATCTCGGCCGCTACAAGATGTAGCTTTCCTGCTGCCTCCCGCCCTGCGCCTTCAGCCCTGCTTCCAGAGCAGCCAGATCACATAAGTCAGCATAATTGCGCTCGCGGCCAGCGAAATTGAGCGTATCCGGAAAAGGGCGCGGCGGCGCGCCACGATCGCGGCTTCCCTGCGCTCCCACCAGTCGCGCAATATGGGGGTGAGGCAATCGCGTGAAATCTCGTAACGAAGAACTCCCGCCGCATCTATGGAACGCAGGATGCCGTTTTCGAGCAGCAGCGGCAATAATGTCGGCACAAACCGGTTCAGTTTACCGGCGTAGTCGGTGAGCCCTTTTTCCGTCACGGACAGACGGTGCTTTTCGGCTGAGATCAGCAGATTACACCAGCGGAAAAGCAGTTCCACGTGGGTCGAACTGAGTTCGGCTATTTTCGTATCGAGCGATTCCAGAACGATGCGGTCCACGCCGTGCTGCGCTTCGACCGTCGCCATTCGCAACCGGGAAGACTTCAGAAGCGCCTCGGAATCCAGGAGCGTTCCCGAAGCCACTTTCAGATAGAACGGATGGATTTGGTTCTCTGCCGCGGCCACCACCCGCGCGGACACAAGAGCCTCCAGCGCTTCCGGCTCAATTTCCATACCCCTGTACTTTGCGTCCGCAGTCACTGCCTCTTTTGCCGCGGCGCTGGTCAGCGGCGTGAGTTGCACATGGAATCCCAGCAGATTCGGGATGTACTGCCCGAGCCGTTCAAAAGCCGGAAGGGCGTGCTCCTGGAGCCCAATAACGAAGATTCCTTTGCGCGCGGCCACGGCGTACGCCAGCTCGGCGTCAAACGAATCCGATACCTCGGAACCGGAGTGGCATCGCACGTAGTCTTCAAATTGATCGAGCAGGATCACTGCGGGCTTTGAGGTACGGGCGCGTATCCGTTCGAGCATTTCATCCAGCGTTTCGCTCTGCGCGAAAAACTGCGGGTCCGCCGTTTCACGCACCTCGCCCGCCAGGGTCTCACGCAGGTCAGAAGCAAAGAAGCGGCCTCCCCAGGCGTTGAATACGATCGCGATAGCGCCCTCGCGTCGCAGACATGGAAGCAGGCCCCGGCGCAGCAACGACGAAACACCCAAACCCGATTCGGCCGACAGCACCGTAAGCCGCCCGGCGCGGCAATTTGCCATGATCTGCTCGATGAAATCGGTTCTTCCGCAGAGCGGCGCCGGGTCGTCGTGAAGCAGGGTGTCCAATCGTCAAAGAATGTACCATAAAACACGCCCGGGCATTCGTTTAAACCCAGGTTGGATAGACTCAGATCATCGTGCGTGTCGCGCTCCCGCTGCTCTTCGCGTTTGTTTCCCGCCTCGCTTGCGCCGCGACCCCATCCTTCACGCTTGCGCAAGTTCTGAGCGCGCCTTTTCCTGGCAATCTGACTCGATCTCCGGCTGGAAATGCAGTCGCCTGGGTACAGAATGCGTCCGGGGTGCGGAATATCTGGATTGCAAAAGCTCCCGATTATCGCGCCATGCAGGTCACAACCTTCACCCGCGACGACGGCCAGGAAATTAGCGAGATTGTCTGGACTCCCGACGCGACACGAATGTTCTTCACTCGCGGCGAGGGGCCGAACGCCCGCGGCGAAATTCCCAATCCAACGAGCGGCCCCACAGGCGCGTATCAGGAAATCTGGAGCGTCACGCTCCCCAATCAACAGGTGAAAGCCGCCGACGGACACTCTGCTGCGGTGTCGCCCGATGGCTCCCTTCTGGCATGGATTCTCAATGGTCAGGTCTGGTCCCTGCAACTGAACCGTCCGGATAGCCGGCCGGCGCAGTTGATCCGCGCCAGAGGCGTGGCTTCGGGACTCACCTGGTCTCCCGATGGCAACCGGTTGGCTTTCGTCAGCAGCCGCGAGGATCATGCATTCATCGCGGTCTACGATGAGACCGCGGCAGCGCTGCGTTTTCTCGATCCGAGCGTCGATACGGACCAGTCGCCGGCATGGGCTCCCAACGGCAGGCAGCTTGCATTCATCCGCCGCGCCGCGTCGACGGAATTCGAATACGGCGCGAAACCGGTGGGACAGCCCTGGTCGATTCATCTGGCCGACGTTGTGTCAGGGGAGTGCCGAGAAGTCTGGCGCGCATCGGAAGGTCGGGGCAGCGTCTTCCATCCTCTGGCGAGCGACAGCCAGTTGATCTGGATGGCTGGCGGCCTTATCGCGTTTCCCTGGGAACGTGACGGCTGGCTGCATCTCTATACACTCAATCCCGCCAGCGCGACGCCCGGGCCCTTACTGCTGACGCCCGGCAATTTCGAAGTCGAGAACGTGGCCGCGACTCCCAATCGCCGCTCGCTCGTATATTCCTCGAATGCGGGCGATGCAGACCGCAGACACTTGTGGACGGTTGGCGCCACCGGCCAGCCGCCGCAGCTTCTTACGCCGGGGCCCGGCATCGAATGGTCACCCTCGCCTTTGGCCGATGGCGGTATCGCGTTTCTGCATTCCGAAGCTCAGCGGCCCCCCCGCGCCTCCGTGCTTACAGCTGATGGCGCCATGCGCGATCTCGCGCCGGACTCGATCCCGCGCGACTTTCCTGCAGCGGCACTGATCGAACCGCAGGCTGTGACGATCGTCGCCGCCGACGGCCTGCGCGTACACGGGCAGCTATTCCTGCCGCCCCATAGCGATTCCGCCAGGCAACCTGCCATCGTGTTCTTTCACGGCGGATCGCGCCGCCAGATGCTGCTCGGCTGGCATTACATGGAGTATTACAACCAGGCATACGGCTTCAACCAATACCTGGCTGCCCGCGGTTACGTGGTGCTCTCCCTCAATTACCGGAGCGGCATCGGCTACGGTCTGGACTTCCGCGAAGCGCCGCAGTTCGGAGCCACAGGCGCGAGCGAATTCAACGATGCGCTGGGCGCCGCCGCTTTTCTGAGGGCCCGCTCCGACGTCAACCCCGCGCGCATTGGCGTCTGGGGCGGCTCATACGGCGGGTACCTCACGGCTCTCGCGCTGGCCCGCGCTTCAGATACCTTCGCCGCCGGCGTGGACCTGCATGGCGTTCACGACTGGAATCTCGAAGTCACCGGCGCCGCGCCTGCGCGCGATCGCGAGAAGCGGCAGGCCATCGAGAAGCTTGCCTTTGAATCGTCGCCGATGTCTTCTATGTCCTCGTGGCGGTCTCCCGTTTTGCTGATACACGGCGATGACGACCGCAGCGTTGTATTTGCGCAAACGGTGCAGCTGACCGAGGCGTTGCGCCGGCAGGGCGTGCACGTGGAGCAGTTGATCTTCCCCGACGAAGTGCACGAATTTCTGCTGCATTCCCACTGGCTCGCGGCTTACAATGCCGCAGAGGAATTTCTGTCGCGTTATCTGAAGCCGCAGGGCCAGGCAGTACGCCAGCGCCAGCCACGATGACCTGTAAGCGGTGCAAAGTCACGATGAAGGAACTGAAGGGGCATATCTTCCACAAGAAACGAAAGTGGCGGTGCCCGCAATGTCTGAGCATCAAAATGCAGAAGCCGACGAAAAGAAATCAGGCACCAGGGGACCATTAGCCAGGTCCGACTGCCTGACGTCTTTACGTGAGCCTCGTGCCTAAAAGGTCCAGCCAGTCACCAGGGCAAGTTGTGCCTTGCCGCTTTTGTACGTCACCGTCACGCCCCCGACAGGACGCGCGGGCTGGCCTGGTCTGGTTACGAAAACTCCCAGTCCAGGCGCAATATACCGGTCTCTTTGTCCAACGTTTGAGCGCTCGAAAATATCTATTGCGAAATGGTTCTTACCGGCGTTCGGCTGCGGGTCCTGAGATGTGGGTTTGATCAGCCTGTTCGTGAACGGATACCAGATCGCGTCGAAGTTGACAGGCGCGGCGATGTATTTCACATAAGGGCCTAAATATGCCGATTTCGGGTTCTGTGAGAGCGTGGTTACCTGGGAGTTCTGGAGCGTTTGAAGGATCTCGGTGCTGACTTGAACGGTCTTCAGGTCGTCGGTATTGTTGCGCCGCTCCGCGCCGGCGATAAGACCGAGCAGGAAGTCGCTGCGGGAGGTTTTGATGAGCGCGTTCAGGCCGATGCGCAGCGCGTACTGGTCGAAGTTGTGGTTCTGGACCGTCAAAGGCGGGGTTGCGGCCGGCAGCGTGTTCAGCGTGCTGCGCTGGTAGCTGAAATCGATCGGCGCCCAATACCCGCAAAGCCTGCAGGGTATCGTGCCGACACCGGGGTTCGCCGGGCCCGGAAGCTTCCCCGACTGATTTGAAGGCGCCCATGTGAGGACGACGTCGCCGCCCACGCCCGTTTGCGGTATGCCGTTCCTGATAATGCCGGCGATTCCATTCTGGGCGGTCGCGAAGATTTCAGCGCCAAGGCGCCAGTTGTCTTCCCTGTCGATGCTTTTTCTGATCCCGGCCTGTACCTTCGAATTGCCAAAGTTGAACGAGGCAATTCCGGCCTGATCGCTGAGATATATCGACGTGCCGCCGCTCGCGTCCTGGTATAGGCTCTGTTGGGCAAAAAGCGGCGCACTGGCAAAGATAAGACCGATGGCTAACTTACGCATTTTTCTTTGAGACAGGAACGGATACTTCCCCGTAAAACCCACTGCTCCCCCCGGCGGGCACCTCTCCTTTCTGATTCCAGTTGCCGGCACTCGATGGCGGGAAGCTCCCGTCCACAGCCTGCTGGCCGATTGTCAGATCGATCTGCCATTGCTGGCCGCTGAGGCCGGGACCGACGAACTGAACCACTAATTTCTTTTCCAGTTCGAGAAGGTCGGTACCCAGATACTTGTCGCTGCCGTTGTAGGCGAGATGTATCTTGTGGCCCGATAAAAAGAGCGTGGGCTTCGGCGTGAAAACGCCGGTAATTTGAGTCTCAATCCTGTATTTCGCCACAGTTCTTCCTTGCATGGAATTATAGCGGCGAGCTCGCGTAGCGTCCAGAGCGTATACTTCCAGACTTGCGCTAATCTCGACATGAGCGCGCCCCGCTATGCAGTTCGCCGCGCGCTGCCAATTCTGAATATGCGCACCCATCCCGCCGCCCTTGCACGCGAGTTGCTGACGGCATATGAAACGGGGGAGCCTCTCCGCGCGCTGCCCTCCGCAGCCGATCCCGAGTTCGACATGGCGGCGGCCTATGCTGTCGAGGCCGAATTTCGCCGTCTGCGCGTCGCCTCCGGCCGCGCTGTAACCGGCCGTAAAGTCGGGTATGCGAACAAAGCCATGTGGCGGGCTTTGAAGCTGGAGACGCTGGTCTGGGCGTCGATGTATGACGACACCACCCACGAAGGTCCCCACCACGGCCCTTCCGCCCTTTCTGTCGATCGTTTCATGATCCCGCGGCTCGAACCGGAAATCGTTTTCAAACTCAGGCAGCCACTGTCCGGAAATCCCGACGCCTCCAGCGCACTTGACCATGTGGAGTGGATAGCGCTCGGGTTTGAAATCATAGATTGCCCGTTTCCCTCTTGGCAATTCAAGCCCAGCGATTTCGTTGCCGCTTACGGCCTGCACCGGGCGCTGGTCATTGGCGAACATCGACCGGTCGAAGCCGGTTTTCTCGATTCGCTGACCGCGTTCAGGCTGAGACTTTATAAAAACGGGGAGTTGATCGAAGAAGGCGCGGGTCGAAATTCACTGCGCAGTCCCGCGCTTTGTCTGGCCGAACTGGCCCGCGCCGCCGGATCTCTCGATACCGGCGAAATCGTCAGCAGCGGGACTCTGACCGGGCCGCAAAGCATCGCCGCCGGCGAAACATGGCACGCGGAAATAGAGGGTTTACCTCTTCCGAAGCTCGAGCTGGGCTTTGTTTGAAAAGCCACGCGTGGTGTGAAAGAGCTACGCTTTATCTGAAAGCTGGTCGGCGTTCTCGCGGATTTCCGCAGGGACTGTCGCGGTCCCGCTGGGCGGGCGCGCTTTGCGCCTGCGATCGGGCGCGCGGAACGAACGGCCGCAGCCGATACATTTGTATTTCCGCAGTTCGGTGAAATGGAGCACAAACCACTCCCACCCGGTCTTCTGCCGGATGACCAGAAACTCGGATCTGCAGAAGGGGCAACCCATTGGGAGATTATATGCGTGAAGGCATATAAATTGCCATGTTCCAGCGCGCGTTTCCAATCCACAGGCGTTACCGGGAGTTCGGTGTCTGTTTTTTATCCATTTAGAATCATACGTTTAAGAAGGGATCGCCCATCAGATTTCAAGCTGCCTACGGAGCTTCGACCTGACTCATGCCCGCCGACATGGTTCTGTATGGAGCGGCTGATTCGGACACTTCATCGGTAACTACTGAAAAGCGGTTCAGCCACGAAACGCCGAACGAAGTCGTGATGGCCACATCCGCCGCGTCGCGGCCCGTCGCCATCAGAATCCGGCCGATTCTGGGTTTATGGTTGCGGGCGTCGAAAGACCACCAGCGGTCTCCGAGGTAGACTTCGTACCAGGCGCTGAAGTCCATTGGACCCGTTACCGGTACGCCGATGTCCCCGAGATAGCCGGTCGCGTACCGAGCCGGGATGTGCATGGCGCGGGTGAGGGTGATGGCGAGATGCTGGAAGTCGCGGCAAACGCCCTGGCGTTCGTTGTGAACGTCGAGCGCTGTCTTGGTTGGCCGCGCGAAGTGGTACCCGAAGGTCACGTAATCGTGAACCCAGTCGCAGATCGCCTGCGCGCGGGCCCACCCGGGTTCGGTATTGCCGAACAGTTGCCAGGCGACGTCGGACAACCGGTCGACCTCGCAATAGCGGCTGGCCAGCAGAAACTGTAGTGTTTCTTCAGGAAGTTGTGAAACGGGAATCTGGGGGGCGTTCCAGTCGACAGGGTCCGGGTCGCCCGAATCTTCGATCAGCGTGGATGCGGAAAGTCGCAGAGGTCCCTGCGGCGCTGCGATTCGGGTGCAAATATTTCCGAAGCAATCGGTGTACTTATCACTGGTTGTACGGGGGGAAATCTGAATTTCATCGGGCTCTCTTAAGTCTTTAACTCGTGAGGGATGAACGTTCAGAACGGCAATTACCGTCATCGGTAATGACATTTCGAGCTCTATTTCGTAACCCAGTCGGATCAACATCGTCCCCTCTGCTTTGCACGTCAGGGGCCGAGCATGCTATTCGCCGACCGGCATCACGTCGACCCCGGTATCGAGCTTATGGCGCGCGCCGCCGAGCAGCACGCCATGCACGGGACTTACGTCGCTGTAATCGCGCCCCCATGCCACAGTAATGTGGCCGTCCGTCGGGACGCAGTTGTTGGTGGGGTCGAAATCGATCCACCCCGCCTCCGGGCTCCATGCCGAGCACCAGGCGTGCGACGCATCCGCCCCCACCAGGCGCGGCCGGCCCGGGGGTGGAAGGGTCCGTAGATAGCCGCTGACGTACCTCGCGGGCAAACCGAGGGACCGCATGCAGGCAATCTGCAGATGGGAAAAATCCTGACAAACGCCGCGGCGCTTTTCGAAGAATGTTTCGACGGGCGTGCTGACCTCGGTGGCCTTGGTATCAAAACGGAAATCGCTGTGGATGCGGCTGGTCAGATCCATCGCGGCCTCAAGCAGGGGCCGCCCTGGCGGGAACGATTCCCGGGCGTAGTCCAGCAGGGCCGCCCCCGCCCTCACCCGTGTTGAGTCGAACACGAACTGATAGGCGTTCAGGCCTTCTTCCGTGTGGTTGCGGGGCAGAGAATCGCGCACGTTTTCCCATGCGGGGGATTCCGCGAAAGCCGGGGGCGCGCCGGCGGTCACTTCCAGTTCGCTCGACGCTTCGATTGCAAGCCGCTCATGCGGTTCGAGCAGCGTGAAACAGACCGTCACGTTACCGAAGTAGTCGATATGGCAAGTCTTGTTCGGAGGCTTCGGCGTAATCGAAAGCGAGCTCTCCCGGCAGGTCTGGCGCGCGGAGTTATGCGGCGACAGCCGGAGGACGTGATGCGAGACGGAAACCGGGTCTTCGTAGTCGTAAGTGGTTACGTGCCGCACCCGGTAAATCATGTGGGGCGCTCCATTTCGGCATGGCTGAACCACGTATTGGTGATGCTGTCGGAGAACGCCGGCAACACGACTTCAAGAGTCGCGAGCAGGCTGTCCAGCCACCCGCGGTTACCGTCGGGACCGGGCTGGCAAAGCATTTGAACATCGGCCTCGAACAGCGCCGCCGCCGCTTCTTCCACGCGCTTTTGTTTTGCGGCGGGCCACTCCGCTCCATGCAGCGACTGCTCCAGAATGTTGCAGTGCCCGGAAAGATCGGCGATCTGGAATGCGAGCGAGCGCGGATTCACCGGGTCGTTCATCAGCAGATCGAGCACCGGCGCCGGCTGCATTACGGTGAAATAGCGGGACCTGTAAGTCATGGAGCTGTCGCACACTTCAAGCAGCATTTCGAGCATGGGCAGCGTGTCCGCGGAAAATGGCACGATAATGGCCCGAAACAGAC
>JALYHT010000030.1 GCA_030776225.1 Acidobacteriota bacterium | reverse complement strand
CCGCTCCGGTTATGCACTCTATTTCCTTGCCGGCATGCTTCCATGGCTGGCTTTCAGCGAAGCCGCCGGGCGTTCACCGTTCATCATGGTGGAGCACCGCGGCTTCATCAGAAAACTCGTATTTCCGGTGGAGACGCTCCCCCTGAACCTGGTGGTCTCGGGGCTGGTCACGGAGTTTTTCGGAATCGTCCTTTTCCTGCTGGCGCTCCTGGTGGTGCGCGGGCACCTTTCCGCAGCCGTTCTCTACCTGCCGGCAGTTGTAATCCCGCAAATTCTGCTCACCGCGGGCGTCTGTTGGTTCCTGGCCGCGCTGGGCGTTTTCGTACGGGATCTCAGCCAGATTAACGGGTATCTGCTTACAATCTGGTTTTTCCTGACACCTATTTGCTACGACGAAGCGAACCTGAAACGTCTGCCTCCCGCCGCTTTCTGTCTTCTGACGAAAAATCCGGTTTACGTGCTGGTGCGTGGTTATCGCTCTATATTATTGGAATCCAAGGCGCCTGACTGGCATGCTCTGTCATGGCTGACACTCCTCTCTGTGGTTGTTTTCCTCCTCGGCCATCTATGGTTTTACAAGTTGCGCCGTTCATTTGCCGATCTGATCTGACTGCCCTCTCACTTCGGCAACCTGCCTGCGGGCAGGTTGAACCAGAGGTGACAAACATGAAAATCGACGCAGGCGAAGTTCGTTCCACACTCAACGGTCTGATCGAAACGTGCAAGGACGGCGAGGAAGGTTTTCGGACGGCGGCCGAGAAGCTGAATCATCCAGGCATCAAGTCCGAATTTCTCCGGTTTTCCCTGCAGCGTGCGAGTTTCGCAGGGGAGTTACAGGCCGAGGTAACCCGGATGGGGAGTGAGCCGGCGCAATCGGGTTCTACCGCGGGAGGCATACACCGCGGCTGGATCAGGCTGAAGAGCGCGATCACGGGAGACACCGATCAAGGCATCCTCGAAGAAGCGGAACGAGGCGAGGACGCGGCATTAAAAAATTACCACGATGCGCTGGCCAAAAACCTGCCTTCCGACATCCAGGCGATCGTGAGCCGCCAGTGGCAGGAGATCCAGCAGACCCACAACACAGTGAAAGCCGTGAGGGACCGGGGGCACACGATGACTGGCCGCGCATGATCGCGGCAGTTTGAAACGCCAATCTCGCGGGCGGGGGCGAACGCTATCCGCGCAGATGCGTCGAAACCGGGACCTGCTAATCTCGGGGCATGACGATTGGCAGCATCGGAAAAGCTCTCGCCAATCAGGCAATGGAGAGCACGAAGAACACCGTCATCGACGCGGTTCGAACGCCGGATACTTCAAAAGCCACCCCGCCCGCGACCTCCACCGCCGCTCACGATACCGGCGGCGCCATCATCGGTCAGATCCAGGCGATGCAGCGCCCGCTCAAAGACGATCAGGAACTCGCCCTATTCATCCGTGCCGCTGGTTTAGACAACACTGAAACCCTTCGCGTTACGGAAATCTTCGTCCCGAATCCCGAAGTCCTCGTTTTTGCCGGAACAGACAAGGAGGGCCACGTGACCCGCGTCATCGCACCGGTCCAAACCGCGCAGGTGGTCTGCAAGCTTTTGAAGGTTCAGCCAGGCGCCGCCGCCTCGCGCGTCAATATACTTACGCCGAGACCTCAGCCGAAGCCGGCTGGGTAACGCGTTCCCGCACCATCGGGTTCACCACGACCACCGCGAGCGCGCAGAGATATAATCCGCCGCCGAGCAGCATCGTCCCGACCAGACCCACATAGAGCGCCAGAACCAGCGCGCCCACCGAACCCAGCACGCTCGCCGCGGCATTCAGCGACCACGCCCAGCGCACGGAAGGCTGGTGCCACTGTTCCAGAAATCGCAAACCGCTCGGGAACGGTATTCCCATCGCGAAGCCGGCGGGCGCGATCATCAATACTGTGGCCATGATTTTCACGGAGAGCGGCAATCCCACGCCCGCCGTAAGCACCGGCTGCAGTACCGCCGCGAGCGAACCCACCAACACCGCCGCCACGGCCAGCACCGCGGCGAGCCGTCCGTTTCGATCCCGCACCAGTTTTCGGCTCATGAAACTTCCCAGACCGCTTGATATCAGCATGGAGAAAATCACCACGGTCAGCGCATATGTCGGATGTCCCAGGAACAGCACGAATTTCTGGATCAGCGCGACTTCGATCAGGATGTACCCCGCCCCGATCGCCAAAAAATAGAAAAGGAACGAACGCACGGATTTTTCGCGCGGAAGCTTCGTCCCGAGGACCAGCGGAGGCAGCAGCAGTATAATCGCCACCGCAACGACGCTCACAGCCAGCGCCGAGAACAGCTTCGGCACCGCAACATTCACCTTGGCGTCCGCGGCCCGCTCGCTGTGCAGCAGAAACTTCCTGACGTCGCGCGGCTGCACCGTATAAAAGAAGAATGGCCTGTCGTCGGTTACCGGCGTGATGTCGAATTGATAATTGCGCTCGTATTGCAGTGGATCTTTGGCCCGCAGCAATTGCCCGAATTCACTGGTCTCCGGCTTATCCGTTGGGCCGCCAGGCACATACACCACGGTCATATTGGCAGCCGTAAACGCCGCCCGCGCCTTCGCAGCTTCGGCATCCGAAAGGGCCTTGCGCGAAACGATCACCGTATCCTGCGCGCCCCATCCCGCCAGATCCGCCTTGCCGCCGCTGCGGCCCGCCAGAATATGCCGCGCCGCATCGTGCTCTCCCAGTTGCCCGAGCGCCGCAATCGCCAGCGATACCAGCCGGAGGGATTCCCGCGGCGGCTCAAAACCCCAGCGCGTGAACGTCAGCAGCCCGTCGTCCGTGAGATGCGAAAGGTAATCGCGAAACGCTTCCACCGTGTATAGATTATTTTCAGAGAGCGCAAATGCGCCTGCGGCGGTCGACGCCCACGTGTCCACCAGCGTCGCCTGAATCACCTGATATCGTTCATTACTGCGCCGCACGAAGCTGCGCCCGTCTTCGATATGCAGATGCACATCGGGCCGCAGATAAAGATTTTTGCTGAGCTGCGAAAAACGCTTTCGCATGATGTCCGTCCCGATGATCGGATTGATTTCGACGCCCGTGACATCGTGGCTGCCGGACGCCAGGGCGCGAGACACGTCCCAGCCGCCGCCCGGCCCGATCACCAGGGTTTTCGCGCCCGGCCTCAGATTGTAGGGAATGCCTGGCCCCTGGTGCAGCAGAAGCTGAAGATCGGCTTGCGACAAATGGTCGAAATCGAAGTCCGCGATTCCGGTCGAAGCGTCGGCATCGATAAAAATCATCTCGCGGCCGTCGCGCTTCCCCATGCCGATTCGCGAAATGCTGTTCCACTTCGTGAACTGCTCGTCCTGCAGTTTTTCGCCCTTGGCGTACCGCACCTCGGCGAAATGGTATTTTGTGTTCCCGATCACCAGCATCGTCAAAGCAAGGCCTGCAAAGACGCTGGCGATGCGTCCGGAGCGCATGCCCGCCAGACTGAACCAGATCGCCGCCGCCGATGCGAACAGTACCGATACGGCAATCACCGTGTTCGGGCCGCCAAACGTATTCAGCAGCAGCACCAGCGCCAGACAGCCCCCAGCGGCCCCCAGCAGATCGAAGAAATAGATTCGGTCCACCCGTTCAATGGTGGCCGCAATCGCCATCGAGACGATGATGCCCGACCCGAGGAACGGCAGCGCGATAGTGAAATAGATCAGCGCAAAATCGAAGGTGCCCACCTCCGCGCCGCGCGTCAGCACAAACACCAGCGCGGCCAGCACCAGCCCTGCATTGCTGAGGCTCACGATGCCAAGTTTCCGGTAAATCGACCCTCGCCAGCCCGACACGACATACGACAGCACGCCGCCAGCGCCCAGGCCGAACAAAGCGATCGAGATCGCGAGAAACGCAAAATGGTAGTAGAAGACCACGGAAAATATCCGGGTCAGAGAAAGCTCAAGCAGCAGCGTCGCAAGCGTCGTCAGGGCCACCGCTAAATACAGCAGAGGCCAGCTCAATGGCCGCGACGGAGGGCTGTGGGGCAAATTGTCCCTATTTTACCCAACAGGTCAGGTCGTCCAGCAGCAGGTCGGGAGCGGTAGCTTCAAGCTCCTCCCGCGGCGTGATCCCCGTGCGCACAGCTATCGAGCGAATCCCATTTTCTCGCGCCGCCATCACATCCTGCGGGGCGTCTCCCACCAGCGAAATGCTGCCATCCGCCAGTCCTTCTCTCCGCGCACGTTCGATCGCCAGCTTCGCCAGCCCGCCGCGCGTGGGCGCCATCTCTCCAAACGCTCCGAACCGAAAATAGTGCTTCAAACCCGCACGCTCCAGCTTCCGCCATCCGATTCGCGTCAAGTTGCCGGTCACCAGCGCCAGCGTGGCGCCGTTTTCCTTAAGATCGTCCAGCAGCGGAACCACCCCGGGACATGTTTTGTCGCTGATATCCGGTACGCTTTCCCGATAAATATCCTGTGCCGCTTCAATTATCGCCGGCATGGCCGCAGTAATCGCCTGCGAATCCATCCCGCCGGCCAGCATCATTCGCGTCAGAATATCGGGGTCGAGCATTCCATGCACAGGTATGCCATCGGTCGTAGTCTCAAGGCCGGTCACCGCGCGCACCGCATCTCCCAGCGCCTGCCGATGATGCGGGCCGGCCCGTCTCACCAGCGTGCCGTCGATATCGAACAGAATCAGATCCGCCAAAGTGAGTTGATTGTACCCACCCTTAGAATGGTTTCTGTGGCATCAGCAAAATTCCGCGTCGCGCTTGTGCAGACACGCTGCGACCTCGATCCGGATTCCAATCTCGACCGTACGGTGGATCTCATCCGCGAAGCTGCCCGCAGGGGCGGCCAGATCGTCTGCCTCCAGGAGCTCTTCCGTTCACAGTACTTCTGCCGCGAGGAAGATGCGCGCCTCTTCGATCTTGCCGAAACCATTCCCGGAACCTCGACCGATCGCCTCGGGCCCCTTGCCGCGGAGCTGGGTATCGTCATAGTCGCTTCTCTCTTTGAGAAGCGCGCCACCGGTCTCTATCACAACACCGCCGCCGTTATCGACGCCGACGGCTCACTGCCGGGGCTCTACCGGAAGATGCACATCCCCGACGATCCGCTCTTCTTCGAAAAGTTCTACTTCACTCCAGGCGACCTTGGCTTTCGCTCGTTCGATACCCGCTTCGGGCGCATCGCCACCCTGGTCTGCTGGGACCAGTGGTATCCAGAAGCCGCGCGCCTGGCCGCTCTGACCGGCGCGAACATTCTGCTTTATCCCACGGCCATCGGCTGGCATCCCGCCGAGAAAGCCGAATACGGCGCGGCCCAACACGACGCATGGCGCACCATCCAGCGCTCGCACTCGATCGCCAACGGGATCTATGTCGCCGCCGTCAATCGGGTGGGGTTTGAGGGTCCTCCGGAGCGCGGGCTCGAATTCTGGGGCGCCTCTTTCGTCAGCGATCCTTTCGGCCGCATCCTTGCCGAAGCGTCGCACGATCAGGAAGAAATCCTCATCGTCGAATGCGATCCCGCGCAAATGGAAGAGGTCCGCCGCAACTGGCCTTTTCTCCGCGATCGCCGGATAGACGCTTACAGCGGCATCACCAGCCGGTTTCTCGCCTGATGGAAACCCCGCGCGCGCAAGGCTTCCGCATGCCGGCGGAATGGGAGCCGCACGAAGCCACCTGGATTGCCTGGCCTCACAATGCCGATGACTGGCCGGGCCGCTTCGAGCCCATCCCCTGGGTTTACGGCGAGATCGTTCGCAAGCTCTCTCAGGTGGAGCGCGTCCGCATTCTGCTGCAGAATGACGAGGTCGAATACAATGCCCGCAACGTTCTCGAAAAATGCGGCGCCAACTGGGAAGCCATCGAGTTCTATCCTATGGAAACCGACCGCGTCTGGGCCCGCGACTTTGCGCCGCTCTTCATAAAAAGCGCAACCGAAACAGCGGCCGTGAAATGGCGGTTCAATGGCTGGGCAAAATACGAGAACCACCTCCGCGATGAAGCCGCCGGCCACGCCATTCCGCGTCTCGCCAGGACCGATTTCTGGCAGCCCGAGATGGTTCTCGAGGGCGGCAGCGTGGATGTCAACGGCACGGGACTTCTGCTCACCACCGAGGAATGCCTTCTCAGCCCGATTCAGTCTCGCAACCCGCTGCTCAAACGTTCGGAAATTGAAGGCATGCTGTCAGACTACCTGGGCATTGACCGGGTGCTCTGGCTGCGCAACGGCATCGCCGGGGACGACACCCACGGCCACATAGACGATCTCGCCCGCTTCACCGACCCCGACACCGTGGTCATTGTTTCTGAACAGGACCCGTCAGACCCAAACTACGAGCCGCTGCTCGAAAATCTGGAACTGCTGAGGCATTTCCCTGTGCGCATCCGCCGCTTGCCTATGCCCGCGCCGCTTTGGTTCGAGGGTCAGCGCCTGCCCGCCAGCTACGCCAATTTTTACATCGCCAACCGCACTGTGCTGGTACCGACTTTCAACGATCCGAACGACCGCATCGCTCTCGGCGTTCTTGCCGAGTGCTTTCCGGACCGCAGTGTGGTGGGCATCAACTGCGTCGAACTCGTCTGGGGCCTGGGAACACTCCACTGCATGACGCAGCAGCAGCCGGCATAAAGCAAGCGCTGCGCCAGCGGATCAGCCCTTGCCCGGGATAACTCTCGCGGCGAACTTCTTCCTGAACTTCTGCACCTTGGGCGCAACTACGTACGCGCAGTAAGGCTGGTCGGGATGATTCTCGAAATACCGCTGATGGTAATCCTCAGCCGGGTAAAACTCCGTCGCGGGCTCGACCGACGTCACAACGGGAGCGGCAAAAGCTTTCTGGGTTGTCAGTTCCCGGATCACCTCCTCCGCCACGGCTTTCTGTTCGGGCGAATGATAAAAGATAACCGACCGGTATTGAGTGCCGGTGTCATTGCCCTGCCGGTTCAGCGTTGTAGGGTCGTGCGTGGCAAAGAAAATCTCCAGAAGCTCGTGCAAAGAAATCGTGGCGGGGTCGTACTCCAGTTCAACGACTTCCACGTGACCTGTAGTTCCCGAACACACCTCGGTGTAGGTCGGCTTGGCATCCCTGCCACCCATGTACCCAGACACGACGGAAACGATTCCCGCGGCCTCCTGGTACACCGCCTCCACGCACCAGAAACAGCCCCCGCCCAGAGTGATCTTTTCCATCTGGACTCATGATAAATCCTCCGATGAAAACAAAACGGCGAGGGTCACACCCGATGCGGGCGGAGCCCTCGCCAGCCAGGAAGAAACTTTGCAGGATTTTTACTTAACAGCCGGAGCCGGAGCAGTTGTGGCTGCCGGGGCGGCGGCGCTTTTGGCGGCTTTCTTGTGTTTCTTAACGTGCTTCTTCGCCACGGGCGCTGTAGTATCGGTCGCGGCGGGGGCGGCGGTCTGCGCAAACGACAGGCCAGCGGCAACCAGGGTCAGAGAGAGTCCAAGTACTGCTGAAGTGATCTTTTTCATGATAGTTGTCCGGTCCTTTTCGAGGCGTTGTCTTCTGCCTCTGTTTCTATTGACGAACTCAATATTAAGCGGCCCTGAACGCGTCGTTAAATTCGCTTAACTCTGCAAATCTGTAGGTAATCGCCCCATTCAAGTTAAATGTGACTGAATATTAACTGGATTACATATTTCAAACATGAGACATTTATTTGTGTCGAGGCACCCAGGCCGGTTGCCTTCCGAGCTCCAGGCTGAGAATCATTCAAGGAGAGGCAGGGCACACATGGCTAATGTATTTCTGATCGGCCTGGAACAGACGACAGCAACTCAAATCACCCGTTCGCTTGTGGTGGAACGTCACCGGGTCGAGCAAAAATCTCAGAATATAGGTATTACGGATCTTAACAATGCGGATATTGTTTTTGCCGGAGGCGAACCGGCGCAGTACCTGTCGCTGCTGCGCCGCGTCCGCGAGGCAAAACCGGCCCTGCCGTTCATAGTCGTAACTCGTGTCCCGGAAACCACGGAATGGCTGAATGCCCTCGAAGCCGGGGCTACGGACTACTGTTCATCTCCATTCGAATCCCGTCAGCTCCATTGGCTGATGGAAGGCGCCTTATCTCGCCGCATGAGCGCGGCCTGAAAGGCAGCGACCCGCTTCAGCGAGTTTCGGTTTTATCTTCCACTTTCTCCGCGCCTTTGGCCACGCCGTGTGCGGCGGCATGGGTTGTCTTCTTTGCCACCCGTTTGGTTTTGCGTGCCCCGGTGCGCACGGCTTTACCGGTTCCCTGTGCCGCATCCTTCGTGGCCTCTTTCGTTTCGTGGCCCGCATCTTTCAGGTCCTGACCCGCGGTTTGCGCATATGCGCCCGCCGTCAATCCGAGACCCAGAACAAAAGCGCAGAACATAGGAACTCTTTTCACGTTAAACACCCCCGTCACTCTCCTTTGCATGCGGCTTGCCACAGCGAATTGGCCGTGCGCGGGCAGAAAACTGGTATAAACTCGTAGGACGCCAATGAAATTTCTCGCACGGTTCGAACCGCAACTGCGCTCCCTCGCGCGCATCGTCATAGGCTTTACCTTTTCACTGCACGGCTGGCAAAAGATCTTCGGCGCTTTCGGGGGACTGAGGGGCCACACGCCTCCGATCGGTTCCATGATCGGCGTGGCGGGTCTTCTCGAAACGATCGGCGGGGCCTTCATCATCCTCGGGCTTTTCACCGAGTGCACGGCTTTCGTGCTCTCAGGCGAGATGGCGGTGGGCTACTTCCTCACCCACGCGCCGCGCGGTCTCTGGCCCATCGCCAACGGCGGCGAACTCGCCGTTCTCTATTGCTTCTTCTTTCTCTGGCTCAGCGCCGCGGGCGCCGGTCCCTGGAGCCTTGACCACCTGATCCGCCGCTCCCGCCGGGCCTGAACCGAAGACTAAAATTCCTTCAGTTCCGCAATGGTCGCCCCCGCGCCACCCTCGTATTGGGAAGCGGGGTAGTATTTATCCACATGCGGGCTGTTCTTCAGCGCGTCCTGCACTGCTCTTTTAAGAATCCCCATGCCGTGCCCGTGAACGATGCGGACCCGGACCGCGGTCGCCATCACCGCTGAATCGAGAAACCGCTCCACGCGTTCGATAGCCTCCGCCTCACGTTCGCCGATCACGTTGATCTCCTGCACAGACGGAGTGAGTGCAGGGCCGGGCTGGTAGCGCACGTTCTTCGGAAGTTTGGATGACGGGGCGCCGGTGACAGGCGGCAGCACTTCTTCGACATCGGCCGCCCCCACCTGCATTCTCATAAAGCCGGCTTCCACCTCGAAACGCCCGCCACCCAGGTCCCGGCGTACCCGCGCCGGCTCGCGGATTCCTTTCAGACGGACGCGCGTCCCTTCTTCGATATTCAGCTTGCGGTTGGCCGTGGATCCCGCCGGCGTACCGATCTTCTCCCAATCCTCCCGCATTTCGCGTTTGGCGCGCGCGGTTTGCCGATGCGCTTCATCGACGGCCTTGCGTTTCTCGGCCGTTTCCGCGATGCGCGCCATGATTTCGTCGCTGCGCTCCTGCCAGCGGCGCTGCATTTCATCGAAGCGGGTTTCGAGTTCTTTGAGTTTGGCTGCCTCCCTGCGCTCGGCATCCTGAACGATCTGCTTCTCACGCGCAATCAGCCCGGCGCGTTCCCGATCGAGAATCAGTTCCTGACGTTGTATATCTTCCAGCCGCTTTTGAAGATTCGCTATCAGCGTCGAGAGTTCGATTTCCTGCGTGCTCAGCGAAGCGCGCGCCCGTCGCATGATGTCCTCGGGCATACCGAGCCGGGCCGCGATATCAAGCCCGGCGGACTTGCCCGGCAGCCCTGTCCGCAGCTGATAAGTCGGCTCCAGCGTCTGTTCGTCGAAACCCATCGAAGCGTTCAGGACGGTCCTGGTATTGGCGCCATAAATCTTGAGGGCAGTGAGATGAGTCGATGCCAGAGTGAAAGCTCCCGCGGCTCTGAAATGATCGACCAGCGCCACCCCGAGGGCCCCGCCTTCTTCAGGATCGGTCGCTGAACCGATTTCATCCAGAAGCACCAGGGAGTTCGGTGTGGCATCGAGCGCCATTTCGCGCAGGCGCGAGACGTGAGCGGAGAACGTGCTGAGATTCTGCTCGATGGACTGGTTATCCCCGATGTCGGCCAGCACCTGCTCGAAGACCGGCAGCTCGGCTGCGGAACAGGGCACCGGCAGCCCCGCCTGTGCCATCATCGCGATCACCCCGACAGTTTTGAGCGTAACCGTCTTCCCGCCCGTGTTCGGACCGCTGATCAGCAGCGTGCGGCAATCGCGATCGAGCGTGAGATGAAACGGGACCACCCGTTTCTTACTCCGGCGCAGCACGTCGATCAGGAGAGGATGACGTGCATTCTCCAGATGCAAACGATCCGTGAACTTCGGAATCGAGCAATCGAAGTCGACCGCGAATCGCCCTTTGGCAAAGACAAGATCGAGCGCCCCCATAATGCCGGCGGCGGCGCGTATCGGCTCGCCATAGACCCGCAGGCGGGACGTCAATTCGCGAAGAATCCGGAATACCTCGCGCGATTCCTCTTCCTGCAGGCGCACCAGTTCGTTGTTCAGGTCGATGGTTTCAAGCGGCTCCAGAAACAGGGTCTGCCCGGTTGAACTCGCGCCATGGATCACGCCCGGCAGCTTTCGGCGCTGGCCGGAAATCACGGGCACCACGAACCGGTCATTGCGGATCGTGATGTACTCTTCCTGCAAAATGCCGTCATTGCGGCTGGCGCGCAGAAAACGTTCGAGAGAATCCTGAATGCCCTTTTTCTGCTTCTCGATCTCCCGGCGTAGCCGGTTCAGGTGTGGGCTGGCGCTATCGAGAACAGTGCCGTCCGCGTGAATCCTGCCTTCCACTTCTTTGAGCAGAGGCCGGAAGTCGCCAATACCCTGCGCCCGTTCCGCCAGCAGAGGAAACCGCTCACCTGCTGCATTCAGGAATGAAGCGGCGTCTGCCGCGCGATCCAGAAATGCGATCAGGTCGAAGATTTCGCGTGGTTCGAGCGCCGCGCCTTCAATGCGCAGCTTTTGGATTGACACCGTAACGTCGGGCAGACCGTTCAGGTTGAGGCGTATGGCCGCCCCTTGTCCCGCCGGCTGCGGGGCCGAAGCGGCCCGCAAATACTGAATAGCTTCCCCTGCCTCTGCAAGGGCGCGTTCCATGTGCTGCCGTTCGGCCGCAGGCTCGACCTTCGCCAGTTCAGCCGCCCCGAGCGGACCGCCAATGTAACGCGATACCAGTGCCCGCACCTGCGCCCACTCCAGCGCGAGCGCCGAATCAGCGAAAGCTGTGACCGCTTGGAATTGATCTGGCTGGTCTGAATCTGCGACGCCTGACTGCACGTCAACCATTTTCCCGCATGTGCCGGAACGCTTTCGCAATCACGGCGGGCGTTCCCTCTGTGATTCGGATCCCGCCCAGTTCCGCCTGGGTAAACCATGCGACCCGCTTCGCATCGTCGGCCGCGCAAAGATTCCCCCCGGCGGGCCGGCACGCGTAATCCATCAACACGTAATGATACTCAGGCTCCCCGCTGCCGTCGGGCATAATGCGTTCAAAGATTTCGATCAGGTGCGGCGTCCCCACTTCGAGACCGGTCTCTTCGCGTACCTCGCGCCGCAGTGCGTCCACGAGCAGTTCGCCAGTTTCAACCACACCGCCGGGCAGCGACCACCACCCTTTTAACGGCTCGCCGCCGCGCTCCACAAGCAGAATGCGATCACCCTCGATGATCAGCGCTCCAACACCAAGAATCGGCCGTTCCGGATATCTGCGGCTCATACTGCCACACTCCTTCGCCGTCACGTTGAGGGAGCAGCCGTTGAATTGAAGTGGCGAACAAAAGCCAGAGTCAGGGGTGCGCGATCTTCAGTTCGTTCGAGACGCTCCTGACGCCGCTCACTCTTTTAGCGATCTTCTCGGCCTTGTTCTTCTGCCGGTCTTCTTCGACAGTACCTTTGAGCGTAACCGCGCCGTCTTTGACAACCACATCAATCGCGCCGCCCTTCACCACCGGGTCGGCCGCCAGTTTCTGCCGGATCGTATCGATCAGAAAGTCGTCCGTCACCGGCTTGCTCGCCGCAAAAGCAGTGGTGATCAGCGCAAGGAACAGAACGAATGGCAGGAGGATCCGCTTAAGTGTCATCTCTTCCGGTCATTGTACGCCAGTCGACGGTGTTTAGATACGCGGCTTTCTCGCGCCAGGCTGTTTCCACCTTGACGTGCAGATCGAGATAGATGCGAGTGTCGAAGAGCGCTTCCATTTCTTCGCGCGCCTGCGTGCCGATCTGCTTCAGCATCGAGCCTTTCGAACCGATCACAATCGCTTTCTGCCCGTCGCGCTCCACCACGATCGTGGCGTATATACGAATCAGCCGCGGCAACTCTTCCCATTTCTCAATCAGCACCGTTACGGAATGCGGGACTTCCTGATGCGTCGCGCGCAATATCTTTTCCCGGATCAACTCCGAGGCGAGAAAGCGCGCCGGCTGGTCTGTGTAGTGATCCGGCGGAAAATATTCCGGGCCCTCAGGCAGAAGACGGAGCA
>JALYHT010000029.1 GCA_030776225.1 Acidobacteriota bacterium | reverse complement strand
AGATGTGCTTCTGATCGTCCAGCACATTGGCGGGAAGTTCCTGCCAGGAAACCGGACGTTCGCCGCTCACATCCGGCGCGGCGCCCTGCGCTCGCAGAAAAGACGCCTGGGACGAGGCTGAAATCAGCAAGACAATCGCCCAGAACGCGCAGCTTAAGATTTTTCGCATTCGATTCACCATCTCCCGCTCACCTGCAACCCTGGGGCCGTGTGGAAACGGGCATACCGCGTCGCGCCACCGTGGAAGATTGGTTTGCATCAGGACTTCTGTAACTTTTTCCTGATGATCTTTTTATTCGTCCTTCAGGCCATTTTTGTTTAAGATCATGGTGTGTTGGGGTGGCAGATATTTATCGTTGTGAGTCTGATCGTGGTGCTCCTCACCGTAATAGCCGCTGTCCTGATCGCCCGCAGTGAACGCGGTTCTCCTTAGTTCCGGGATTCTCCTTAATTAGTTCGGGCAAGAACCTCTTCGCCGCCCAGCATCACAGGCAGGGCGATACATCCCGCTCGACCTGCGCGTTATTTCCCCCCTGACAAAGCCGTCGCGATTTCGACTCAAAGCCAAGGTGTACGCATTATGGAGGACACGTTTGCGCGGGCGCTCGACGGCGCAAGGCGTCACGCTGCTTGCTCAACGCACTCAATAGACGCTATTGGAGAGACATCGTCACTCCGGCAGGGCTCGTATACTTCGAACCCACCGTGATGAAAACAGGCTGGCTCCCGGTCAAACCCGCGGGTATGACTGCGTTGATCTGATAGAGCCCCACAAGGGTTTGGGTCAGGCCGGCATAGGTTACTGTCGCCGGCTTGCCGCCGATCGTGACCGTCACGGGCATTACCGTGTTGTTGGCCATGCTGGCCGCGGTTCCCGTGGCAAATACAGGGCTGGTGGCGCCCAGACCCGTTGCGTAGATCACCACCGTTTCTCCGGCTGTGGCTGGGCGGGCGGCGCTCACCAGTGAGTTATCGGCATGCAATATGATGCCGTCCCCTGTGCCGCTCGCGTTCATGGTAAATATGCCGGGCGCGGCGGGCGCGAGCGAGAACGTCTGCGTTCCGGTCTGGCCTCCGGCGGATATGGTGGCGGTCACGGTTCCCGATGTCGCGCATTCGAGCGGAATCTGCGCGTTGATCTGATTTGGAAAGACGTTGTAAAGCGGCAGCGCGTGGCCGCAAGCCGCGATCGATGTATTCTGCGGCCCGAGCTGGGTGGGCAGCGGTATCGCGGTCGCGTTCACCTGGGTGGCAGCCGTAAAGTTCTGGCCGAAAATAGAAACGATCTGACCCGGCGCCACCTGGTTGTTGGGGGCCGCTGCAAACGAGGCCGCACTCACGAAACCATTCGAGCTGATCGCCGGCGCTCCCGATGTCACGCTGCCGGAAACCTGAAACCCGTCCACCCAGACCCATGAAGCGGTCGACGAGCCGTTGTGCGTCCCCAGTGCCTGGATCGTCAGCGTATGGGTTCCGGCGGATAACCCGCTCACGCTCCACGTCGGGGTTTGCGTCTGCTGCGCGCCTGCATAAGTATCGACGGTCGCCTGCAGGTTGCCGTCTATATAGACCTGCGCGATCCCCGAATATGGGTCGCGAAAACCCAGCCATGTCACACCGGTGCCGTTGAACGTGAAGTCCACTTTGGCGCCGGGGTCGACTGCGCCGTTCACCGTGCCGTTGCTGTAAAGCGGTCCGGCGTCCTGAAACCAGTGGCCGGAATAATTGGCGGCGATATTTCCCTGATCCGCGACTCCCGCGCCGGCGATTTCCGGACCCGCCACCAGCGTCCCGTTCTGCACGTCGAAAGCGTCCACCCAGATCCAGGAGCCCTGGGTGGTGTCGTCACGCTGATGAATGACTTCGATGGTGAGGCGATGCGGCCCCGCCGTAAGTCCTGAAACTGAAAATAACGTTTTCTGGTAGTAAGTGTTGCCGGCCGCGTTCGAGGTATCGACGGTTGCCGGCGCCCCGTCGAGGGTTACGTAACACAGGCCGGAGTAGCCGTCCGACGTTCCCATCCAGTTGATGCCCGTGCCGTTGAACAGGACAATGGCCTGGGAGCCTTTCAGGTTGGTCAGCGTGGACTTCCCGCCGCTCTCCAGAGAGTTCGAGTTCGGATACCAGGTGCCCGTATAGACGATGCGTGAATCGTCCTGCTCGAAGCGCGTCAGCGTCTGGGCGCGGAGCGGGTCGGTTAAAAGCCGCGATAGAGAAAGTGTCAGTAAGAACCAATGGGTTGAACGACCCGGCATATTTTCTGAGCTCTGAATAACGTTCGCAATCTCGTGCCGCAGGGAGGATAGGCCTTTTCCATCCCTCCGCCGTTATGTGAAGCACATGTGAGGCCACATGTGTAGTTCGGGTGTGCGGAGTAAGACAAAAGGAGGGCGGGCTCTACTTGCGGGACGCGTAGATATTCCCTGTGCGGGAGTGGCTAATAGCGCTCCCCGCGCGCTTGCTGTAGGCTGTGAACAGCGTGAGAAAGCTTATCTCCGCGCTGGCTTGGGCCGTCGCATGGGCGGGGCTAAGTCAGGCAGCACCGGTGGCGAAGCCGGTGACGAACGCAGGCAGAATTCCCGACAGTCAGATCGAGCGAACCATCCGGGCGAAGTTCGCAAAATCGAAGATCAATGCCGAGCATTTCACGGTTTCCGTACAGAGCGGAGTGGCCACGATCGAAGGTAAAACCAACGTGATTCAGCATAAGGGCGTGGCTACGCGTCTCGCGAAAACCGGGGGCGCGCAGGCCGTGCAGAATCACATACAAATATCGGAAGAGGCCAGGGCGAAAGCGGCAGCGAAACTGGCGCATTACCGGAACGGGGAGGCACAGGTGGCGCGGGCTACGGT
>JALYHT010000028.1 GCA_030776225.1 Acidobacteriota bacterium | reverse complement strand
ATAGTAATCAGGTTGACGTCTTTAACCGGATGGATTCCGCCCGAAGCCAGCCAGTAGCGTATCCACATAGCGTGGGTGCCCGAGGGAAATGTCATGGCGAAGGTCAGCGGTTCGCCGGCAGCTTTGGCTTTGTCGACGAAGGGCTTCATGTCCTTCGCTGTCTTGACAACACCTTTGAATTTATTGGCCAGCGAGATCGCCTGCCCGTTGCGGTTCAGGAGCCACGGAATCACCATTGGCTTCACGGGGGATCCAAGAAGGCCCATGGTCGAAGCGAACGGCATGCCGAGCAGCATGTGCGTGGCTTGGTTATCGCCGATGGACAGCTTGTCCCGGATGACCGCCCACGAAGCTTCTTTCGAGATAATCGAATCGATACCAAACTTTTTGAAATAGCCCAGCTCGTGCGCCATCACGATGGATGAGTTGTCGGTAAGCGCAATGATTCCAAAGCGCATCGTGGAAGTCTCGGGGGCGTCACTCGCATAGGCGGTGCCGATCCAGCCACTCGGGAGACCCGAGATTAAACTGGCAAGGGGAGTGGCTATGGCTGCTTGTCTTAGCAGGGTCCGTCGATTCATCTTCATGGTGATTCTCCTCTTTTTTATAATTTTTTCAATACAGGGCAACCTGTGTGTGAACAGGCGGGTTGGGCATACGACCAGCGCCGATTCGATACACTTTTCCCCTCTGTATTCCTGCCGCGAAGCGCGGGAAGCGCTGGCCACAGAACGTGCGGTGGGCAAACCGCGGCGAAACCCTAAAATATGTGTTAGCGACGGGGAAACTGGCTCAAGCGTTGAGCGAAAAGAAGGAGAGACGGGGCTCCTGTGTGACTATGACATTATACCCCGCCGGAATTTTCATTTGTTCTCGTCCATAATAATTGTTTTCTATTGGGCGTATTAGTATTCAAAGAGCTTTTCCGGCCTGAGCTGCCCGCGGCATATATAGTGATTTGAAGGAGCATGACATGGCTGGAGGCTTCAAACAATTCCTGTTACGCGGCAATGTGGTCGACCTGGCGGTTGGCGTGGTGGTCGGAGCCGCATTCGGCGGGGTCGTTACGGCCTTCACAAAAGACCTGCTCACGCCTCTCATCGCGGCGATTGCAGGCAAACCCGATTTCTCCGCGCTTCAGTTCACGGTGAACGGCAGCAAATTTCTGCCGGGCGATTTCGTCAATGCGTTCGTTTCATTCGTGATCGTCGCGGTCGCGGTTTATTATCTGGTGGTCCTGCCGGTGAACGGGCTCATCTCCCGGGCTCGCAGAGAGCCGACGGCGGACCCGACCACTAAGAAATGTCCGGAATGCCTCAGCGAGATCCCGATCGGCGCTAAACGCTGCGCATTCTGTACGGCCCCACTGGCGGCCTGAGGCCGTCCCGACTGGCCTTTCCGCTGGTATGCTACGTTAGTCTTTTCCGGCTTTTTCCAACCCTCCCGCATGAATTCCCCCCGGGCCATCGCGCGTCTCATCGACCACACCATCCTGAAGCCCGAGGCTGTTCGGGAGGAGGTCCTGCAGGTCTGCGCCGAAGCTCTGCAATACGAATTCGCCAGTGTCTGCGTCAATCCGTTCTGGACCAAAACGGCGGCGTCCGCCTTGAAAGGTTCACCGGTAAAAGTCTGTACGGTGGCAGGATTTCCTCTCGGCGCGACCACCACTCCCGTCAAAGTCGCGGAGTCTCTGGCGGCCCTGCGCGATGGCGCGGAAGAGATCGATATGGTGATCAACATCGGCGCGCTTCGTGGCGGCGAAACGGAGATCGTCAGGTCCGACATACAGGGCGTTGTTGTCGCCAGTCACGGGCATGGCGCGATCGTAAAGGTCATTATTGAAACGGCGCTGCTGGACGACCGTCAAAAGACGCTGGCCTGCCGGATTTCTCAGGACGCCGGCGCCGATTTTGTAAAAACATCCACCGGCTTCAGCAAAGCGGGCGCGACCGTGCCCGACGTCGTTCTCATGCGCCGCACAGTGGGAAAATCCCTGGGGGTCAAAGCTTCCGGCGGGGTCCGGACCCTGGCCGATCTGCAGGCCATGGTGGCTGCGGGAGCTTCCCGCGTCGGCGCCAGCGCCGGCGTTCGTATTGTGGAAGAATGCGCGCGAGAGACGGTCGCCGGGCAGACGGAAAAGACCTGACATGGCCGGATCGCGCGTCAAACCGGGCGTACGGTTTCGCGAGCGCAGCGATTTGCTCGATTTTCTTCTCGAAGTAGCCACGCTCACTTCGGAGACTCTCGAACTCGACGAGTTGCTCGCCAATGTCGCCGAAGTCGTGCGCCGCGTCATTCCCTACGACCTCTTCGCAATCCTGCTGTTCAACGATAAAAGGAAAGACCTGCGCATCCGCTACGCCGTAGGCCACCGCGAAGAGCTTGTGCGCAACCTCTCTCTCGGTCTGGGCGAAGGGGTTGTGGGCACAGCCGCGGAACTGCGGCAGCCCGTGCTTGTGGCGGACGTGATGACTGATCCGCGCTATCTGAGGACTTCGGACGTGGTGCGCAGCGAACTCAGCGTCCCCATGATCGCCCGCCAGCGTCTGGTCGGCATTATCGACGTGCAGGCGATCCGCGCCGGAACTTTCAGAGACAGCGACAGCTCCATGCTGAGTCTGATCGCCGGTCGCGTCGCGGCGGCCATCGACAACGCGCAGTTGTACCGGCGAGCGGAACGCCAGTACCGGACCATCCGGACGCTCTCCCGCGTCTCTAACGAATTCGCTTCGATACTCAATATTGATGAGCTTCTGAGCAAGGTCGCATCGAGCGTGCGCGGTCTGATCAATTACGACGCTTTCAGCATTCTGCTGATCGATGCGGCGCACAACGTGCTTCGCCACCGCTTCAGTAGTCGTTTCGATCAGCGCATTAACCTCGATAACATCCCGCTGGGCAAAGGCATCACCGGCGCCGCGGCTTCCTCGCGGGAGGTGATCCGTATCCACGACACCACCACCGACCCGCGATATATCGCCTCCCATCCAGGCGTCCGGTCGGAGATCGCCGTCCCGCTCATCTTTCAGGACCGCGTCATCGGCGTTCTCAATCTGGAAAGCGAGCGCATCGGATATTTCACCGAAGATCATGCCCGCACTCTGACCCTGCTGGCGCCATCGGTATCGATCGCCGTCGAGAACGCGCGCCTTTATTACGAGATCGGCGAACGCGAGCGCCGCATGCAGGAAGATCTGAAGGCGGCGTTCGAACTTCAGACGGTTCTGCTGCCTTCGGAAGCGCCTCCGGTGAAAGGTCTGGAGATCGCCATCGGGATGCGTGCCGCGCGGGAAATCTCGGGCGATCTTTACGATTTTTTCGAGCATTCCGAATCCCATTTCGCCATCGCATTCGGAGATTCGAGCGGCAAGGGCGCGGCCGCCGCTCTCTATGGCGCGATGGTGAACGGCCGGTTGAGAACGCTGGCCCCGCGCCGCCGCAATCCCGCGGACCTGATGAAGGCGCTCAACGACGCGCTTATGCAGCGCAAAGTGGAAGCCCGCTACGTGACCCTGCTGCTGGTGCTCTGGCACGCGGATTCGCTCACTCTCACCATGTCGAACGCGGGCGGCTCTCCGCCTATGGTGTGCCGCGACCGCGAGATCCTCAAGGTGGAAGTGGAAGGCGTTCCTCTGGGGCTGCTGCCCGACCGCGAATACGATGAAGTGGTTTTCCAGGCCGCGCCCGGCGACCTGGTGATCCTGTTTTCGGACGGCGTTTCCGACCACCTGAGCCCGACCGGCGATGAGTATGGCCGCACTCGCCTTGCCCAGGTGGTTCGGCGATGCTGCGGGCTTTCGCCAAAAGAGATTGTCGCGGCCATTTTCGCGGATCTCGATCAATTCAATACGGAACGTTTCGACGACCAGACTCTGATTATGATGCGGGTGAATCCGAAGTGAGCTCTCTCTGATGTTCCGCTATTCCGGCGGCAGGCTGTATTGCGAAGAAGTCGATCTGGAGGCCATTGCGCGCGCCGCGGGCACGCCCTGCTACGTGTATTCCGCCCAATCCATTCTCGATGCGTACCGCGCCTACGACGCCGCTTTCGGCGATATGCCGCATCTGGTCTGTTACGCGGTCAAAGCTAACTCGAGCCTCGGCGTGTTGTCATTGCTCGCGCGCGCCGGCTCGGGCTTCGATATTGTCTCCGGAGGGGAACTGTTCAGGGTGATGCGGGCGGGCGGCGACCCTTCGCGCGTCGTGTTCTCCGGCGTAGGCAAAACCGCGCCTGAAATCGAACTCGCCCTGCGCAGCGGCATTCTGAATTTCAACTGCGAGTCGGAATCGGAGCTGGGTGAAATCGATGACATCGCCCGGAAACTGGGCGTGGTGGCGCGCTTCGCCCTCCGCGTGAACCCCGATGTGGACGCCGTCACGCACCCCTATATCAGCACCGGCCTCCGGGATCACAAATTCGGCATAGATATCGACGAAGCTCCCGCCGTTTACCATCGCGCCAAAGCTTACGCAAACCTGCGCGCGACAGGCGTCGGCTGCCATATCGGTTCCCAGATCGTCGATTATTCATCCATCCTCGAAGCGGCGGGAAAGGTGATGGTGCTGATCGAAACGCTGCGCGCCGACGGTCATGCCATCGATCACGTGGACCTCGGAGGCGGCCTCGGCATCGCGTATCAGGCGACCGATAATGCGCCGGCTATTCCCGATTTCGTCTCCGCCCTTCGTTCCCGTCTCGGCAACCGGGATCTGACGGTGATGGTGGAGCCAGGCCGATCCATCGTCGGACCGGCGGGGATGCTGCTGACCCGCGTTCTGCATCGCAAGAAAACGCCTTCCAAGGAATTCGTCGTGGTCGATGCCGCGATGAACGATCTGATCCGGCCGTCGCTCTATCGCGCCCATCACGATATTTTTACGCTGAACCACGCTCCGCTCAACGGCGCCGCCATTGTGGCGGACGTGGTGGGGCCTGTCTGCGAAACCGGCGATTTCCTGGCCCGCGACCGCGCGCTCCCCGACGTGCGCCCCGGCGAATACCTCGCCATTGCCTCGGCGGGGGCGTACGGCTTCGTGCAGGCTTCCAACTACAACTCGCGGCCGCGCGCGCCTGAAGTGCTCGTCGAAGGCGGCGGGTGGCGCGTCATCCGCGAGCGCGAGAAACTGGAAGACCTGATTCGCGGCGAGACTGTATAAGCCGGCAGCGGAGTCGATGCGGGAATCTAGTGTCATGACTCAGAAGTTCGTTGAATAAATAGCTGCGTTCACGGCATCCAGGAGTGAGGGATGCGGACTGGACGCCCGACGGCTGAACTGGTGGCCACGGATGAGGAGATAGCCGCCCTGGGCAGGTGGGCGCGGCGACAAAGTCGTCGCAGGCTCTTGCCTTGCGCTCAAAGATTGTTCTGGAGTGTGCCGAGGGGAAGAGCAACACGGAAGTAGCGGCAACGTTGCGGATCACCAAACAGACAGTCGGCAAATGGCGAGCGCGCTTTGTTGAAAAGCGTCTGGATGGGCTGGTTGAT
>JALYHT010000027.1 GCA_030776225.1 Acidobacteriota bacterium | reverse complement strand
GCTTTACAACCAGCAGAGAGCCGGCGCGGTCACGAACGCCCGGCGCGCCTACCTGGTGAGCGATCTGAGCCCGGTAACCACCATGGGTATCGCCTCCGGATTCGCGGCCAGCATGGTACTGGCGCTTTACATGAACAGCGATACGGTTCGCCAGCTCTACCAAAGCCCTAATGTCCTGTGGCTGCTCTTTCCGCTGTTGCTCTACTGGATCACGCGTATCTGGATCATTACCGCCAGAGGAGAGATGGACGAGGATCCGGTGCTGTTTGCCGCTAAGGACCGCACGACGTTTATCGTCATATTCTGTCTTGCCGCCCTGATGTTTCTCGCAACTCGGCCCGGGCTCGGCTTTCAGTAAAGGCTCTGACTTCACAAATGGTCGACATACACAGCCATATCGTGTTTGGAGTGGACGATGGCGCGGGGACCATGCAGGAATCGGTCGCCATGCTGAAAATGGCCGCCGAATCCGGCACCACGGATATCGTTGCGACTCCTCATTCTGATTTCAAGTTCCTCTATGATCTTCCGATCGTAGAGGAACGAATCGATGCCCTGCGTGGAATCGTGAAAGACACGATTCGAATTCACCGGGGATGCGATTTTCACCTCAGTCTGAATAACATCCAGGCTTGTATGGCTGAGCCATCACGGTTCACGATCAACGGCAAGCGTTACCTGATGGTGGAATTCCCCGATGAGTTCATCCCCGGTAAAACATCCGATATTTTCGAGGGGATGATCGACATAGGAATCACGCCGGTGATCACACATCCCGAAAGGAACAAGCTGCTGATGAGTGATATCGGCCGCCTGGCCGGCTGGGTGCGTGCGGGATGCCTGATTCAGGTGACGGGGGAGTCCTTCACCGGATCCTTCGGTAAAACGGCGTCGGCGGCGTGCCGCAAATTGATGAGGCACAGGCTGGTCCACTTCGTCGCCAGCGACGCGCATTCTGTTGACTGGAGACCGCCGGACCTTCGCGCGCCGTTCGCCTGCGTTCAGTCTGAATTCGGTGGGGAATGCGCCCGGCGTCTGTTTCAGATAAACCCGGCGATGGCGCTCACCGGAGCTTCGATCGGATACGAGGAGCCGGAAATCGAAAGGCCCTGGTACCGTCTGGCCTGATCGAGATTCAATGATGACCTCAAGCGATGACAAATCCAAAACCAAATCGAATATGGTCGGCGGGCTGGCGCCCGGCGACTGTGTTGGCTCTCGTGATAATGCTGAGCCAGCCGGTTGCATCTCAGCGCTTTGTTCCGCCGCCGCAGGCGGCCGGATACAAGCTGGCCTTCCACGATGAATTCGATTCATTGGACCTCAGCCCCGGAACCGCCGGCGAACACACCTGGTATGCGAATGTGTGGTTCGATCACAGGCGCCCTCCTGCAGAGAACATCCGAGTGGAAAATTCGCAATTGGGTCTGACCTGGAAAAAAGATCAGGGATCGGACAACACATCCATAGAAACGGCATCGCCGGATGGACAGCATGTCAAAGCCTGGCGCTACGGCTATTTCGAGGCACGGGCCAGATGGCCTCGGGTGAACGGCGCGTGGCCTGCGATCTGGATGCTGGACAGTGAAGGCGTTCGGGGAGAGAACATCTTTGGCGGCCATAAGGACTCGGGAGAACTCGATATTTTTGAGGGGCAGGGAGACCGGCCGGGTACATTCTTCGGTACGATCCACCACTGGGTGGACAACAAGAGAATCGAAAGCAACAGCGACGGGCGGAATATTTATCTATTGCACCCTGGCGCCGACTTTGGCCAGTTTCACAATTACGGCGTGCTTTGGGAGCCGGGCAAGGTCACGTGGTATTTCGACGACAGACCTCTTCATTCCGAGAAAACGTATGCCGTTTTCGACAGGCAATCGTACTTTCTGATTCTGGGGATGCAGGAAGGCGTGAATTGGAAAAGCGGAGATCTTAGCGGTCTGCGTAACAGTGAGATGACGATGTACGTCGACTGGGTCCGCGTATGGCAAAAGTAGATCTTGCGGGAAGGCGGCAGATTTAGAATGGGTCGGGCGGCTTGCGTTGTGGGAATCGGCTTTATCCTTACGATGAAGCTGCCTGCAACAGCGTATTACGCTCCGACCTATACGGCAGAGATCTCTTCCATAATCCAAAAACACTGCATCAAGTGTCATAACGCCGCAGGAATCGCAGCCAGCGCGCCGTTCGCATCGTATGAGTTGTTACGACCCTGGGCGAAAGCCATAAAGCAGAAGGTTCTTTCGCGGGAAATGCCGCCGTGGCCGGCAGATCCTGAACAAAGCCTCGATTTCAGCAACGACGCGCGGCTGACCGCGGTCGAGCTGGCCGCTATCGCGCAATGGGTTGATGAGGGCGCGCCGAGAGGCTCCGGCCCAGAGCTCGGCAGTGTCCCGGTCGCTTCGCGTGGCTGGTCCCATCCGGACGGCAGGGATCCCGACCTGGTGATCTCGATGCCGGGTGAATTCCGCGCACCTTCCAGCGGAGAAATACCCCACCTGAGTTTTCTCGCGAGGCTGGATATCCCGGAGAATAAGTGGGTCAGCGCGATTGAAGTCAGACCGGGTAATCCGAGGCTGGTTCATCACATGGCCCTTACGGAAGTCAGCGTTCTGCAAACGATCGGGTCGAACGACACAGAACCTTTGAATATTCTTGCGAGGCAGTTAGGAATAAGGAACGCGAATACCACCTCGGCGGCGGTTAAAACCGATGGCAGTCATAGTCTGACGGATATGCTCGCCGTGTTCACCCCGGGCAGCTCGATAGAAATGTTTCAGTCGGACGCAGGCAAGATCGTCAGATCCGGCCCCGATATGTATTTGGATTTCAATATCCACTATGAGGCGACCGGAAAGCCGGAGACGGACCGATCGCAGATAGCTTTGTGGTTCTCGCCAGAGCCGCCAAAGCATCAGTTATACCGCGTATCGGGAGCCAGCGGAACGATCATAGCCAACGGCCATGAACTGTTCGCCGACACGCCGGGCGAGAAGGCGGAAGGAACGCGTTTTTCGATTCCTCCAATTCAGCCGGGAGCCAACCGGTATCGGCTCGTGGGGTTGATGGCCTTTGAAACCCCAGCCACAATTTACTCGCTGCATCCGCATGCTCACAGGCGGGCGAAGAGCTTTGAATATAAAGTTGTGCTGCCAACAGGAAAAGTCGTCCCGCTGTTGCGCGTCCCCCGCTATGATT
>JALYHT010000026.1 GCA_030776225.1 Acidobacteriota bacterium | reverse complement strand
TATGGAGCACTTCCACCAGCTTCTGCTTCTCAACGACACGGTATATTGCGCGGTAAATATGCGGCTTGTGGCCATACAGCAAGTGCCGGAGCTTGTCACTTTCGGGGGTCACGGGACAGCGGTTCGGCTGTTCTTCCAGGCTCAGGATCTGCTGCCTAAACCCGCGATACCATTTCAACGCGGCGTCAGAGTCGTCGGCATTGATCTGCCGGTAGATTTGGGCGAGATCGCGCTGGGCACGGACAGTGATATTAACGAGGTACGCCATGCTCGGCTTCGAAGTCCGCGAAAAACTCCCTCGCTGGTCGAACCTTTCCTTGTTTTACGTCGTCTAGACCCTGACGGATGCCTTCCTCCGCGCTGGCGCTGGCAGCGATATCGAGAAGATGTTGATAGGCGGCGGCGTCCTGAACGATTGCCGCAGCCTTCCCTTTCACCGTGAGCACCACGGGGCGTTTGGTTTTCTTGAGTTGTTTCATGAAGTCGCCGGATCGGCGACGAAACGTTGTCAGCGATTGAATGTCGCTCGTGATGTCAAGCATGGGACCACTCCTTTGTAAACGCACCTTTTAAGGTGCTACCAGAATAACCCATCATTGTAAAGGCCGAAACGGACTGCGGGGAAGCGAACCCCTCCCTACAGCGCCTCGCTGCAGTTCTGTCGCTGGCCGCAATTACGGCACTTGGCGGCAATCCGATGTGATCGGTGGCAATCGGTTTGGCCGCGCGCATGTCGGAGCGCGGCGCAGGCTTGCAGAACCCAGCGTTTCACCTCGGGAGTGTAAGGCTCATCAAACCATCGGTCGGCATACTGAATCCGCATGAAAGGCGGCGTCCGACCAGACTCCTCTTCGACCAGAATGCAGTAGAGCGCTGCCTGAATCAGATCGCCCTCATAGGGACCTCAACTCAGGAAAAAGGCCGAAGACAGCAGACCCTCAGCGCCGCGCCTTGTACTCCCGGAACTAACAGCAGTGACCGCTGCCTTTGATTCCAGTGCACCTAATGGAATCAGGACGTCCGGCAAAAGTCATTACTTTCGATGTGTCGCGGTTCCCGAGTGGCAGGGAATAACAGTGCACTACGAATTCATTGAAAGAAAGGATTATATTGGGGCAGAACTGCACCTTGAGTCTGATATGCGCGTCCGATTGCAGATTTATTGAAGACATTTGCTGGAAACGCAGTGGCTGGCGGACAGGCGGTGCTCGAATGGGAGCCATTTTGGTCCAATGGCAGAGGTCGGCTCAGAGCAAAGTTTCCGCTCACAACGGATCCTGACACCGTCGCGCGGGGAATGAGCGATTTAATCGAGATGACCCGCACCCCGGTAACCGCATGCCAGATTCGGTGATTCAAATGTTGGCCTCATATCACGGCGAGTCACGGCGCGCCAGGCCTCCTTCGTTTAGTTGCGAATAATGAATAGAAAAACGTACGGAAAAACGTACGGAAGAAAGCTCGATACCCACGTTTGCTAAAGCGATCTCAACGGCAACCAGAGGGAATCAGGTAACGCGCTATACTTTTGACCTGTAAGCACTTATGCACAACTATTACTAAACGAAAGATATGCCCCATGATAACTTGGGCGCAGGGGGTCGTGAGTTCGAATCTCGCCGCCCCGACCAAAACTTCGTGATTTTAAAAAGTCGATCGATCTCCCTGCATCGTTTCTTCCTGTTTCTGTCCTTAACTGTGCCAAAACCACTCGCTTTCATTGGAGTTCCGGTTCAACTTGCTCTGCGCTTCCCGCTTCATCTGAGAAATACTTCTTGAAGACCTAGCGTCCCCCTGCCGGAGGAGTTGCGTCACAAACTCGTCAGCAACTCCGCCAGCGCTTAACCGAGTCGCGTGCCAGACGGTCTTGAAGGTCTTCTGATAGCCGCCGGGTCTTTTCACCCGGAAGCAGGAAAGGACCCAGCCCCGAAATTCGCGAGTTGATTCCGGAACGCTTTGATAGCAATTTCCGTCAATCCCCCCGCTATCCCATTCTCGGTTTTCGAGTCCGGTCTCGGTAATAATGCGGATCACGTTCCTCAGGTACTCCGGCGCGCTGAACTCGATTTTATGCTGCTCGGACCAGACCATATAGTGCAGCCGGAACAGTCCCTCGACCCTCGCGGGAAATTCCACGCCCGAACACGGATTCGCAGCGACAAATTTTTTCGTACCGCCACATCGACCCGTTGATAACTATCTATCCAGGGTAAGAATTCCGGCGGGTCGCAAAGCATGCCATGACTGAGCGCAGGAAGCGTTCTGCGCAGTGTCGTGGTTACTGCTGGTAACCCGAATCCATGACGATTCGGCTACTGTCGGGTCAAAGGGCGGTTGATCACAAAGGCCTGTGCGTCCGCTGGAATAAGCTTTGGCCGAACGTCCATCGGGCAGGTATCATCTTATGAAACAACTAGCTGAAATCGCATTGATGTGTCCTTTATGGGTGCAAATTTCTACGTCAAAGACGATCAATATATTCTGAATCGCTGCACGAAATATCTCTCCCGGTTCAATACGGATCGGCGCCACACGTATGGTTCGGGCGCTCCCGAACTGCGAGACAATATCGCTGAATCCTGGCGCTTTCCTGTAATCGACAGCTACGGCGGTGGCGCACCCGGTGTCAGCGATCCGGCGTCGTTCATCGATTACAACGACGTGACTTTTATCTATGCGGGCGCCGATACCCTGTCTCCGGCGAGCGTGGGCGTCATTGGCACGTTTGCGACACTGTATAGTCCTGTACCGCTGAAGCAGGCGGTGTTCGAAGGCGAGGCTACCCGTTTCTGGTCCGTGACTTATGTTGTGCCGCAGGGTCAGGTACACCGGTATCGCTTTATCGTCGACAACGCTTTTCCGGTCAATGACGCAATAAACCCACAAGCGGAGACCCTTGATAACGGTGCGGTGTGGTCACGCTTCATAACGGACAGTTTTAGCTCGCCGGTGGTGATGGAAAGGTGGGAACTGGATTTGCTTTACCGGCTTGCGGCGGAAATTCTTCCTTTTGAAACGACCGACGCGGCAAACTTCCTCGCGCGCTTTTACGATTACCAGGACCGCGCTGACAAAGATGCCACGTACCCCAACGCCTACCGGATGGATAGTTCCGTGGGCGAGGTGAATTTCATTGACAACATTCTCGCGCGGGAGGAACGCCACCGTTTGGCGGATTACAAGATCTGTCTGCGCATCATCGACCGGGTGCTGCGTCAAAGATATCCCTACACCGAACCGGCGCACATGACTCGGGATATGTATTTCGATCTGTACAACGACATGGCAGCCAATAACGTTCCCGGCTGGGACCTGGGAAGTTATTCCAATCCGCGCTTCTTTCTGTATCTGCTGCGGCGGCACGTGGCGACCGGCGCCTTCTGCCACCCGAAATACGGTGGCAATGCGGGCGCAGCGGGCTGGGCCTATCTTTCGGAGCAGTTCACCCTTCCGTCCCCCGGTCCGGGCCTCCAGGGGCAGACTCTTTTCGACTGGCGACGCTCGCTCGAAGTGCCGCTGGGCGTGAACAAAGACTACGTCGGTTAAAAGTTCACGCCGAACCGCAACACCTATCAGGAGTCACGATGAACGACCAATTCGACGCAATCATCATTGGCAGCGGCGCGGGCGGGGCTCCGATTGCCCATATCCTGGCGAAGGCGGGCAAGTCCGTTCTGGTGCTGGAAAAAGGGCCTCTCATTCGGCCGCAAGGCCAGACACCGAATGGCCGCAGCGAGTTCAGGCGTGACGAACTGATCTCAGACGGGCCGGAAAAAAAAGTGCAGCTGCCTGTCGCGAACAATGGTCAGTCCTATTATTCAAGTCACGTCGAGCCCGATCTGAACGATGAACCCCACGTCTATCGGGACGGCGATGGAAGCGACAAGGCCACTCTCGAAGGCTATACGGCCCAACTGGCCGGAGGCGGCACGCAACTGTATGGGGGCGTGTCGTTCCGGTTCTCTCCTCTGGACTTCCGGCTCGCGACTTTCAACTCAGGCCGCACTGATCTTAAAGAAGATCCGAATAACGATATTCGCCGCGAGGCGCGGGACTGGCCCGTTCAGTACAGCGACATGGAGCCGTATTACACAAAGACGGAGGAACTGGTCGGCATCAACGGCACGGTCGCAAATCAGCAGAAACCGTTCAGTCGCGACGTTTACCAGCCGCCGCTTACACCGAACGGCATCAGCGAGTACGCTCGCCGCGGCATGGAGTTACTGGCGAAGAGTCTCAACAACCAGAGCCCTATCCTGCCGTACCGGACTCCTCTCGCCGTCATCACGCGCGACCACGCGCCCAGCGGACGAACCGTTCCTGCCGATCCCGAATCGGCCAAAACCAGTTACGTAAACCGTTATGGCGACCCTCTGGGCCTGAAATCGAGCACGTGGGTTTCTCTACTGACTCCGGTAAAAGACAAGCCCAACTTCACCATTCGTTGTAACTCGGTAGCCACACGTCTTACTTATCTGAACGGCAAGGTGGACCGCGTCTTTTATCTCGATCCCGCCGGAGTGGAGCGTTCCGCGCAGGGAAAGGTCGTCGTCGTAGCCTGTTCCGCGATTGAATCGATCCGCCTGCTCAAGCTTTCCGCCACGCTCGACACCGGCTTCGATAAGGCTATCCATCAGAATGACCTGTTGGGCCGGTATTTCATGACGCACTGCTTCGGCGGAGCGAGTGCCCTGCTGCCAGACCGCTACGATAAGTCGATCGCGCTCGATGCCGACTGGGCAACCGATTGTTGTGCTACGGAGGCGTTCCTTAAGGACAAGAAGCTGTGGGCGGCAGGCGCGCTTTATAACAACACATCGGACGAAGCGCTGCCGATGTCAATGCTTCGCACTTACGGCGCGATGGATCTGGACAATCTGTGGGACGGATTCATGTTTGCTACCGACCTGAAGGCCAAAACGCTCGTCAACTTCTTCGACGATCAGTTCGGCCGGGGCCTTTCCGTTAGTTTCATGGCCAATCAGGTGCCTCAGCGCGACAACAGAATAGAACTGCACCCGAATGTGAAAGATAAGTGGAACAGGCCTGTCGCTTATATCCTCAAGCAATGGCACGCGCACGACCGGTACCTGATGGATACTTATGCGGAAATGGCCGATGAGATTCTGCGTCTGGCGGGGGCGGGCGACAACAGAGTCCGTTTCATCGGCAAGGGCGGGTCTTACCTGGCGCCCAACGGTATTGTCCGGATTGCCAACCATATTCTGGGCGGCGCGCGCTTCGGTAATGACCGGAACGATTCCGTGCTCGATGTGAATTGCCGCGCCTGGGACTTCGACAATCTCTTCGTCACAGACGGCGCATTTATGCCGACCTCGGGAAGCGGAAATCCCACGAACACGATCGAAGCGAATTCGTTCCGTGTGGCGGACCAGCTTCTGACACGTTTGTAAGAGGGCCGGAGGCGCGACATGAACGATCAATTCAATGCAATTCAGAACACGCCCGATAACGAGATCTTCAGTATTGTTTTCTTTCCGGATCGTATTTACCACGCGCGATACCTGAACGCCACGCGGAGTTCGCGCTACCGCTATTACGTTCATGAAGTGCGGAACGCGCTGGACAGCATGGTGCTGAAAGGGCTGGTTTTCATGGACGGCAATCTGCTTGCCCGCTTCATACGCATCGAATACCGCGCCTCACGCCTGGTGGAATTCGCCAGGGAGAAGGAACGCTTTCTGAAGAATTGCGTTCTCGCAAACGTACGGATTCTGCATGCGGATTCCAGCAGGAATGCGAATGGCCTTGTCCGCCTGCATTTCGATAGCTGGATCGACGCCTATCAGGTGGAAATCTGGGACAATCTGGAGCCGCCGCCCACCAGACATCACGACGTCAAGGTCGCCGCTATGATGGGGCGCGAAGGCAGCATCACACGCGTTCGTTCCTTCTCTCCGGCACTGGCGGATGCGGATAACATCCGGCAGGTGGAACTGGCGTTCCGCGAGAACGATGTGGATATCCCGGTTGGTTTCACGATCGGCAACCCGCAATGGGACAACAACTACGGCCGGACTTACCAGGTACCCAACACACAGAACCCGAGCGCCGGCGAGAACACTGTGTCCGTAGACAACTATCTGATCGATTTTCAGCGCGGCTGGTTCTTTCAGAAGGTCCGGGATATTCTTCCTGTGCGTTACAGGAATGCGATGACGGAAAACACTTCGGCGGATTTCAACCGCGCCGGTGTGAACGACAACACGATAGAGATGCGTTGGGTGGTGCAGCGGGAGCTGGGAAGCTCAAACGTGTATTTTCACGAGGTTACCATTCCCCCGGGCACCGTGGAAGGAACACACCAGCATATCGGCAGCGAGGAACTCTATTACATTTTCGAGGGTGAAGGCATCGCGTACATGGGCGATGGCGACGATCCGAAACTTTCCGAGTCCAATCAGTATCCCCTGAGGACCGTCGACATCTTCGGGCTTCCGAAGAAGGAAGTCAGGGAAGTCAAAGTGGAGCCGGGCAGCGTGATCTACACCAAGAGCGGCGGTATTCACGGTATTCGCAACCTGAACAGCGATAAACCCCTGCGCTTCGTCGCGTTCGGATACCACAGTTCGTAAGGATCTGGAGAAACGGAATCATGCCGATGCAAATCGTGAGCGGCGACAAGGTCTTCGCCGTCAAGCCACCAGCCACAGTCGACTTCAAACCCAATAATCCGCTGGCGCGTTTGATGACTGTTCTCGAATCGGTTACGCTGAGCGCGGAACGCGAGAACTATCAGCTGAATCAGGTGCAGTACCTGGTGCCCTTCGACTATCTCGGGTTGTACGGACCCACGGGCTCTTCGTGGGATGTAACCGATGCCCGGGCGCAGGATAACAAAGAGGATTTTCAGAAGCAGAATATCAAAGACTTTCGCTGCACGGATACCTGGATCGCCCGCGGATGGGCCACCACGAGCGCCGACTCGGGCAATGCCGACTGGACCGGCCCGTTCCTCTTTCTCTCTTACCGCGGCGGCCCCGATTCGAAGCTCTCCCAGATGGCATGGCACAAACTGGGCGCTTCGATCAGAGTCTATCTCAGGTTGGGCGACGGCCAGGGCATAAAACTGGATGTTCCTTATAACGACGCGACGGACCGCTATGAAATCGAAATCTGGGGTTATCCCGGTAACGACCTCCGTGACAAGCTTGATGAACGCGGTAAGTCCGCCATGGATCGCGGAGGTCTGATCGCTAACCCTTCCGTTGTGCCCGGTAACTATGGGGATTTCGCGCGTGAGGGCCTGGGAGACCGCGACATGCGCACCGTTTCTCCCGGCCACACGATGCATCCCGTGCTACCCCTCGGCATTGAGCTCGCCTGGGCCGATAAGTCGGAAATCTGGTGGGACTCTAAGGGCGGCGCCAACTATCACTATCAGTTCAACATGATCTATCGGGGATGGGATAACTTCCTGAAGGTGGGCGTCAGCGAATCGCCCCATGGCGGGTTCGGATTCCTGCACTACCGCAACGTGCTCTCGAATTACTTCAGTTTCCGCGACAGCGCGGAACTGGGCCGGGACGTGGAGCCGTGGATGTTCGATGCGAACGGAAACAAGAACAGCGGTCCCAAACGCGAGAAATTCTTCGCGACCGACTACATGGATCTTCACATTCTGAAGCCGGAATGCGGGATCGGCATCCACCGGCACCGGGACAATCAGGAGATATTTTTCCTGCTTACTGGCGCCGGCATCATGGTGACCGGCGACTGGTGCAAATTCCCCACGCGCGAGCGCTGTTTCGAAATCAGAACCATGACGTCCGGAAGCTTCAGCCTTCTCAAACCGGGCAATCTGCACGCTCTTTTCAACGTGACCGATGAAGATATTTCGTTGCTGATGTTTGGCGGGTACGACTGATGACGCCGCAGCCAGACCTCCGCAACACGCCCATGGGTGGCACAATAGTCGCCGGAGGCGCAACGTTCCGAGTCTGGGCGCCACGCGCCAGGGCTGTTTATGCTTCCGGCGATTTCAATGGCTGGAAGCAGGATGATTCCTCTAAGCTGAACGCGATTGGCCAGGGACATTGGGCCGGCTTCTTTTCCGGGCTGAAAGATGGCGATCAGTACCTCTTCTTTATTGATGGCCCGGGAGGCCGCCAGTACAAGCGCGATCCGTACGCCCGCGAACTCACGTTCCTTCCCGCTTTTCCCGCCGCCAACTGCGTCCTTCGTAATCCCTTCCGCTTTCCCTGGCACGAGACCGGCTTTCGCACTCCCCCTTACCACGATCTGATTCTCTACCAACTGCACGTCGGCACTTACTTCGTCACTCCCGGAGATAAGGACGGCGGTTTCCTGGATGTGATCGGTCGCGTTCCTTATCTGTCTGCACTCGGAGTGACCGCGGTGCAGCTTATGCCTGTGCAGGAATTCATGACCCAGTTCAGTCTGGGTTACAACGGTGTCGACTACTTCAGCGCGGAAAACGAGTACGGCGAGGCCGACGAGAGCAGGCTCGCGACGTACTTTAACGCCGCCAACACGGTGCTGGCGCAGGCCGGCCAGCAAGGGTATGCGGGCATCGACGTGTTGCGCGGCAGCGACAACCAGTTGCGCGCCCTGATCGATGTTTGTCATGTCTACGGAATCGCAGTTCTTTTCGATGTGGTCTACAACCACGCCGGCGGTGGTTTCGACGCCAACAGCCTGTGGTTCCTGGACTGCATGCCGCAGGGCAACCCCAACGACAGCCTGTACTTCACGGACCAGGGCTGGGCCGGAGGGCAGGTGTTTGCGTTCTGGAATGACGGCGTGAGGCAGTTCCTGATCGACAACGCAAAGCTGTTCTATGAGGAGTACCGGGTCGACGGCATTCGCTTCGATGAGGTCAGCATCATGGACGGGTTTGGCGGCTGGGCCACTTGCCAGGACATGACTGCTACGCTTCGCGCAAAGAAACCGGAAGCGATACAGATCGCCGAATACTGGCCCGTCAACGCGGCGGTCGTGAGGGACCGGTCGGATGGCGGGGCCGGCTTTGACGCCACGTGGCATGATCGTCCGCGCTACACCATTCGCGACGCCATCGCGGCCGCTTCCTCCGGGAGTTCGGCTTCCGTCAGCATGAGCGCCATCGCCGGCATCATCGCCAACACGGGCCTGCCCGACCGGTGGCGCAGCGTTCAGTTCATTGAGAATCACGACATTGTTTACAAAGGCCGCGAGCCGCGTCTGCCGAAGCTGGCGGATCCCGGCAACTCGCGATCATGGTATGCACGCAGTCGCAGCCGGATGGCTCTGAGTCTTGTGCTGACTGCCCCTGGAATTCCCATGATCTTTATGGGTCAGGAGATTCTCGAGGATAAACAGTGGAACGATACGCCGGACCCGTCCAATTTCATCTTTTGGCAGGGCCTGGAGAGTGGCGACAAGGCGATGTCGGACTTCCTTCGTTTCACCCGCGAATTGATCGGCCTGCGTCGCAGCCAACCGGCGCTGCGCGGCGAGGGATGTCGCATCCTCCACGTAAACGATCAGAACCGTGTGCTGGCTTTTCAACGCTGGGTCGAAGGTGTGGGACGCGACGTGGTGGTGGTCACGAGCCTGAACGATGGTAACTGGTTTAACTATCAGATCGGCTTCCCGGCCGGTGGCTACTGGTCCGAGGTATTCAACAGCGATGTTTACGATAACTGGGTGAACCCAACTACGGCGGGTAACGGGGGAGGCATAGATGCATCCGGCCCCCCTCGCGACGGCTTACCGTGCTCAGCATCGGTGACCATCCCCGCCAACGGAATTGTTGTGTTTGCACGCTGACGTCAGCCCCGAAGTCCCGTATTCCCGGCTGCCATGAATACGGCAGCCGGACATAGTGAGCTACGTTTAATCGAAAACTCTTTAGTACCTGAAGTGAAAGTCTAAAGTCTGAATGGGAACACGCCTTACATCTGGAGCTGGAGACCAAGTCCCAACTGCCAGAAGTTAGGATTTCCAGGCAGTTGCCGGTTGAATCTCGTGTCTTCATAGAAACTCATAACACGCGCCTTGAACTGCTTGATGATGTAGTTGAAGTCTACTTCGGTGGTTTTCTGAGCGTAACTCAGGTCGGTACCATGCCTGAAGTCCGCCCTGGCGTACTTGCCAAGTAGCTGGAACTTTCCTATACCGACGACCTTCGGGAAGAGGAGGCTGGAAAGCACATAGAATCCCTTGCTTTTGGCATAGCTCCCGTTGAATCCGCCGTAGCCGCCGAGCCTGTTGTAGTCCGAAAGCTCGCTTTCTATGGTGAAGGCGCCGCCGTTGAGCACTTTCTTTTCCAGGAGAAAATCTATGGTTGATGCAGTGTGACCGTTCTGAACCTGAGATGCGACCCCGATGGCGAGGACATTCTTATCTCCATAGTAAGTTCCGTTTTGATAGTAGCCGTCTTCCGGATCCCAAAAATCGACCTGGATGCGGCCGGCGCCGATTACGTCAGCGCTCTTGCTCGCGGACGCGCCGTCGAACGCTCCCGCGGAGAGATGAACCTTATGGGCAAACTCGCCCCAGTAGGCCACGCCGTCAGCGCGTCCCTGAAACACCATGGGATATCCGTCCTGGATGCCATCCGTGTAGACACGCCAGTTATTCGAGTAGAACGGGCCATAGAGATTGGACCGATCACCGGGAGGCAGGAAACGACCGGCCCAGATGTTGAAATGGGGAGAGAATGCGAATTGCCCGATCGCGTCCATGATACCGAGTTTGTTCTGCGAGCTGTCATAGTCCGTATTGAACGTGAGGGTGATCTTGTCCGTCACTGGTCCGCTGATGTAAAGACGGGCGTGATCGACTGTGAACTGATCTGTGGTCTTCCCGCTGGTGGGCTTGGTATTCACAAAGCTGGTTTGTATTCCGGCGCCAAGCGTAACCGGTCCCAGGGTTGTCTGCGCCCATGACTGCGGAATCGTCACAACAGCGCTGAGGAGGGAAAGAAAAACGGGCACACAGCGTTCTGCGCGAACGTATCGTCTGATCATTCTGTATCCTATTCTGGGCGCACATAGCGCCGGGTGTATTTTTATGGGTTACAAACAGAATCGACGGGGACAGTGTTCCGACGTAAGCTTCGCGACAGGCGCCCGGGAGGAGCACCGGCCAGTCACGAGCTCAGTGAAACACAGCCGTCGGCGGGGCGGCAATTTCGTCTGACGAGGACGTGGCTGATTGGATGATCCCGAAGTGTAGCATTTCAATCCAGCGGCGCGTCATAGATAATTCTTATTACCTTCCAAAGCAATTCGCATTGACAGAACCCTGCAAGTCCCGGTGGTGTCCCACGCGTTCACGGGTATGAGCACACCTGTGAAGCCGGCCCGGCGTCACTACGCACCATGCAGGAAAGTGCTTTTCCAGTTGTGGCTATAGCTAACCTGGTGAGAGTTCATGGGGTTGCGCGACGGCGGCGTATGCGTAACCACAACGCCGCCTGCAGGCCGATACAATGAGTTCTCAGATTATGCTGGTAAGTCTTCAGAATCTTCGACGAGAGTATGAATCGGGTGCCTCTTGTCCCGAGGATATCGTGCGCCTGCTTTATCAAAGGATCAAAGCCGCGGGGGATGATCATGTCTGGATCTGTCTTGTTCCGGAAGAGGCCGCTTTGAAATATGCCCGCGAACTTGGAGCGTGGTCCCCCGACCGCTCTCTTTTCGGCATCCCCTTTGCGGTGAAAGACAGTATCGATGTGGAAGGGCTTCCCACTACCGTTGCATGTCCCGCCTTCTCCTACATGCCGCAGCGAACTGCAACCGCCGTTCAGAAGGCCCTGGATGCCGGTGCGATCCTGATCGGCAAAACGAATATGGATCAGTTTGCCACCGGTCTCGTGGGAACCCGCTCGCCGTACGGAACCTGCTCCAGTGTCTATCATCCCGACTATATTTCGGGGGGCTCCAGTTCCGGGTCGGCACTGGCGGTCGCGAAAGAAGAAGTATGTTTTGCTCTCGGTACCGACACCGCGGGCTCGGGCCGCGTCCCGGCGGCCTTTAACGGAATCGTGGGCATCAAGCCGACGCGCGGCCTGGTGAGCCTCGCAGGGGTTGTGCCTGCATGTCGATCTCTGGATTGCATGTCGGTCTTTTCACCGGACATTGAAACGGGCGCCCGGGTGATCGAAGCGATCGCGGGCATAGACGAATTGGACTCGGGCTCGCGATCCGGGCAACAGCAGTGCGATCGTTTCTCCATCCCCCGAATCGGTATCCCGCGCGATGACCAGATGCAGTTCTTCGGAGACGAAGCGGCCGCGGATTGCTGGCGCCGGGCGGTCGTTCGGGCGTGCGCCTCTGGTTCGGGGGTGACGCTGGCCGAAGTCGACTTTACTCCGTTTCAGCGCGCGGCCGAATTACTTTACTCCGGTCCTTTTGTGGCTGAGCGCTACGCCGCCCTTGGTTCGTTTGTAGCCTCACGGCCCGAAAGCGATCTGGATCCTGTCGTGCGCGACATTATCCTTGGTGCTGCCAAATACTCAGCGGTAGAGGTATTCAACGCCCAATACCAGTTGCAGGAGCTAAAAAGCACTGTGAACGGGATATTCGAAAGCGTTGACGCGCTGCTCCTCCCCACGGCGCCGACAATCTACCGGATTGAGGAAATCCGCCGTAATCCGGTTGAACTCAACTCCAGACTGGGCACTTATACCCACTTCGCCAACTTACTCGATTTATGCGCCATAGCAGTGCCTGCCGGTTTGCGGGAGGACGGTCTTCCTTTCGGCGTGATGCTCGTGGGGCCGGCCTTTTCCGATGCGAAGCTGCTGCGCCTGGCGCATTGGTGGGAGGGATCTCAGCCCGCCAATTACCTGCAACGGGCAACCGGCATCGAACTCGCGGTCGTCGGAGCGCACATGACAGAGCAGCCTCTGAACCACCAGCTCAGCAGTCGCGGCGCATCGTTGTTGCGAACCACCACAACCGCGCCGAATTACCGCCTCTTCTCCCTAGCTGACACCGTGCCGCCGAAACCGGGCTTGCTTCGTGTGGCGGAACCGCAGCCAAACGGAATCGAAGTCGAAGTGTGGCAACTGACAAAGGAAGCCTTCGGTTCCTTTGTGGCCGAGGTCCCTCCGCCCATGGGTATTGGGAACCTCGAACTGACGGACGGGTCGATCGTAAAAGGTTTTATCTGCGAACCTTACGCTCTGCAGGGCGCCCAGGATATCACAACCCTGGGCGGGTGGCGAAATTATCTGAAGAGCTGATTCAGGCGGAGGCTGCCTCCGCGTTCATCTCGCCTGCGTGTTCGTAGATGTCCGACTGAACTGCGGGCGCGGCAAGTTTTGCGCACGCAACCAGAAGCACCGAAACGACTAAATAACTGGTAGTGACCATGGGAGACTGCGCGATGCCAACCTGTGAGCCGTGCATGAGGCCAAAAAACGTCAGGATGCCGCCAGCCAGCGTAAAGCCAGCCGCCTTCAACAGCTTGTGGTCGATGATGCACACCGCTGTCGCTCCCAGAATCAATCCGCCGAGCGTCGAGCCTCCGCCCAGTATTTCAAGGCCACGGTAAAAGATTCCCTGGCTCAGCATTCCGCTGACGAGCTGGTCTGACACCGTCAGGATGCCCGCCGCGGCCAGCGCGTTGTTGATCATGGTCAAACCCCAGTTTGCAATCGAAGGCACGATAGCCAGAATGATGGCTGGCGCATGGCGTTTCGGCGTTTCCTGGAATGCCTGCGAACCGATCAGCATACCGATGTAAAGCAGAATGGGCAGAATCGCGACCACCGGAATGATAGCCGAAATAACAGAGATGGTACCGAACCAGCAGAGCACAATTACCATGACGCCGGTTGCTGCCGAGTAGCCTATACGGCCGCCCATCGCTTTCCAGCCCGGGTGACCGATGTAAACCGCGTTGATGAACGGGTTGCCCATCATACAGCCGATCAGGCTTACTATGCCATCGGCCGTGAGCACGCGGGTCGTTGGATAACTATCGCCGGCCACTGCCGCGCTCTCAACGTTATCCATGGCCTCCACGAGGTCGTAAATACCGAAAGGAATCGCGGTGACCAGAATCGTACCCAGGTACTGGAACCCGTCAAATACATACGAAAACGCTGGAAGCGGAACGTGAAAACCGAAGTTTGATACCGATTCGGCTAAGGCTGCGGAGGTCATCCCGCCGAAATTCAGCCCTAACGCCGTCGATCCCCAGGCAATGAGCGAACCAGCCGCAATCGCCACCAGTCCTGCGGGGATGCTGCCGTATTTCACTCCGCCGAACCAATTCAGCAGAATAATAGCGAAACAAGTGATACCAATCACCGGCGTCATAAACATCTGCAGCGCTGGCGCCATGGAAATGAACGTAATGGAGACACCAGCCAGCGTGCCCAGCAGTGCGGCGCGCGGAGTGATTTTGCGGATTAGCGGCGCGACGAATCCGCCGGCCATCAGGACAAAACTCTGCACAAACACCCAGGTCAGTCCCGCTTCCCAGCCTTTGATCGGATTCCCCGTCTTCAGCGCAATGGGAAGCATCACCACAAACGTAACGATGAACATATGTGGCACGCTGATACCTGATGGAAGCGCGCACACGTCTGTGCGGCCCGTCTTCTTTGCCAGTCGGTAGGCGAGATAGGCGTAATAAAACGTGCTCAGGCACATCATCAGGCCCGTTGCCGGCAGGATGCGCCCGAAAACAAGGTCGGCAGGCATTTTCAACACAAAACGGAGTAACGCTGTGAGAGTAAGCAGATTGACAAGAATATTCGTGCCGAAGCCGAAGAAGGCGTTCCAGTCTCCAGGCACCCAGATCTGACTTTTTGCGTTCATGTGTTTTCCTCGATTTCTCTTCGCATATTTATGCCAGGAGTGTCGCGAGCGATAACCCGCCACCACGCCGGGAGTGATAATTTGCCGTTTAACGAGCTTCACCGACGGTGGGAAGATAATCTACGGGGAAAGTAGGAAAGACTCGTCTACATGGCGTGTCTTGGATGTCAGTGTAGCCTAACTACCAAATATCTTTCAATCTTTCTGCAGGCAGTCTGGGAATACCATCCGGCTATGCAACCGCGGCCAGAACCTTATCGGAAAGCGATACCCAGCCGAAGATGCCGCCTTGCTCCTTGATCATTTTTAATCCGGCGTCGTGCATTTCAGGGATATAGGAACCAACGCAATCCTCCAGCACCAGGCAGTTGTAGCCGCGGTCGTTGGCTTCGCGCACGGTCGTATTCACGCAGACCTCCGTCGTGACGCCCGTGACGATCAACTGCATGATGCCCCGGTTCTGCAAAATGGCGTGCAGGTCGGTCGCGAAAAACGCACCCTTTCCCGGCTTGTCTATGACCGCCTCGCCGGATTGCGGATACAGTTCCGGGATGATGTCGTGTCCCGCTTCGCCGCGAACCAGGATGCGCCCCATAGGCCCGGGATCGCCGATCGTGGTCGCGGAGCGTCCGCGAACCTTTTTAGCGGGAGGAAGGCAACCGAGATCCGGGCGGTGTCCTTCGCGGGTATGCATCACCTGCCAGCCTTTCTCGCGCCAGAGTGCGAGCAATCTTCGGTTCGGCTCTATGGTGCGGCGCAGAAGCGAGACGTCGTTGCCGAGCATCTCGCCGAAGCCGCCCGGCTCCAGAAAATCGCGTTGCATGTCAATGATGAGCAACGCGCAGGTCGCGGGTGAGAACTCAAACGAGTAAGGTTCGGCTTCTACTGCAATGGTGGCTGTGGTTGTCATGCGATGGCCTCAATAAATGTTTGGGAATCCGCTACCGCGCCGAAGACGCCGCCCTGCATTTTGATCATTTTCAGCGCGGATAGATAGTTCCCGTAATCCGTCGCGCCCGTGCAGTCCGAGAGCACCAGACACTCATAGCCACGGTCGTTTGCCTCGCGCATCGTCGTGTGAACGCAAACGTCGGTCGTAATGCCGGCGAGCACGATGTTCTGAATCGCCCTCCTGCGCAGCACCATGTCGAAATCGGTCGCGTAAAAAGAGCCTTTGCCCGGTTTATCGATCACCGTCTCGTCGGCCATAGGCTGTAGCTCGGGAATGATGTTCCAGCCTTCCTCGCCGCGTACCAGAATCCTGCCGCAAGGCCCTGGGTCGCCGATACCCGCTCCAATGCGTTGGCTGCGCCAGCGTTTATTTTCCGGCAGGTCTGCAAGATCGCGTCTGTGTCCTTCGCGCGTGTGCATAACGTGAAACCCCTTCTGCCGCGCGACCGCCAGTACGTTTTGAATGGGTGCGATCGGTGCTCGGGTGAGCGTAAGGTCGTAACCCATTTTGTCGACGTATCCGCCCAGGCCGCAAAAATCCGATTGCATATCAATGACCAGAAAGACGGTGTTCTGCGGCCGCAGATCGCCATTGTAGGGCCACGCATACGGATCGGCGTTAACGTATTTTTTCACGGGTGCTGTCAGGCGAGCTGGGTTCAGAGTTGTCATTTGCGAATTGGCGTGCCCGGGAGAACACGTCGCGGATTTCCGTAAAATCCCGGGTCCGGCGCGGAATATCCGATCTCCTCTCCTCAGAAAATGACAGCCCAGGGTGGCTGCTGGATGCCATCCAATCGGTGGGCTCTCTTGTTTGTGTGCTGAGTCGGGGACCGGCGCTTCGACCGCCAGGAGTGTGGATGAATCGGGCACACAGCCGCGAACAAGGCGGGAGCCGACGCGGATAATATCGACGTCTGAAAAGCTTGCAACGACGGGAGCGCGCTTAAGCCTCCGCTAAAGCCGTTGTTAGTCTTTTTGTGAATATATCACCGATGTCCGGCGCTGACTAAATAGATAAATCTGATAGCCCTGCAAAGATGCTTGTATGCAAAACCCGCAAGCTGGCGATTTAGTGACTTATTGAGATGCGTTCCGCAATGATCGCCATTGATTTTTACTCACCCCCGCTTCAGCGGCATGATCGCTCCAGCGCGCAATGGCCTTTCTCACTCTGGCCAGAATCTGGTGCGCTTTCTTCAGGTTGTGTTCCTGCCCAAGCGTTCTTAAATGTTCCGGCCCGGGATTCCGGCCTTCGCCCATCACTCAGCAGAAACGAGAAATTTTTGGCGTGATCATCGCGGTTATGTGCCAACACATTGAAGCACGAGAGCGCATAGGCTTTCTCCACGCCGGCATCCCGCGCCATCAGACTGTAGGCATATTCGATCGCTCCTATATCGCGCGGGTCCTCCGGGGAGGCGAACTTGATCATCCAGTGCTCGAAACCGGGCCTCAGTGCCGCCGCGCCGTGAACAATCTTTTTCTTGTCCGCGCTGACCTGCGCCACGATCTTGGGCCGGGTGCCCGCGGAGACCCGCTCAGTCGGAGCAGTTCTTCGAAAACCTCCTCGCTCTCTCCCGTGAGCATGATCGCGGACTCTTCGGCCAGCCGATCGAGCGCCAGCCGCGCCTCAGTGTCGGCATCCTGGCTGCGGTCCGGCTCGTATCTCAGCGCTCCCATCCCGTTCCGTCCGACGTAGGCAAGCCGGTCAAGCGGATTCAACTGACTGCGCCGCTGAGCCGAGACGCTAGAATCGTAGTTTCCTCATGCCATCGGATCTGGTCTGTATCGAGAGCGCGTGCCGCGCGCATTACGCCATCACGGAAGTGCTCTACAACTGCCCCCAATGCGGCGGTCTTCTGGAGGCGCGTTACGACTTCGGCGCCCCCGACCCCGACACGCTGAAATGCACCTGGCGCGAAAGAAGGATGTCGAACGCGCCTCTCGATCAAAGCGGCGTCTGGCGCTATCGCGAGCTGTTTCCCTTTGTTGAGGACAAAAGCCACATTGTGACTTTGCGCGAAGGCAACACGCCGTTGCTGAGCGGGCCGCTGGCGGCGCGGTATGGCGGGCTCGAACACATCACGTTCAAGCATCAGGGCTTCAATCCCACAGGCTCGTTCAAAGACAACGGCATGACTGGCGGCGTGGCGCAGGCGCGCCGGCTCGGCATGAAACGCGTGGCCTGTGTCTCCACCGGCAACACCTCCGCCTCAATGGCGGCTTATGCAAGCGCGGGCGGGCTCGAGCCTCTGATTTTCATTCCGAACGGCAACATCTCTTACGGCAAACTGGCCCAGGCGCTGGAATACGGCGCGAAGACATTCCAGGTGGATGCGAACTTCGACCAGATCCTGGCGCTGGTTCGCGTGCTGGCCGAAAAACTGGGAATTTACCTGCTGAATTCGATCAACCCCTTCCGCATTGAAGGACAGAAATCCATTGTCGTGGAGATGATGGATCAGCGCGATTGGCGCGTGCCGGACTGGATCGTCCTGCCCGGCGGCAATCTCGGAAATACGTCGGCGTTCGGCAAAGGTCTGCGCGAGATGCACGATCTCGGGCTGATTGACCGCCTGCCGCGGCTCGCGGTCGTGCAGGCTGAGGGCGCGTCGCCTTTTTACGAATACATGCGCAAGGGCGGCCGCGATCCCTTTATCGCCAACGAGCATCCCGATACGCTGGCTACGGCGATCAAAATCGGCGATCCCGTATCGTGGCCCAAAGCGCAGTCCGCGCTGGAATCGACAGGCGGTCTGGTGGAACGCGTCAATGAACAGGAGATTGCCGATGCGAAGGCGATTATCGGGCAGTGCGGCATCGGCTGCGAACCGGCTTCCGCCGCGACACTCGCCGGTATCCGCAAGCTCACGGCGGCCGGCCTGATGGACCCGGGCGCGGATGTTGTTGCGGTCCTTACGGGTAACGTCCTCAAAGATCCCGATTACATTTATCGGTATCACACCGGCCAGTTGAAAAGCGCAGGCGATTGCCCCATCACTCCGAACTTCGGCAACCGGCCTGTAGTGGTACCCAACGATGCGGACCGAATCACAGAACTGATCGGCTGAACGCCGGACTAAATTTCGCGGCGGCCTTCCATTGCTTTCCACATCGTGACTTCGTCGGCGAATTCGATGTCGCTCCCCACCGGCACGCCCATCCCGATGCGCGTCACTTTGATGCCGAGCGGCTTCAGAAGTTTTGACAGATACACCGCCGTCGCCTCGCCTTCGACAGTCGGGTTGGTTGCCGCGATCACCTCTTCGATCGCTCCCTTTGAGATACGATCCACCAGACTCTTGATCTTCAACTGTTCCGGCCCGATGCCTCGCAGCGGAGAGAGCGCCCCGCCGAGCACGTGGTACAGCCCGTTGTACTGCCGCGTGACTTCGATGCCGACGATGTTGTTCGGGTCTTCCACGGCGCACACGACTCGCTGGTCGCGCTGCGGATCGCGGCAATACTGGCAGAGCTCCGCATCGCTGATGTTGTTGCAGATCGCGCAGATCGTGAGCTTGTCTTTAACGTCCAGAATCGTGCGGGCAAGCTGATCGGCATCGTCCCGGCTGGAACGCATAATGTGAAACGCAATGCGTTGCGCCGACTTCTGCCCTATGCCGGGCAGACGTTTGAATTCGTTGATCAGCCGCGCCAGAGGCTCCGCGAAATCAGGCACGGATCAGAACAGTCCGGGAGGCAGGCCCATGCCGCCGAGCATGCCGCCCATTTTCTTCTGCGATTCCTCATCGACCTTCTTCGTGGCGTCGTTCGCAGCGGCAAGCACGAGGTCCTGCAGCATTTCAACGTCGCCCGCGACTTCGGGATCGATCTTTACGGAGAGCACGTTTTTATGGCCGTCCATCGTAATGGAGACCATGCCCCCGCCGGCGGTGCCGTCCACGCGGATGAGCGCGACTTCGGCCTGCAGCTTCTCCTGCATTTTCTGCGCCTGCTGCATCATGGCCTGCATGTTTCCGGGCATTTTCATTCGTTCCAGGGCTCCTTCAGGTTGCGGACTGTGCGGACTTCGCCGCCGAACAATTCTCGAAATCTTTGCACTTCCGGATGCGCCAGCGCGCGCTCCGTTACTTCGTCTTCTTTCGCGGCGGGCTTCTCAATCGCGGCGAGCGGGCTCTTTCCGCTCCTCACCTCGCCGAAGTTTACCTTAAAGCGAAGGGTGGGGTGGCCGAGGTGTTTGAGCGCGGTCGAGATTTCATCGCGGCCCAGATCGAGCTGGAACTGTTTGGGCGCCACAATCTGAAGCTCGCCATTGACGAGCGAGGCTTCGCATTGGGCAATCGCGTCGGCCGAGAAGGCCAGGCCCGTTTCGGTCATCGCGGCGTGCAGTCTGGAGCGCCAGTCGTCCGTGGCCGAGGGGGGAGCGCTCGAAACAGGCTCGACAGCCTTCTCCGGGGCAACGGCCTTCTTCTGACGATCCATCTCAAACGGCGAGGGCCCCGTGCGCGGGGGAGGTGAGGACGGAGGAGGTGATAAAGGAGGCGCTGCGGACGCGGGCGGCGCCGGTCTGGCGGGCGCGGGACTCAGGGATGAGGACCCCAGGGACGCGATGGCCTCTTCAATCGAGACCAGCTTGCCCGCCTGAATCATCTTCAGCAGACCGATTTCGAGGTGAAAGCGCGGCTGCAGCGAAAATTGCAGATCGCGAAAAAGATCGAGTGAGAGCTGAAGATAACGAGTGAGATCTTCCTCGCTGAAATCGGCTGCAATCCGCGCCATCTGCGCGCGCTCCGACGGACTCGCAGTCACCAGTCGCGTATCGCCGCCGGAAATTTTCGTGACCAGAAGATTCCGTATATAGCGCGAAAGCTCGCGCGAGAAGTGCTGCGGGCTGCCGCCGTTCCGTTCCAGTTCATCGACCAGCGCGAGCACCGCGCCGCCATCGGATTTCGAAAGCGCCGTCGAAACCTGCGCCATGGCGTCGAGAGAAAACGCGCCCAGCAGCGAACGTACCTGGTCGGCGTCCAGTTTATTGCCGCAGCAGGCTATGGCCTGATCGAGCGCGGAGAGCGAATCGCGAACCGAGCCCTCGCCCGACTGCGCGATGACGGAGAGCGCTTCGTCGTCCGCTTCGATGCCCTCCTGGACGCAGATTTCGCGCATTCGATCGATCAGATCGTTAAAATCGACGGACCGGAAACTGAAGTGCTGGCAGCGCGAGGCGATGGTCGCGGGGATCTTGTGCGTCTCGGTGGTGCAGAGCACGAAGACCGCCCATTCCGGAGGTTCTTCAATGGTCTTCAGGAGCGCGTTGAAAGCTTCGCTCGTGATCTGGTGGGCTTCGTCGACGATGAAAATTTTGTATTTATCGCGCGCCGGCCGGTAACGGACATTTTCGCGCAGTTCACGCATTTCATTGATGCCGCGATTCGACGCGGCGTCGATTTCGATGACGTCGACACATCCGCCCGCCGTGATTTCGAGACAACTGGCGCACGTTCCGCAAGGCTGGTCGGTCGGCCCTTTCGCGCAGTTGAGACAGCGGGCCATGATGCGGGCCGTGGTTGTTTTACCCGTTCCGCGCTGGCCTGAAAATATATAGCCGTGCGCGATGCGGTTCTGGGCGATGGCGTTCCGCAGCGTGGTTTTGATGTGCTCCTGGTTCAGAACATCGTCGAAGGTCTGCGGACGGTATTTACGCGCGATTACCTGGTACATGGGGCGGGACGAAAATCTCGATACGCCAGGCTTCGGGTAATCCGCGGCACACGGGGTAAGCCACTACCGTTGCTTCCTTCCAGACCTGGCGGGGTTTGCAGCCGCCCATTGCACGGAGCCCGAAACCTGACGAAATTCATGTTAGCAGGAGGGCCTGGATCGATCCAAAGCGCGTTAACCATTTTAAAGGATTTGGCAATCGTTGCGACTGTGGGCGGCTACACAATGGCACCTCTATAAGCTCGACCAGGGCCGCGAAATGACGCAGGCGTTGATGCCGCCGATACCCATCGAGACCTTACCGGCTGGCAGATCGGGAAAATCGCGGGGTCGATCGTACACAAAGCAATCGTGTACGTCCGCGATCATGCGATTCAGATTTTCCGTGGTGAGCGTGGTGGGAAACAGCTGCCCCTGTTCACACCCCATATACTGCGCGGTGAGCTCCCAGCCGCTGCCCGCGCTCATACCGTGTCCGAACGTTCCTTTACGCGCCGTAACGATTACGGATTCGGGGAGGATGGATCGCAGCGTCAGCATTTCGGAGTAATCGCCGGGTGTGGCTGTAGCGTGCAGATCCCAGGTTCCGATCCGGTCGGGAGGCACGCCGGCCCGGGCCATCGCCTGGTGGATGGCCGCTTTGGGACCTTCGAGGGAAGGGGTAATGATGTGGTCGGCATCGGAGCTGAGGCCGACAGCCACGGGCTCCATGCCCAGCGGGGCGAAGCCTTTCGACTGCATGTAGTCGTGGTCCGCGACGATCCAGACGACGGCGCCGCCGGAGATGTGGGTGCCATGCAACCCTGTCAGAGGGAAGGAAACCCCGCTGCCCGCCGAGAGCACGCGCGCATTGTAGAAAGAGCCGATGGTGAGGGGATGCGGCGGCGGATCCGTCGCGCCGACCACCACAATTTTGGCTTCGCCCGACTGTATGGCGCGTTGCGCGAGGCCAAGCGCCACGCCGAATGTGGAGCAGGCGGCGACGGGCGCGAACGAAAGCCCGGTGATGCCGCCGAGGATCGAGATCTGAGCGGCGGGGGTGTTGTGGATGTTCCAGAGGAGGTCCGCTGAGACGTGCCACGGCGGCTCGGGCGTATTCCACTTCTCGCGGAGCTTCAGGCGCCGCTTTTCTTTTTCACGAATCAGATGGAGCTTGGCTGAGGCGACATCGCCATCGTGGATGCTGAGGCCGTCGATTTCGGAAAGTTCCGCCAGATACTCGCGCAGCTCCGGAGACTGCGCCATCCAGAAGCTGTTCCACTCCTCGGCATCGCTTTCAGGCGGCGCGTCCGGGTACGCGTGCCGGTTGTCGCGCAGTTCCGAGTTGCGCTCCGCCGCGGCCCAGAAAGCATCCCAGCGTTTCTGGGATTGGTAGAGAGACACACTGGCTTTATAAGTGGTATCGAGACTCCCGAGACCGGTGCCGACATAAACATGCGCCCGATTGCCAAGCGCGCGCAGCTCGTCTTCGATACCCGGATTCTGCCCGAGCGCCTGAATGAAAGCGCCGACGGCATAAAGCGACGGCATTCCCATCTTTTCTTTCAGCTTCTGGTAGTGACGCGGGGCAAAGCGGCGCTTGATCCAGGTTTCGTAATCGGCGAAATCGAACTCGGGCCTGCCGACCAGAAAATTGTCGGGACCGAAACCGTTGAAGGGAGCCAGCCACGTTTGCGCGCACGCGAGATTTCGCCGGAACGCGTCAACGTTGGGCGATTTGGGCGCGACAATTCCCCAGCCATACACTCCGAAACGCGCTGGACTCGTCAGAGGCAACAAAGACTCATTCATCTCCAACAAGCAAGTATGGCTCAGCGACTGACATGACACGCTTCCCGGGGAACATATCCGGCATGGAAGACGAACCACGCATTAAACATCGTTTCTGGCGCTGAGCGGGCCGATTGCGAAACGAGCGCAGAATACGAACCTCTCTTTGTGCGAGCTGAAGCCCGGCCCAGGAAGCCCGGTTATATTTTCCGGTAAGTGGCAATGATCACGAGTGACCTTCCGCTGGGCCGGTTGGCGCGAAGGCTGTTTCGCCACCAAATTCCTGGTTTGCTTCATCGTTGCGCCCCAGCAACCGGAGCGCGGCAGCCGTGACATGTTCCGCCGTGAAGCCGAAGTTCTTCATGACTTCGTCTCCGGGAGCCGATACGCCGTAGTGGTCGATCGCGATTACGGTTCCTTCGGCAGCCCATCGGTGCCAGCCGAGCGAGCAACCGGCCTCGACCGTCACGCGTTTTTTTATTGCGCCTGGCAGGACGTTTTCGCGATATGCGGCCTCCTGCTGTTCAAACAGGTTCCAGCTTGGCATGGAAACCACGCGAGCGCGCACGCCGCGGGATTTCAGCCGCTCCTGCGCTTTCACGCACAGCGCCACTTCAGATCCCGTTCCAATCAGGATCACTTCAGGCTTTCCGCCTTCCGCCTCCGAAAGAACATAGGCGCCGCGCGCCGCGCCGGGGTCCTTCGCGGTTTTCCGGTCGAGATGCTGAAGGTTCTGCCTCGACAGCGCAAACAGCACCGGTCCGTTATGCTCCATCGCAAAGGCCCACGCCTCGGCGGTTTCCGTTGCGTCCGCCGGGCGTATCACGGTCAGCCCCGGAATTGCCCGCAAGCCCGCCAGTTGCTCTATTGGTTCATGGGTAGGGCCGTCCTCGCCAACCCCGATACTGTCATGGGTAAAGACATAGAACGCTTTCAGTCCGCTGAGCGCGCCCAGCCGGATTGAAGGCTTCATATAGTCGGAAAAAACAAGAAAGGTCGCGCTGAAAGGAAGCAGGCCCCCGTGGGCCGCCATCCCGTTCACGGCCGCTCCCATGGCATGCTCCCGCACGCCGAAAGCTACGTTGCTGCCTCCATACCCCCAAAGAGCCCCGACCGCGCCCTGCGTCCCCGGACCCGCGAATTCGCTTGGCTGGAAATCTCCAAGGCCCTTCAGCGCCGTGTTCGTCGAGGGATTGAGATCCGCCGACCCGCCGATCAGATTGGGAATTCTCTTCGCCAGCGCGTTCATCACTTCACCGCCGGCCACTCGCGTAGCGATCGGTTTGTCGGCAGGTGTCCATTTCGGAAGGTCGGCATTCCAGTCCGCCGGAAGCTTTCCGCTGCAGATGCGCTCGAACTCCGCTGCTTCCTTCGGAAATTCTTTCTTATAAGCCCCGAACCTGGCCTGCCACTCCCGCTGGGCTTCCGAACCTTTGCCAACCGCTTTTCTGAAATGTTCCACCGCGGGCGGCGGAAGATAAAACTTGTCCATAGTGGGCCAGCCAAGAGCCTTCTTGGCAGCCTGCAGTTCTTCTTCTCCCAGCGGACTGCCGTGTACGCCGAAGGTGTCCTGCTTCTTCGGGCTCCCGTACCCTATGTGCGTGTGGACCAGGATAAGAGAAGGGCGTCCGGTTTCCCGCTGCGCTTCCTCAATGGCCGCGGCGATGTCTTCCGTGTCATTCCCCTCTTCCACCTGGCGCGTATGCCAGCCATAAGCGTTGAATCGCGCCGTCACATCCTCTGTGAAACACAGATTAGTCGCGCCTGCCAGTGAGATATGGTTCTGGTCGTACAGGCAGATCAACTTGCCGAGTCTGAGATGACCGGCCAGAGAAGCCGCTTCCTGCGTGATCCCCTCCATCAGATCTCCATCGCCGCAGATGGCATAGGTGTGGTGATTCACAATCTCATGGCCCGGACGATTGTAGGTCGCGGCGAGCCATGCTTCGGCGATGGCCATCCCTACCCCATTGCCGAATCCCTGGCCCAGCGGACCTGTCGCTACTTCCACCCCCGGCGTGTGCCCGCGCTCGGGATGACCCGGCGTCTTACTTCCCCACTGACGAAAACGCTTCAGCTCGTCCAGAGACAGGTCGTAGCCGGTAAGGTGCAGAAGGCTGTAAAGCAGCATGGACCCATGTCCGGCGGAAAGAATGAAGCGGTCCCTGTCGCACCACAGCGGATCCGCCGGATTGAATTTCAGAAAACGGGTCCAAAGCGTATAAGCCATCGCCGCCGCGCCCATAGGCATGCCGGGATGGCCTGAGTTCGCCGCCTGCACTGCGTCGGCCGAGAGGATACGAATCGTATTGATGCACAGGGCATCCAGCGTTTCCGAAATGTTGCTAGGCAAAGAGTTCCTTCCTGACGCGGCTTAGGGAATAGCGGACCGTGAATACCACAGGGTAGGGTCCGGCTGGAACCAGTGTACACAGGCTGATTATCTGTATCATCAAGGGTGAACTGATCGAAAGTGAGCCGATCGCCATTGATACCGTTTTTCGCACTCCTGCTTTTGTTAGCCCCTCCCGCGCTGTCTTCTCTCGACCAGGTGAAATCGGAGGTGAACCCGGATCGCCGCGCGAAAGCGGCCATCGATTATGCAGGCGTGGCCGAGAAAAATGCGGAGTCGGCATATGCGAAGGACGATGTGCAGGGCGCGGCCGCCGAGTTGAAAAATGTGCAGGAGAGTCTGGAAGCGGCGCAGGATGCTTTCAGGGCGGCGCATAAGACGCCAGGCCGCAATCCCGGGCCTTTCAAATATGCGGAGCTTCGTTCGCGAGAGCTCCTGATCCGCCTGGGAGATCTGGAGCGGAAAATGGAATCGGGTGACCGCGGCCTGATCGCCGAGGTGAAAGCAAAGGTTCAGGAACTGCACGATGCCTGGTTCGAAGGCATCATGGAACGAAAGAAATGAAACGGCTGTTTCGCTGCGTTTTGCCGATTTGCGCGGCCTTTGTGG
>JALYHT010000025.1 GCA_030776225.1 Acidobacteriota bacterium | reverse complement strand
GCACGGAAAGAAGCGAAGGAAGCGCAGCCGAAGCACCACACCATCTACCGGCTTCCTGCCACCGATCTGCTGAACGAAATCCCCGTGCGTTCCGCCTTCGACGAGCAGGAGCTCAAGAACACCGCTTCCGCCATCAAAGCGAAGTTCGAAGAGTTCAACGTTTTCGGCTCGGTCGTGCAGATCAACCCCGGCCCGGTCGTGACAACCTTCGAATTCAAACCTGAAGCGGGCATCAAATACAGCCGCATCACCACGCTTACCGAAGACCTCTGTCTCGGGTTGCAGGCCGAATCGATCCTGATCGAGCGCATCCCCGGCAAGCCCACCATCGGCATCGAAGTGCCGAACACCCGGCGCGAAGTCATCAGCCTGCGCGCCGTGATCGAGTCCGACGAATTCCAGGAATCCAGTTCCTTCCTGACCATCTCGATGGGCAAGGACATCAACGGCCGCATCAAAGTGGCCGCGCTCGATTCCATGCCGCATGCGCTCATCGCGGGCTCCACCGGCTCGGGCAAATCGGTCATGATCAACTCGCTCATCATGTCGATTCTCTACAAGTCGACGCCCGACGAGGTAAAGATGATCATGGTCGATCCCAAGCGCGTGGAACTCGGGATGTACGAGGGGATTCCGCACCTGCTCACCCCGGTGATTACCGACCCCAAAAAAGCCACCAACGCGCTGCGCAACGCCGTGCTCGAAATGGAGCGCCGCCTGCGCCTGCTGGCCGAACAGGGGGCTCGCAACATCGATCAATACAACCGGAAGATTCGCAAACTGCAGGCCGAGCCGCGCAGCCTCTTTGAAGACGAGGAGCCTCCCGCGGAAGAAGTCAAACCGCTCCCTTACGTCCTCATACTCATCGACGAACTGGCCGATCTCATGATGCTGGAAGGCCGAAACGTGGAAGAGTCCGTCACTCGCCTCGCGCAGATGGCCCGCGCCGTCGGGATGCACCTCGTGCTGGCAACGCAAAGGCCCAGCGTCGACGTCATCACCGGCATCATCAAGGCCAATTTCCCCGCGCGCATCAGTTTCCGCGTCGCCACCCGGGTGGACAGCCGCACCATTCTCGACGGCATGGGCGCGGAGCATCTCCTGGGCAAGGGCGACATGCTGTTCCTGCCGCCGGGTTCCTCCCGATTTACGCGCGTCCATGGCGCCTTCGTCACGGAAACCGAAATTAACAAGGTCGTCGATTTCTGGAAAGCCCAGGCCAAACCGGAATACGACCAGTCCTATCTGATCGCGCCCCCGACCGACGATGGCGATTCCGAAGCCGACGAAATCCCGCCGGGCGATCAGGACCCGATGTACGAAGAAGCGCTGCGTGTGGTGCTCGAAATGGGCAAAGCCTCGACTTCAACGTTGCAGCGCCGCTTGCGCCTCGGCTACGGCCGCGCCGCCCGCATTCTGGATATGATGCACAGGGATGGCATTATCGGTCCGCCGGACGGCAGTAAGCCGCGCGAAGTGCTGAAGCGGCCCGAATGGCTCCGGGAACTGGACCACGTATAGCCGGTTCCTTTCGGTGTTGATGCGACGAACTGCGCCTAAATGTGTGTCAGACGTATATCGACTTCGCGCTCGATATACTGCCACTCGACTGTCTCTCGCAGGCGATGCAGCAGCTTATCAAAGGCTTCCTCATGCTCTGGTGCATATTCGAACCAGGTGAGAAAGTCAAAAGGCTCGCCAAGCTCACGGCTATGGTGCAGGCGTCTGGCGATGGAGGGAAGATATTCCATACCGATACCGATATGGCGGGATTGCTCCTCCAGGATGGCACGGCGTTCGTCCTGAGCTAATGCCCACCATGCTTCTGTTTTGCGGATCGGAATAAGCGCTGCTTTCGTTGCTTGCGGACGATTCAAGCCCTGCTGTTTGGCCACCAGGGCATCAACCTCGAATCGTGTGGTGTAGCGCGTATTGCTCGTGGTGCCGCGCAAAATCCAGGAGGCTTGGGGTGAAGTCCGGGGTTCCGGGCCCTCCAACACCTCAAGTCGGTCCGCGCCTGGCAGAATGTCGCCGATCACGGCGTGAATCCTGTCAATACGCCACATCCCCGATGCGCCCGCAACGAATGTAACAAAGAGAGGTGAAGGCATTTAGCTTTCTATTGTCCCCGTAAGGTGGACCCAGTTGTCAAGGCCGTTTTCGCTAACATCAACGACAACAAGAGGTGTTAAGCTCCTCACATGTGCGCGCGGGGTGCGTCCGGGGTTTGGCGCGACGAAACGAATCCACCACGAACCTTGCCGGTAAAAAGGGTCGTCATGGCACTACTCTGCCTGGCGCTCTCCTCATGCGGATCGTCTGCCGGGCAGCGGCTCAGAACCTCATTTCAACAAACAACAGGCCGGATTACGCTTCCCGCCGGAACAATCGAAATTACAGAGCCGCTTGTTCTGGCGGCTGGCGCGCACGACATCAGGATCGTTGAAGCGCCCGCGGGCTCCACGTTGAAACTGGCCCCGCAGTTTCGCGGTAAGGCTGCCGTAGTGGGCGAGCGTGTCTCCAACATAACCATCTCCGGCTTTCGAATCGTGGGCCACAGAACGAGCCTGCGAACCGACCGCTATCTGCCCCCATGGAACGTATCGTTTTTGGCATATTACGACCACAACGGAATCGTATTGTCGAATTCGCGAAATATTACGATTCGCGATATATCGCTGGAGCAAATCGAGTCGTTCCCCATCCTGATTTCCCACTGCGATCGCGTCGGTATCGAAAGAATCTCGATAGAAAATGCAGGCACGTTAAATCGGCGCGGCCACAACAACACCACCGGTGGAATTCTCCTGGAGGAAGGCACGTCGGACTTCAACGTCACGCAATGCCGAATCCACAGCATCTGTGGTAACGCAATCTGGACGCACTCGAACGCCGGATCGCCACGCAATCAAAATGGAGTCATCGAAGAAAACGAAATCTCCTCGGTGGCGCGCGACGCCATCCAGGTGGGGCACGCATTGCGCGTTCGGGTTTCCCGCAATCATGGTTCCCGTATCGGCACGCCTGCGGACCAGATTGACGTTGAAGCTCTGGCAACCCCTGTCGCATTGGATTCTGCCGGTAATGTGGACCAGTCAATCTATGAGAGCAACGATTTCACAGACGTGAACGGACAGTGCATCGATCTGGATGGTTTTCACGACGGTAAGGTTGAAAAGAATTCATGCACCAACCGGCTGCCCTTGCAGTCTTATCCTTTTCTCCACGCCGGGATCGTCTTCGGAAATTCATCTCCCGAAGTAAGTCCGGGGCGCGTGCTCGTCCGCGGAAACGTTATCGAAGGATTCGGCTACGGGGCCGTATTCCTTGTCGGCGAAAAGAACGAAATTACTGACAATAGTTTTATCGACCTGAATCGCCGCCATTGCGCTGGAGATCTTAAAATCGAAGCCTGCAATTATGCACTGGACGAACCCGATATGCTTCGAAGCGGCATCTACCTTGCGAGTCATGCCGCGCGTCCGGCGCGGACGGCCGGGAACGTCATAGCCCACAATGTCATTCGCGGCTTTGGGATGATATCGACGCGCTGCGTAGTAGCCGGACCGGGCGTTAAACTGCTCGACAACCACGTTCGCGCAAACAAATGCGACAGCACTCAGTAGACGCACTACGAGAGCGTGAAGGCACCCGCGTCGCTCCAGCCGCCGTTCCGGATACGGAGGCGCAACTGGTGCTCGCCTCGCTGTAAATCGCGGGGAGGGCTGATATTTGCCTCCCAGCGATGCTCGCCCAGATGGGTTAGGAATGCCAGGTGCAGATCGCAGCCATCAATGTTCGCCAACACCTCATGGCGATCCAACCGGGCACTGGTGGTTTCAAAGCGGCAACACAAGCGTTCCGACGAATAGCCGTGGAT
>JALYHT010000024.1 GCA_030776225.1 Acidobacteriota bacterium | reverse complement strand
CGATAAGATCCTGGCCGGAATCTTCTCGCCAAAAGTTTTTTAGGATAACTCGCATTTCTCTCTTCCTGGCAAATTTGCCTTGACGGATCTGAATGACGTCATTCCGGCAGACGGGGCGCCGCCTGCCGGAACGCCATGATGTGAATGAGACTAACTGGCAGCGGTATTGGCGCTTACAAGCTGGGTATTTGCCGCTCCCCAGATGCCCTTGATCTGCGAACCGGCGTTGATAAAGATAGCGGCCGAGGCGAGCGCTACGAATGCCATCAACAAGGTGTATTCGATAAGATCCTGGCCCTGTTCGTCTTTTACGAAGTTCATAAACATCGTCTTCATTTGGTGTGTCCTCCTGTGGATTGTGGGTTGAGTGATCCCGCGGTCACGAGTGATTGTTTCGCGGTCGCGCGATCACGGGCTTTCCCCCCGTTACTGGAAACGGGAGAAACTTGTTCGGGCGATTGTGCGACGCGGCGGAAGATGACGGCCACTCCGTCGTCGTATGCCACGCGCCAGTCGCGCGAGATCTTGAGTGTGCTTGCCAGCGCAGTGCGCGGCGAAAGCAGAATTGTGTCGATGTCGTATCGTGCGAGCGTTTTTTCCCAGCCGTATTTCACGTTCAGCAGATCCACATAGCGTTCGCCGAAATCGTCGCCGTAGAAATCGCTTCTTCCATCGATGAACACGCGCTTCGAAGGGTAGAGACTGAAAACCAGATAGTCGCCCCATTCGTCATCCGCGAAAATGTGGCGGGTTTCAGGGGACAAAAGAGCGGGAATGGCTTTTTCCGGATAAGCGGCCGGGTCGTAGGTCGACATAAATCTGGCGCTGGCAGGTCTGGGCGCGAAGAGAAGGAGCCCGATCGCCAGCAGCGGGAGCGCGCTCGCGAAATGGACGCGCCACAATCGGTCGATCTGCTCGAAGCCCGCCGACGATGTTCTGAACGAGCGGGCGATTTGCGGGATCCACCCCGCCACTCCCGTGCTGCGCTCGGAAGCCGCTTCTACCAGCGCCACAATTCCGCGGGCGATAAAAGGCGACGCCGCAATCGCGAACAGCGGGGCGTTTCTTTGCGCGATCAGGCTCATGTGCAGCCAGCCGAGCGCCAGCAGGCAGTCGCTGAACCGCCGGCAGCGCGCGTCCCACATCGCCGTGAAAAATGCCATTGCCATCAGAGGCTCGAAACAGACCACTGCCGGCGAGTGGAAATTTATAGACTGAAATTCCGCAATGTACTTCATCTGGTACGGATCGGCTATGTATTCCGCCAGATGTTTGTGCAGTTGCCATCCGTAAGGATTGAGGAACGTCACCGCAAAACACGCCCCCGCCGTAAGCAGCCAGGGTTTGAGGGACTGAAGAAGCAATACCCGCCGCGCCGCGGCCGGCTCCATCGCGGCGTTCAGCAGAATACCCCCGACGTAACAGGCAAACACGAGAAAAATAACGAAGAAACCGGCGTGCAGATTCGTCCAGAGCAAGGTCAAAGGGACCAGCCACGCCAGAAGTTTTGTGCGCCCCTCCGCCGCCCGCGTCGTTACATGGAGGGTGATAGCCAGAAAAAGAAGAGTAAAAAGATGGGGCCGGGCCAGCCAGTGAATTGCACAGCCCCCGGTCGCCAATAGGGTCACGGCTATGGCAACCAAACTGTTTCCGCACTCGCGCCGAATGAGGCGGAAGATCAACGCGCTCGTGACGCAGATCAGCGCGATGCTCGCAAATACCACTGCCGCCAGCCCGCCCGCGGAGTGCAATTCGGCAAGAACAACATCCGACAGCCATTCCCAGGCAAACCACGGTTCTCCGGGGCGGCTGAAGGAGAACATATCCGTGTAGGGGACCCGGTGGTTAGCCAATATCCATTCGCCGGTTCGGATGTGCCAGCCCGTATCGCCATCTCCCAGCAGGGTTCGAGCGCCGCTCAGCGTCATAAATATGAAGGCAAGCGGCAGCAGGAAAGCGATATCGGTCAGAGACGGAAGCACGCGCGCGATCACGCGGGCCTTTTCCCCGGAGTTGGTACTCGGAATTCTTTCCATTGCCGGGGATGGGAGCAGCATCAGATCACCCGGTCCACAGGCAAAGGCATGGCTGCCAGGTCTCGCGTCCGCGGCGCTTTTTTCGTTTTGATGAAACGCATCGCTTCCACCCGCAACGCCACTTCATAGGTGTCGCCTTCGCAGGGGCTGATGCGAACCACTTCGGTACGGCAGCGCATCACACGCGGGCCGAACTCGGAATTTTCCGGTAACTCCAGATCGAGTATCAGTTTTTTATCTAAGGATGGCAGCGGGACGCCCGGCATCCATCGCATCAGCATTCCTGTACGGCTGACGTTCTCTGTGAACGCGCGTATCGGAGCTGCCTGCACTTTTCCGCCAGAGACGTAGCACGTCAGCTGCACGTCCATTCTGGATTTAGTTCGGCGATCCATTTTTTGCTTAACCTGAATTTATTACTCAGGTTCAGATTTGGAAATACCTAAATTG
>JALYHT010000023.1 GCA_030776225.1 Acidobacteriota bacterium | reverse complement strand
AAAGCCATGAGGGAAGTGCTGGCGGAGGCTATCGAGAGCCGCGGGTCATCCGTTTCCAATTATGTGGACGCTGAAGGGCGCAAGGGGAGCTTTCAACAGTTACACCGCGTTTACAGAAGGACCGGCGAGCCGTGCGTGGAGTGCGGCGGGCCGATCCAAAGAATTGTGCTGGCGCAGCGCGGCACGCATTTCTGCGCGAAGTGTCAGCGGTAAAAGTCCCGGTCCCACGCATGGCGGCGAAGGATTTCCATTGCCGATGGCGGCAAGGGCCCCTGACCGGAAGCCATAACATTGCCTTCCACGCTGGCGATAGAGCGCATCCCCGGAATGACCGAGGTTACAGCGGGGTGCGAGAGGCAGAACCGAATCGCAATGCCGGCCAGGTGCCCGGGACCTTCGAGATGCAGATCGTTGACCATCGCATCCACGCGCCGGGCGACCTGCTTTTTTCTATCGCCGCGAAAATAATCATTCCGAAAATCGCCTTCGGGAAAAACCGACGCTTCGTGGATGCGTCCGGTTAAAGCCCCCTCATCCAGCGGGACGCGGGCCAGCACGCCGACATTGTGCTTCAGGCACGCGGGGAAAAGATTGCGCTCCGGCGTCTGGTCGAAAATATTGTAAATCACCTGCACGGCGTCGATCAGCCCGGTGTCAATGATGCCGAGGGCCGAATCGGGATCGTGGTTGCTCAACGATACGCCGAACGCGCGAACCTTGCCCTGAGTTTTGAGGTCTTCGAAGGCGCGCCGCCATTCCTCCCGATCGGTCCACTCCGGATTCCAGATATGGAGTTGCTGCAAATCGATGGTTTCGAGGCCGAGATTTTTAAGGCTCGTTTCCGTCGAACGCAGAATGTAGTCGCGCGGAAAGGCCTCATCGATTCCTACCCCGGCCGGCGCGGGCCAGAGCCGATTTTTCGGGGGAATTTTGCTCGCCACCCAAACCTTATGAGGGGTTTCACGGACCACTTTGCCCACCAATTCCTCACTGTGGCCGTTCCCGTAAACCAGGGCGGTGTCGATGAAGTTTACGCCAAGGTCGATGGCGCGCCGAAGCGCGGCCAGCGATTCTTTGTCGGTGGCCCCGATCCACATAGAGCCGCCGATGCCCCATGCGCCGTAGCCGATTTGGCTGATTTCCAGTTCGGTCCTGCCAAGCCTCCGAGTTTTCATCCGCCCCAATTATAGACATAAACTTGAAGCAGAACCGCTTTATGCACAGGCTGCTTTTACTGACCCTGGTGTTTGTTCTTACGCTGAACGCCGCCAACCTGAGGCTGTACCTGAAAGACGGCAGTTTTCAGATGGTCCGCGAGTACAGAGCGGAAAACGATCGCGTGAATTATTACAGCGTGGAGCGCAGTGACTGGGAAGAGATCCCGCTCGATCTGGTCGACATGAAGCGGACAGTGGCGGAGACCGCGGCGCGGCAGGAGACCATCGAGAAGACATCGAAGGCGATTTCCGAGGAGGAAGAAGCCGCAAAGGAAGCCCGGCGCGAGATCCAGCATATTCCGCAGGACCCAGGCGTATATCAACTGGATGACAAACTGCAGCTTCGTATTTTCAAGCCGGCTGAAGTGACCGTACACAATGCCAGGGGGCGAAATGTGCTGCGGGCGCTTTCGCCGGTTCCGCTGATTTCGGGGAAAGCAAATCTTGAAACGGCGGGCGGGCATTCACTGAACGTGGTGAAGGATGCCAGTCCGGAATTTTTCATTCAGCTTTCGGTATTCGAAAGTTTCGCAATCATCAGGCTCACGCCGGAGAAGGGCGTGCGGATCGTGGAAGGGATCACGGTGATGCCCGTGACGAAGGAGAACATGGAGGAGCGGCAACTGGTTCCCACCTTCACGAAACAGCTTTCAGACAACGGCCTCTACAAAATCTGGCCGCAGGACCGGATGCCGCCGGGGGAATACGCGGTGGTGGAATACACCGAAGGCAAGATGAACATGCAGGTCTGGGACTTTCGCATCGAGTAAAAAGTCTTTTTTCCGAAACCCAGTGGGAGAATTGTACCGATGCATCAGAACCAGAGGAAGCCGGTGCGCGTGCGCCGCATCGATGAGTGCCAGTCTGTCCACGAGATTTTTGAGCACTGCCTGCCCGCATTTGGCGGGGCTATATTACGCCGGGTATACGGCATTCTGGACCGGGCGATCGCGGCGGGGTGTCCGCTCACTGTGTCGATCGCCGGGCCTGTGACGGTTTCCGGCCAACATCAGGCATGGCTGATCCCTCTGCTTGAGACTGGCTGGGTGGCATATCTCAGCACAACGGATGCGGTCTGCTATCACGACGGGCATCGCAGTCTGAACGAGCATACCGAAGATCCGATTTACGAAGTGCCGATTTTTGGGGACGACGGCAAATTGCGCGACGAAGGCGTGATCCGCGTGACCGACATGGGCTTTGACGAAGCGGTGCTGCTCGATCAGGATAAGTTTCTGACGGCCGTGCTGATGCGGCCGGAATTTCAGAAGAAGATGACCGGAACCGAATTGCGTTACCGCATGGGCGCCTACTACGCGCAACAGGAAGTGCGCAATCGCGTGGCGCCGGGCCTGCTCTCGACGTGTAACCGGCTTGGGGTTCCCGTATTTGTGGGGGCGCCCGCCGATGGCAGCGTGTTCCTGAATTCGATGAAGCTGTGGGCGATGCGGCAGGCCGGGCTGATTCCGGAGTATGGGTTCGATCTGGATCTGCATGCGGAAGTTTTCGAGGCGTGCGCTTATCACCACTGGGGGTTATTCGAGAGCGACGCGAAAACAATCGCGACATTGATTCTGGGCGGGGGCGTGCCGAAGAATTACAACCTGCAACCGGAGCCCGCGCTGGGGCAGGTGCTGGGTTTGCCGAATGTACGCGGGTATGAGTTCGATGTGCAGATCACGACAGCGCCGGTGACGGACGGTTCGCTGTCCTCGTGCCCTCCCGCGGAGGCCGTGACCTGGGGCAAGGTCGATAAGGAGACTTATCAGCAATCGACGGAGAGCCTGCCCGGAGACTACTCGATGGTGATGCCGTTCCTCGTGAAGGCGCTGATGGAGAAGCATGGGAAGCGAGAGCCTTATCGCCTGTACGAGAAGCGCGGGCGATTGGTGGAAGCGCTGCGCGGCGAAGTGGCGGCGAATCGCGAGTGGCTGATGGATTCAATGCAGTATCCGGTCACGATTTAGATCGTATGATTTCGGGTAAATTTCTCTCCGCGCTTACGGTTGCGATTACAGCTTTCTGCGCCATTCATGCCAGGGCCGAAGAGGGGATGTGGACATTCGACAACCCTCCCCTGAAACAGCTGAAAGACAAGTACAACTTCGTGCCCGATAAGGCGTGGCTCGATCACGTACGGCTGTCGAGCGTACGGCTGAACGATGGGGGGTCGGGGTCGTTCGTGAGCCCGAACGGGCTGCTGCTGACCAACCATCACGTGGCGCGAGGGCAACTGCAGAAGAATTCGACCGCGGAGCACAACTACGTGGAAAACGGCTTCTATGCGGCTACTCAGGCCCAGGAGATGAAGTCGCCCGATCTCGAAGTGAACGTGCTGGTGTCGATGGAAAATGTGACAGCGCGCGTGCAGGACGCACTGAAGAATTCGAAGACGCCGGAACAGGAGTTTGCGGCGCGCCGGGCGGAGATCGCGAAACTGGAGCGTGAGAGCCAGGACAAGACGGGGCTGCGTTCCGATGTGGTCACGCTTTATCAGGGCGGCGAGTACTGGCTGCACAGATACAAGAAATACACGGATGTGCGGCTGGTGTTTGCGCCGGAACAGCAGGTGGCATTCTTCGGAGGCGATCCGGATAACTTCACGTATCCACGCTACGACCTCGATATGGCCCTGTTCCGGGTTTACGAAAACGGCAGACCTGTTGAGACCAAAGACTACCTGAAGTGGAATGCGCGAGGCGCCGCGGACGGGGATCTGGTTTTGGTTTCGGGTCACCCGGGGTCGACTCAGCGCAACAATACGATGGCCCAGCTGGAGTACGATCGCGATACATCGCTGCCGGCGATTCTGGGGATTTACCGCGCTCGTCTGGACGTTCTTCGAGCTTACGCCGCGAAGGGACCGGATCAGGCGCGGGAAGCGGGTTCGCGCATTTTCAATTTCGAAAACGCCGTGAAAGCCATCGACGGTGAATACAAGGGGCTGAAGGACGCTTCCATCATGGCGACAAAGCGGCAGCAGGAAGAAGGCTTCCGTACGAAAGTGATGGCCAACCCTCAGTGGAAATCGGAGTGGGGCGGCGCGTGGAGCGAGATCGCGCAGGCGGAGAAGAAGGCCGCATCGCGAATCACCGAGATGGATTTTCACGGGCTCGATTCGGATCTGGCAAATCTGGCCATGTCCATCGTGCAGTATGTGGCGGAGGTGAAAAAACCGGATGGGGACCGTCTGCCGGAGTACCATGACGCGCAACTGGAGTCTCTGCGATTCCGCCTGTATTCCCCTGCGCCGATCTATCCGGGGATGGAGATTGCCCGGATTACAGGCGCACTGCAGCTGGATATTGAACACGCCGGCGCCAACGACCCCTTCGTAAAGGCGGTACTGAACGGCAGAACCCCGGCGGAGGCGGCAACGGACCTGGTGAATGGATCGAAGCTGGGCGATCCGGCGGTGCGGAAGCAATTGATCGAGGGAGGAGAATCCGCTGTCAACGCCTCGACAGACCCGATGATTGTGCTGGCGCGGAAGCTGGACCCAATGCGGCGCGAACTCATCCAGTGGATGCAGCATAACGTGCAGAGCGTTGAGGAGCGCGCCGGGGAGCAAATCGGCAAAGCGCGTTTTGCGGTGTATGGCAAGTCCACTTATCCGGACGCGACGTTCACGCTGCGGCTTTCATACGGGCAGGTGAAGGGTTATCCGATGAATGGAACGAAAGCGCCTTCGAAGACCACCTTCTTCGGGCTGTACGACCGCGCCAATAGTTTCGACCTGAAGGCGCCTTTCAATCTGCCGGCGCGTTATGCGGATGGCAAGGCGAAACTGGATCTGTCGAAACTGGATCTAACGACACCGCTCGATTTCGTCACTACCAACGACATCACCGGCGGTAATTCAGGATCTCCGGTTGTTGACCGGCAGGGCGACATCGTCGGTTTGATTTTCGACGGCAATATCGAATCGCTTGTCGGCGACTTTGTGTATGACGGCGACACCAATCGCGCGGTCGCGGTGCATACCGCGGGTATGACTGAAGCGCTGCGGAAGCTTTATGGCGCCGACGCGCTGCTCAACGAACTCACTACCGGTCAGTTGAGGAAGTAAGTCCGGTAGAGAGTGTCGCGCTGTTTGGGGACGAAACCCGCGTCGCGGATCATGCGGCGAAGTTCCTCTTCGGTGGCCTGATGGTGCGTGCCCGCGGCCGATACCACGTTCTCTTCGATCATGACGCTGCCCACGTCGTTGCCGCCAAAACGCAGGCCAAGCTGGCAGATTTTGAGACCGGGGGTGACCCAGGAGCTCTGGATGTTCTCGATGTTATCGAGGTAAATGCGGGATACGGCGAGCGTCTTCAGGTATTCGACGGAAGTCGCTTCCTCTTTGACGAAGCGGCCCAGCGACGTGAGTTCGCGCTGGAACGCCCACGGGATGAATGCGGTGAATCCGCCGGTATCTTCCTGAATCCGGCGCACGATCTCGAAGTGATTTATTCTTTGTTCGAGAGTTTCGCCGCAGCCGAACATCATCGTCGCGGTGGTGCGCATGCCGAGCGAGTGGGCGGTGCGGTGCACGTCGATCCATTCATCCGTGCCGCACTTGAGGCGGCTGATGCGATGACGAACGGCGTCGTCCAGTATTTCGGCGCCGCCGCCGGGTATGGAATCGAGACCGGCATCGCGAAGACGGGCAATGGTGTCCCGGAGAGAGATGCCGCTGACTTCGGCGATGTTGGTAATCTCCGGCGCGGAAAAACAGTGGCACCAGATGTTGAACTTCGCCTTGATGGAGCGAAGCAGGTCTTCGTACCATTCGATTTTGAGTTCCGGATGGAGACCGCCCTGAAAAAGAATTCCGGTGCCGCCGAGATCGATGGTTTCCTGGATCTTATCGAAGATGACTTCGCGGGGCAGGATGTAACCTTCTTTGTGGCCCATGGGCCGGTAGAAGGCGCAAAAGCTGCAGTACTCGGTGCAGAAATTGGTGTAGTTGATATTCCGGTCGATGATATACGACACGACGCCATCGGGATGGTAGCGCTGGCGAATGGCGTCGGCTTCCATGCCGAGACCGATCAGGTCGTCGGAATTAAACATGTCGATGGTTTCGGCGCGGGAGATCATACGGAATTTCTATTTTAGCGGCAGCGATGCGATCACAACGCACGCGCTTCCACCATACGGTGGAGATTGCGCGCGCAATCGGCGACCCCGGGCCACCAGGTTTCGAGATGGATCGAGCCTTTGTAGCGGTCTTCCGCGAGCGCATCGATCTGCCCCTGCCAGTCGATGGCGCCTTCTCCGAGGGGCGCCCAAACCGGTTTGTGGCCTTCCAGCGTGCAATCTTTGGCGTGGACCAGGGCGATGCGCGAATGGTCCAGCATGCGGTAGCCGGTGGGGAAGGGCTTTTCTCCGGAAATGTAAGCGCTGGCCGGGTCCCAGACTACCTGCAAATTGCCGTGGTCGATGGCGGCGAGGACCGCGCAAACTTCGTGGGCTGTGGATACGTTGCAGGCGCGGTCGTTTTCGAGTCCGACGATCAGGCCGTGGCGCGCGGCTTTGTCGGCCAGGTCCTGCAGCAGATCCACCACGCGCTCAAATTCGTCTTCCGGTTTGGGAGCGCGCAGGCCGGAAAATACCCGTACGATTTTGGCGCCTGTAAGGGAGGCGATTTCAAAGGCGCGTTCCGCAAGCTGCGACTGTACGGCCCAATCTTTCAGGGCGCACCTGAGCAGTGGCGTCGCGATAGCCACGACCTCCAGGCGATTCCGGCCAAGCGCTTCCACGGCCCGCCCGATCTCTTCGTTTCCGGCTTCAAGAACGCAGCGACCGTTCAGGGTGCGGAGTTCGGCGGCGCGCATGCCCAGTGCGCGCATGGAGGGGGCCGCGACTGCCACATCGGGCGAAAAAACGTCTGTGACCGCGCCGATATGGAAGCGCTGCATCAGAGCTTCATCCGTTCCAGCTTGCGGTAAAGGGTTTTGCGTTCGATGCCGAGAATCGCGGCTGCGCGGCTCTTATTGCCGCCCGTGGCCGCGAGAACACGGCGGATCTGATCGGTTTCGGTCCCGGCGAGCGTTTCCCCGGCCGCGCCGCCGGGCTCCATGGCTGAGATGGCGTCATGCACCGCTTCAGCATCGATTCGCTCATGAGGAGCAAGGATGACGAGGCGCTCGATCAGGTGCTGGAGCTGGCGAATGTTGCCGGGCCACGTAAAGTCTTTCAGCGCCTTCAAGCCCGATTCCGTGAGCTTCACATCACGGTTGTAGCGGGCGTTATATTTGTTCAGAAAATAGCGGGTGAGCAGCGGCACGTCTGTACGCCGCTCGCGCAGGGGCGGCATGGTGACGCGCACCACATTGAGGCGGAACCACAGATCTTCGCGGAACCTGCCGTCATCCACCATTTTCTGGAGGTCGCGGTTGGTGGCGACGACGACCCGGACATCGACCTTCTTTTCGCGCGGCGAACCGACAGGGCGGATTTCGCGCTCCTGCAGGAACCGCAACAGCTTAGCCTGAAAACCGGGCTCGATTTCGCCGATTTCGTCCAGGAATACCGTACCTTTATTGGCTGCCTCGAAAACGCCGATGCGATCGCGGTCAGCGCCGGTGAACGCGCCTTTCACAGCACCAAAGAGTTCACTTTCAATCAATGCAGCGGGTATGGACGTGCAGTCCACGGCGACGAAAGGGTTCATCGCGCGGAGACTGAAGCGATGGATCATGCGGGCGACGAGTTCTTTGCCAGTCCCGGTTTCGCCTTCGATCACGACAGTGGCGTCGGTGGGCGCCGCCTGCGAGATAGTTTTATAGATCTCCACCATGCCGGGCGTACTCCCGATCATCTCGGTTTCCGGGAGTTCTTCCTCTTCCACCTCCTCATCGTCGAGATCGCGCGGCTGGAGCGCGCGGCGCACGGCCCCGAGCAGCGTGTCCAGTTCAAAAGGCTTGGCGAGATAATCGAACGCCCCGTTGCGCGTGGCGGCCATGACGGTTTCCATGGAACCTCGCGCCGACATCAGGATCACGGGGCATTTCTCGTTGTGTTTCTTCGATGCCGCCAGAATGTCGAGACCGGTGCGATCGTCAATGTAAATGTCTGAGATAACCAGCGGGTATGGATGCTGCCCGAGCTTCAGGAGCGCATCGCCGGAGTTTGAAACCGGCTCGACCTGGAAGCCCTCGAGCTCAAGAAAGGTGACGATGGTGGTTCGAACGGCGGAGTCGTCTTCCACCAGCAGAATGGGCTCGGTCATAACGCGCGTTTCAGATTCAAAGTAAATTTCGATCCTTTACCGGGCGCGGATTCCACATGGATGGTTCCCCCGTGCCCGGTTACTATCTGTTTCACGATGGAAAGGCCGATACCCGTTCCCATTTCACCAGACTGCTCGGCTTTGCGGGTGCGATAGAACTTATCGAAGATATGGCCGATTTCTTTTTTATCCATGCCGATGCCTTCGTCCTGAATGGAAAGCCGAAGGCGGCCGCCCTTTCCATTTTCGCCGAAGACGGTCACGCGCGTACGCGGAGGAGAATACTTGACTGCATTGGTAAGCAGGTTGTACACCGCGTATTCCATGAGTTCACGGTCGCCGATCAGCTCGTCCGGCGGGATGAGGTCGATTTTAATCTCAATTTGTTTGTGGTCGGCAAGAGCGCGGGCGCGAACCGCGCATTGCTCCACCAGTTCGGGCAGAGGGAATCTCTCCTCCCGCAGTTCCATCTGGCCGAATGAGATGCGCTCCATGCTGAGGAAAGTTTCGATCATGCGGGCCAGCCGTTTCGATTCGGAGTTGATCAGGTCGGCCATCTGGGTGCGTTTGGCTTCGGGCATGGAACCGTATCGGGAGATCAGTTCGCTCGAACCCTGAATGGCGGTGAGCGGCGTACGCATTTCGTGGGTGACGAACTGCATGGCGTGCTGGTAGCGGGTCTTTTCATGCTCGGCATGGACCAGTTCGCGCCTGACGAGCAGATGGCGCCACGCGGCCGCGCCGGCGGTCGCGAGCACGACAGCGAGCGTGGCTGGCGCCCATGGCCACACGACCGAATGCGCGAAGGAAATGGCGGGAATCAATTGCGCGCAGAGAAGCACGAGAAGGGCGAGCACGTTGGCGATCCAGCCGCCGGCGAACGCGTAAGCGAGACCGGCGCCGGCGGCCATGGCCAGCGATACGGGTAACACAAGCAGGGGCGATGCGTCGGTGAGAAACATCTGGCGCGCGATGGTTTCATAAGCGTTCGCGTGGATCTCAACGCCCGGCATGAAGATGCTGCTGGAATAGGGAGTCATCCAGCGGTCCTGCACGGCAGTCTGATCGGTAACACCGGCGAACACGACTTTATTCGCGAACTTAGAGGCAAGCGATGGATCGCGGTCGAGGTCTGCTATCGAGACCTGCGGAATGTGGCCCATGGAAGGCGGAACATAGCGGATGCGGATCATCCGTTCATCGGGCAGAGCGCGAGTGCCGCGTTGGTGTTGTTCGTCGCGAATCGCCGAGGGAATCGATATCGGGCCCACAGCCAGATCGTCCGGCGATTCCACGATATCGGCGTGGGCTGCGGCGCTGTAGGCGGCAAGCGCCAGCGCCCAGCGCCTGTCGTGTCCGGCGATCTTTTCGAGGATCAGGTCGCGGCTTACGGCGTCGTAGGTATCGAGCGCCGCGTGTGTTTGTCCGATGGACACGGCGTACTTTCTGAAGAGGGGGCTGGGATCGTCCCACCCGCCGCCATTGAGCAAAAGGTCGCAGGAGAGTACCAGATTGGGGGTGCGGGAAAAAGCGTTTGCGAGTCTGGCGTCGATTGCTTTGTCGTCGCCCGGTCGGTCAAGCGTGACGTCCACCGCCACTGCCGCGGGATGGGCGGGCTGTATGCGGTCCAGCCCGTCCGCAAGGGCGGGGCGCAATCCGGACGGGTAGCCGTATTTGAGGATCGTCTGTTGATCGATCGCAAGAATAATCGAAGTGGGTTGCCAGGGATGGGGTGGTTCGAGACGGAAAATAAAATCGTAGGCGTACTTATCGAACTGCTGACCGAAAGATGTCCAACTGACGGCGACGCCGAGGAACCCGGAAGCCAGGATCAGAAACCCGAGGATCAGATACCGGGAGTGATTCGAGGCGCGCAAAATGGGAAGGCTGATAACGGGCGAAACGTCAGCGAACCTTGAGTATATCGGTTCAAAAGGCGCCCATTCCGGTGTTTTTATGCCATGGGATGAGACACATACCGATCAGCGCGAGCAGTGTCGCAATCGCCAGCGCATGAGTGAGCCGCGCTTCAAGCCCGCCATCGTAGGTAAGTAATACGGTACACTGGCCCGCGCAGGCAGGCTGGATGCTCATCAGGCCCATGGGGTCTTTTTCGATGCGGCGGTCAGCGCCGTTTACTTTGGCGTGCCAGCCTGGGCTGTATGTGATCTGAACCTCAATGACGGCATTCTCCGGAAGGTCCGCCTCGATCGATGCCGAGTGCGCGGTCTGCCAGGAGAACGAGGCCGTGGGGAGGGAGGCGTCTTCCGAGGCCGCAACGAAATGCTCCATATCCGCGGTGTCTCCGCGGCGCACGATATGAGCAAGACTGCGGGATCGGCGTGGAATGCGGTAGATGAAGTCGTCCCCATCGCTCCAGACCTTCTCTGCGATTTTGTCGAAACGCCCCGGCGCGGTGAAGACGCGAAACGGGGCGCGCGTGTGCGGTCCGCCTACGACGGCAAAATCGGCGCCGAACGCCCGAAGCCAGAGGAGCGTTTCGGCCGGGCTGGCTGTTTCAGAAATCGTTTTCAGGGCGGTGCGATCCTTCGGGTCCGGGGTGCCGGGATCGAACCCGCCGCTGACCTGCTGGATATCGGAAAAGTTATTCATCCAGTACGCGACCGTGCCGATGGCGAAGACGCGGGAGGCGGGGTGGTTCAGCCTGAGCCATTGCGCGGTTCGGTATTCCACGGTCTTTGTCATATCGATGGGGTGGATTACCGCGATGGCGTATTTGCGATACGCCGCAAGGTTGCACGCGCCGAAGAGCAGCGCCACAGCCAGTACGATCCAGGTGATCCGTCGTGGAAGCCTGCCGAGGAGCGCCGCCCCCAGGGTTGCGACAAGCATGCAGATGGCGAAATCCATTTCCCAGACATAACGATGCGGCGTAGGCAGAAACGCAATTCCCGTCCAATCGGAAAGTATCGGTACGCAGCCCGGGAGGAACAGCAGAAATATCGGGAGCTGGATGGCGACCGGAGTTTTCCATCTGTTCAGGGCGTATTTCACGGCGATGAGAACGAGCAGGAGCACCGCCGCCCGCAGCGGAAATTCACGCATGTCTCCCTGGAAGTCCCCTTCATCTACCTTGCCGCCCGAAGCGATGATGCGGAGGGTGCCGGGCGGAATCCAGGGGCAGGCCAGCAGATAAGCGCTGAGCGCGATCAGTCCCGTTTTTAGAAATCGGAAGACTGCCGGCCACGATTCCGCCGAGGCCAGCAGCCACGCCATTACGCTGCATGCGAGCGCCATCGAACCGAGCCAGTTGGTCAGGAGAATGGCCGCCATCAGCAGCGCTGTGACGAGGTAATAAACGGGCCGACGCCGTCTCAGCGCGGTGTCGAGCGCAAGGATGGCGAAGGGGATCAGCGCAAAGCCGAACATGTGGGGCGCGTCCCCATAGACGGTGAGCACACAAAGGCGCCATGGGCCGAGCCACCCGCCGGAGGCGATCCGCGCCGAATGCAGGAGGAGCGTCGATGGCGAGAGCAGACTGGCAGTGAGGGCCGCCGCCATGGCCGTTCCCTCGGAGCCGGTGGTTCGCCGAACCAGAAAAAACAGACCGACGGGCGCGAGAGCGTAAACGATGCAGGCGAACTGGTGGTGCGCGAGAGCAGGGCTGACGCGCTCCGCGCCGGCGAGCAGTGCCACGATCGCGTGCAGCAGCGGCGGGTAAGAATCGTGGCCGGGAATGCCGTTGTACCAGACCGGCCACCAGGAAGAATCCCGCCAGTGGTCGAGCATATAGCGGCTGATGGAAATGAAATTGGAATCGCCGGAATCGACGCGGTCTGTGTATTCAGTGAAGAACAGCTCGTGGCAAACGAAAAAATTCAGAAGGAAAACAACTGCAGCGTAAAAAGCGAGCCTGAGCCTACGAGCGATCGGCAAGGTAGTAGTGTACAGCCGGCGTCACGATCAGCGAAAGAACCATGGAGGCGAGAATCCCGCCAATCACCGCAATGGCTAACGGCTGCAGCATCTGCGACCCGGCGCCGATCGCGAGCGACAGCGGAATCATGCCGGCCACAGTGGCCATTGCCGTCATCAGAATGGGCCGCAGGCGGCGTTCGCCCGCTTCGATCATGGCGTCTTTTGCCGAAGACCCTTCGGCGCGGAAACGCTGGTCGGCATCCAGCAGCAGAATTCCATTCTTGGCGACAATGCCGATCACCATAATCAGACCCATGAAAGACGAGATATTGAAGGTGGTTTTCGTGATCAGAAGAGCGAAGAACACGCCGGAGGTGGACAGAAGCGCGGATGCCAGAATCGCGACGGGCGCCGCGAAGTTGCCGAACTCGAAAAGCAGCACAGTAAAGACGAGAAGCACGGCCATTGCAAGCACCACAAGCAGATCGTGGAAGGACTTCTGCTGCTCCTGGTAAGTTCCGCCATACACAATCCGAATCCCGGCCGGCATATGTAAATCGGCGACGGCCTTCTGCACCGTCTGCATTCCTTTTCCAAGACTTACGCCCTCGAAACGGCCGGTCACCGCGACGTCGCGCTGCAGGTTTTCGCGCCGGATTTCCGTCTGTCCCGCCTGATTCTGAAAATCGGCCAGAGAGCCCAGCGTGGCGGTCTTGCCCGTGGAACTGGTGATCAGCGTGTTGCGGATGGCGTCGAGCGAGGCGCGGGCGGACGCGGGGAAACGCACCCGAATGGGGTAAGAGCGGCCGTTCACGATCACCGGGGGCGGCGCGAGCTCGCCCTGAAGGATGGCGCTGGCATCCAGCTCGACTTCCTGCGGAGTAAAGCCTGCCCGCGCGGCCACGATCGGATCCACATTCATGACGAGAGCCGAACCGCTGACGGTGTTCTCGATACCGTTCTTAACGTCTTTTACGCTTTCGATTTTCTTAATGCGGTTTCCCACCTTCGGCGCCCATTGCCTGAGCAGATCGGGATTCTGCGAGAACAGCTTGATTTCGATGGGCTCGGGCGAGTTCGAAAGGTCGCCAATCTGGTCCTGCAAAGTCTGGATGAATTCGATGTCGAGCTGCGGGTACTCGCCGTTGACCTTCTCGCGGATACTGGAAATTACCTGCTCTACAGAGCGCCGTGGCGGCGGCTTGAGCCTGACGGAAAAATCGCCGGTGTTGGCTTCGGTCACAGCGGAGAGCCCGAGTTGCAGGCCGGTGCGGCGCGACGTATTGTCCACTTCCGGCGTTTCTCTGAGGATCTTATCCACGCCGAGCAGGACTTGATTCGTATCGGCCAGCGAGGAACCGGCGGGCATCAGGTAATCGAGTATGAAGCCGCCTTCGTCCATGGCGGGCAACAGGTCGCTGCCGAGCGCGTTGTAGCAGAAATACGAAGCAACGATCAGTAAGGCGCTGCCGGCGGCAAGCATCAGCGGGTAAGCAAGCGTGGCGCGCAGCACACGTTCGTAAAAGCGCGTTATGCGCCCCATGATCCCGGCGGTGGCAACATGGCCCCGGGCATCGGGTACAGGGGTGGAATCCTCACCTTCTTTTCGTTTGTTGCGCAGGAGGTAATGACTCAATGTCGGCGTCCATGTGAGGGCGAGCCCGAGCGAGGTGAGGAGCGCGGTGCCGACTGTAAGCGCCAGCGCGCGAAAAAATGTCCCCGTCACTCCCGTGATGGTGATGAGCGGAATGAATACCACGATGGGCGTGATGGTCGAACCTACGAGCGGAACGCGGATTTCCCGCAGAGCGCTGCGGATGGCTTCCCCGCGGCTCTGGCCCAGATCGCGGTGGGTCACAATGTTTTCGACGACGACGATCGCATCGTCAATCACAAGGCCCACCGCAGCGGCCAGCCCGCCGAGCGTCATCAGGTTGAAGCTCTGGCCCAGCGCGCGCAGAGCGATCAGCGTAATCGCGATGGTTGCCGGAATGACCAGCCCCGCGACCAGTGAGCTCCCCCAATCGCGAAGGAACAGCACGAGGATGACGGCCGCGAGGACCAGGCCGATGATAATGGCGTCGCGCACGCTGCCGATGGAATCGCGAACGAGAGTGGATTGGTTGTAGAACGTGTCCACCTTGACGCCCGGCGGCAGCGTCCTGCGAATTTGGGCGAGTTCCCGGTCCACGGCATCGGACACCGCGACGGTGTTGCTGTCGGGTTGCCGGAACAGATTGAGCAGCACGGCCGGCTTACCGTTCGCCGTGACGATGGTGTAAGCCGGCATCACCGAGGGAGCGACCGTCGCGATATCCCCGATGCGCACGGGAACGCCGGCCTGGGTCGTCTTCACGACGATATTTGAAATCTGTTCGGGAGTGCGCGTCTGACCGCTGACCAGAGCGAGAATCAGCTCGTGATTGTTTTCGAGCAGGCCGGGCGAATCGATCATGTTACTCTTCGCGACGGAATCCAGAATATTCGGGACCGTGGCCTGCGCCTGAAGCAGCTTTGCCGGGTCCGGCTCAATCTGAAATTCGGGCGTCTGACCGCCTTGTACGACGATCATCGAAACCCCGGGGACGCGATTCAGCCGCGGCTTCACTGTATAGGTGGCAAGTTCCCAAAGCGCCGTTTGCGGGACAGTGTCGGAGGTAAGGCTGTAGCCGATGATTGGAAAAGCGGCGAAGGTAAGGCGGTTGGCGGTGAGCTTAGCCGTGGCTGGAAGCTCCGTCTGCACGCGGGCCAGCGCCGCATTCACGTTCTGCAGAGTCTGGAACATGTCCACGCTCCAGTTGAAGAAAAGATTGACTTCAGCGGACCCGCGGCTGGTGGTGGAGCGAACGGTTTCCAGGCCGGGCACGCTGTTCACCGCTTCCTCAATCGGCTGCGTGGTGGTGACCTGCATCTGGTCAATGGGCGCGACGCCGTTGTCGATTCCCACCACAATACGGGGGAAATCCGTGCTGGGAAACACAGCCACGGGAATCGAGAATGCGAGATAAATCCCGACCCCGATAAAGGTAAGAATGACGAAGATGATGGGCCGCGAAAAACGAGCGGTCCAGTGCTCGCGCGTTTGGTCCGGGGGCAGATCCGGAAGCTGCGGATTCATCTCTCGGAGACCTTATTTCTTGTCATCGCCCGCATCGTCATCGTCGTCTTCATCCGACTTGAGAGCGACTTTGGCTTTGTCGTCGAGGCCCAGACCGCCGGACGTGATCACCTTCTCGCCTTCGTTCACCCCGCCCAGAATCTGGACTCGATTCCCTTCCCGGATGCCCACGTTCACTTTGCGCTCGCGGGCCCGCATGTCTTTCCCCTGTTGCTGCACCACCATCACCTTCTCGCCGCCCTCGTCGGAATTCAGCAGAGCGGCGGCTGGAACCAGCAGCGTGTCTTTGATCAGGCCGGCGCGAATGGAAACCTGAACGGTTCCTCCGGGCTTCATTTTTTCGCCGGTATTCTCAGCCTGCACCCAGATCTCCACAGTGGTGGTGTTGGGGTCCACCGCGGGGCTGACCACCGTCACTTTGCCCGGCAGGACGCCCTCGGGGCCGGTAATGGTGGCGGGGCGGCCCACCGTAACTGAAGCCGCGTCTTTCACGGGGACATTGGCACGGGCGATCACCTGCGAAATATCCACAACGGTAACGATCGGGGCGCCTGCGGCCGCGGTATCGCCCGCAAAGAGCGGCCGGTCCGCTACGATGCCGGCGATGGGGCTGCGCACGGATGCGTATGCCACCTGCGCCGCGGCGCCCTCGTAATGGGCTTTCGCCGCGTTCACCTGCGCCTGTGCGGATTTTTTCTGCTCGGCCCCTGTCACCTGCTGAACTGCCTGCAGATGCCGCCGCGCGGTATCGAGAACGCTCTGCGCCTGCGCCATGGCGACTCGGGCATCGTCGGCAAGCTTCTGGGCAAGAGCGCCCTGCTTCACCAGGTCGACACGGTTGTCGTAAAGTTTCTTCGCGGCATCGAGAGCCTGCTGGTCGGCCTGCACGTCCGCTTCGGCTTTGGTGCGGTCTTCAGGAACGGTAGCCGCCGTAGTGGTCTGGTACGCCGAGAGCGCCTGATCGAGCTGGCTGCGGCTCTCCTGCGCGGATGCGGTCAGATCGCGGTCTTCGAGCTCGGCAAGTATCTGGCCCGCTTTAACGTGGTCGCCGCGATTCACCAGCACGCGACGGATGGGCGCGTTGATTTTGGAAGTGACATTGGCCTGGTTGACCGGATAGAGCACCGCGTTGGCGTTGACGATGAGGTCAATCGGACCGCGCGTGACATCGCCGATCTGAACGGGTGTTGGCGCGTCCGCTTCTGCGGCGTCCTTTTCTTTGCCTTTGCCGCAGCCGCTGAGCAGGGCGACAAACATCAGGACAGAGGCGGCCGGGAAATGGCACAGAGCGAAGGAGCGGCGTGGTTGGGATGGCATGGTCAGTTTCCTGTCAGTGTCCGCAGATTCGCGAGTGCCGCTCTATAACGCACTAAACCATCATCGTAAGCGTTGCGGGCCTGCACCAGAGTAGTTTGCGTATCCACAACTTCCTGCGCCGTGGCTTCGCCGGCCCGATAACGGAGAACGGTCAGGCGAAGGCTTTCAGCCGAGAGTTCGGAAGAACTTCGCAGCGAATCCACTTGCGCCTGGGCGACCTGGGCTTCGCTGTAAGCTGTCGCGAGATTCCCCTGCAGCGTGCGTTGGGCAAGCGTGAGATCGATTTCCGCCTGCTGCTGCCTGAGCACCGCCTGCCTCACTTTGCTGCGTGTCGCGCCCCAGTTCCACAGCGGAATGTTCAGGGTGGCCTGTGCCGAGTAGCCCAGATTCTGCCTGTAAGGAACCTGGTCGTTGGGCAGAGCGCCGCGACCACTCTCCTGAGCCGGATAGTTTGCGCGCGCGGCCAACTGGTTGGCGTTGATGCCGTAAAAGAAGTCGAGCCCGAATGACGGAAGGTAGCCGTAGCGCGCCACATTCACGTCGTATCCGGCCTGCTCGACGGAGGCTCTGGCAACCTTGAGATCGGGACTGGTTGCGACCGCTTTCGCCTGCGCCTCGGGCATGGGTGGCAGAAGGATGGCCTGGGCGAGGTCGTCCTCAACGGAGAATGCGGTGTTGAAATCGGGATAGATCATCACAGCCAGGGCGATTTTCGTCTTGTCGATATTCAGCTGCGCGTCCTGCAGATCGCGCCGGCGCTGCTGCTCGACGATCTGAGCTTTGATGACGTCGGCATGTGCCACTTCACCGCCCTGCTCCTGCTTCCGGGTCAGAGAGAGAAAATCCCCGGCCTCCCGCAGGCCTATCCCGGCATTGGCGAACTTGCGCTGGGCAGCCACAATTGCGTAATAATCCTGAATCACGGTGGCGTTCAGGCCTCGCTGCGCCACTTCGATTCTGGCTTTGGCGACTGCTTCCGCGGCCTGGGCGCGCCGGATCTCACCATGCCGGATCAGCGAGAACAACTCCTGGTGCACCTGGGCTTGTTCGTTATAAACGTGAACTCCGTCGTTAGCGACAAAAACTCCGGAGGGCGTGCCGTTTCCCTGGGTATAGATGAATTGATTGAACGCGTTCAGCGAAGGCAGTGTTGCGGCTTTGGCCTGTTTGGTGTCTTCCTTCGCAAGGGCGGCGGCAATGGCTGCGTCCTGAACCTGCGCGCCATATTGCCGCGCGCGCGAGAGAGCGTCGTTCAAGGTGATTACCGGTAAGGAGTTGGCCGGGGCGAGCGCCACGAGCGGTATAAACGCAGCTATACGCAAGAAGGCGGGACGCAACAAGGCGGGACGAAAGAACGCCGACATACCTGTGCCCAGTGGAGCACCGCTGACTGAAAAACCGCTGAAAGGAGAGCGCGCCCGCATTTTGGCTACGATTATATTGAATGCGGATTCTGGTCATCGAAGACGAGCGGCGGATGGCGTCGCTGCTGAAACGAGGGCTCATGGAAGAAGGTCACCATGTGGCGCTCGCGCGCGATGGCGTTGTCGGTCTCGAAATCGCCCTGGGCAGCCGCTTTGACGTGATCGTGCTGGACATGATGCTGCCGCGTATGAACGGAATCGCTGTAGCCAGCCGCCTGCGGGCCGGGCACAACCAGACGCCCATCCTTATGCTTACGGCCAAAGACGAGGCCACGGATGTGATCCGCGGCCTCGACGCAGGCGCGGACGACTATCTCACGAAGCCGTTTTCGTTCGAGGTCCTGCTGGCGCGGCTGCGCGCCGTCAGCAGACGGGGCGCGATCGCACAGCCCGTGTGTCTTGCGGCTGCCGACGTAACGCTCGATCCCGCAACCAGGCGCGTTACGCGCGGCGCGGAAGAACTCAGCCTCACGCCGCGCGAGTTCAGCCTGCTGGAGCTGCTGCTGCGAAACACCGGGCGTGTCGTAAGGCGTGAGACCATCCTCGAATCGGTCTGGGGTTTCGATTGCGACGTCAATGAAAATACACTGGAAGCCTTTGTGCGGCTGCTGCGACTCAAAGTGGATACGCGGGAGCCGAAACTGATCCAGACTGTGCGCGGCGTCGGCTATGCGCTGCGGGCGCCCTGAAGTGCGTCGCGGGCTTTCTATAAGATCGCGGCTGACGATCTGGTACGCGCTGGTGCTGGCGGGCGCCCTGATCTTCTTCAGTTTCCTGATTTGGTTCTCGCTCCGCCAACGCCTGGTCAGTGAAGTGGACAGGGGGCTCGCGGACAGCGCAGCCAGGTTCGAGATGTATGTCACGAAGGAGGCGGCCGAGATGCCGCCCGTCCAGTTGCGCGATGAAATCGAGGAATTCTGCCAGGCTTTGCCGCCCTCAGACTCTCTGGAACTGCGGGGGGCGCGCGGCTTCGAATTTCATTACCCGGCGGCAGGGCTTCCTGGGAGCACCTCTGGCGGGAAGGCTCATCTCCGGACGATCCGGCGCGAATTCCATATTGGCGGCGACGTATTTCAGTTGCGCATCAGTTCATCTCTGCGCGCAATCGAACATACCCTCGATCTTCTTCAGCTCCTGCTCTGCAGCCTGGTTCCGGCGGTGGTCGCGGTCGCATGCGCGGGCGGGATGTGGTTGAGCCGCCGCGCACTGAAACCAGTCGACGAAATCACTCTGGCCGCCCGAACAATCGGCATCGACAATCTCTCCCTGCGGCTCCGCACGCCGGAAACCGGGGATGAACTGCAGCGCCTGACCGAAGTCTGGAACACCATGCTGGACCGTCTCGAACTGGCGGTAAGAACTTTGTCGCAGTTCGCGGCAGACGCTTCGCATGAGCTGCGCACGCCGCTCGCCATAATCAGAACCAGCGCCGAACTGGCCCTGCGCCGCGCCCGCACGCCGGAGTCTTACCGTGATTCGCTGGCCGAGATTTCCGAAGAGGCCGAGCGCATGACACAGCTTGTGGACGACCTGCTTTTCCTCGCGCGCAGCGATGCGCGCGCCGCGGAGATGCCGATGGAACCGGTTCACGTGGACCTGCTAGTTGCTGAAGTCGCAGACGAACTTCTGGATCTGGCCGCCGCGCGGGAAATAGCGATCCGGAGGCTTTCCCGACCCTGTCAGGCCCCCCCGGTGGCCGGAAATAAATCCGCCCTGCGTCGCCTGTTTCTGGTCCTGCTGGATAACGCGGTCAAGTATTCGCCTCCGCAATCCGAGGTGATCGTGAATACCGCGGTGGCCGGCGATACAGTCGTGGTCACAATCCAGGATTTCGGGGCCGGCATCGGCGCGCAGGACCGGCCCTACATTTTTCAGCGCTTCTACCAGGCGGACAAAGCCAGGAGCGACGGCGGTTTCGGGTTGGGGCTTTCACTGGCCGAAAGCATCGTGAGGGCGCACGATGCGGCTATCGATTTCACCAGCGAAGAAGGCATCGGCTCCACCTTCCGCGTTGTATTCAAAACCGCGCAGAGCAGACACGCTCCTGGGTAACCCGAGATCATGCTGAATTAAACTGGTATCCCGAGTCGGGGCTTAGAACCCCGACTCACGCTTCCATGCCGCATACCGAAATTACACTAAATTCCACCATCCCAGGCCAACAATCCTTTTGGCGCGCTTTTCGGGGGTTCATAACCGATCCGCGGCGGGGAGGCCTCATGCTGGCTTCGGTGTTTTTGCTGGGGGCGATTGTACTGTCGGGAGTCAGGCCATTATGGCTGGACGAGATCTTACAGTTAATAGACACTCGCGACCAACCTCTAAAACAGATGATCGAACGTGTGCCCGCCAATGCCGGCGGCGTACCCCTGGGTTACTTAGTTGAACACGCGACGCTGCGGGTTACAGGATATTCCGTCACTCTGGCACGACTTCCTTCAGCTCTGTTCGGCGCGGGATCTGTCTATCTTGTCGCATTGCTTACGGCCGAACTCGCGTTCGGAGATTCGTGGCTGCCCGCGACTATTCTGTTTGCCGCCTTCCCACTTACGATCCGGTATGCGACAGAATCCCGTGTTTATTCTCAGGCACTCTTTTTATCGGTTTTAGCTACCTGGCTCTATGTTCGGCTTGCCAGGGAGCCCGGGTTGCTCAAAACCATGCTGTACGCACTGACGCTGACACTTGCGATATATACCCAGCCATTTGCCGTATCTGTGGCCGTTGCGCACATCGTCTGGTCTATGACGGCGCGCCAGCCGATGCAGGCCGCGCGCGGGGCCATAGCGGCGTGTTTCAGCGTAGTGGCTTTTCTGCCGTGGTATCTGTGGTCCCGTGAAATGTGGGCCGCGAGCGTCGCGGGACAGCAAGTGGGATCACCCTTTTCGGTAAAAACGCCGCTGATGATCTTCAGGGAGTTTGTCGGCGCTGGTTACTGGGGCTCAGGCTTGCTGCTCATCCTCGCCATCATGGCGCTCAGGAAGTACCGTTCCCATCGAGCGAGAGCACTGCTCGCTCTTCTGATCATTTTGCCGGTGATACTCGCCTTGATTGCGGACGGAATCTTTGGTTACTTCATCGCGGCGCGCCAATTTCTATGGACATTGCCGGCGATTGCAATACTGGCGGGATCTGCCATGGTTGAGACCAGGGGCGCGCCATGGAGACGAGTTGTTGTGACCGTACTCGCCACAGCCCTGTGCGCCATGTTGGTATGGCAGAACGTCCGCTACTTTACTTCCGGCACCGAGAACTGGGACAGCGCAGCCCGGCAACTCGTTGAGGCGAAGCGGAAAGGCGCATGCATAGAAGTAATCCCGGCAGGCGCTATCGACTACTACAGATTTTTCCAGCCTGAGCTGCAGATGGGAAATTGCACCTCAGGCAATGTGCTTGTCGTCGCGGTCTCCCCGTACGCCCGCAAGGACGAGCGGCGGATCGACCTTGGTCGTCTGGAGGCGTCTGGTTATAAGCAGGGCAATGTAGCTGTTGTCGGAAAGTCCGCCATCATGTACTTTTCACGGTAGCGTTCCATGCCGCTCGCTGGCGTCGCGGTGAGCCCTATTGGCGGACCTGTCGGAAGGCCTTGAGCGCAAATTCCAGATCTTCCGGCGAGTGGGCGGCGGTGACACAGAGGCGCAGCCTGGCAGCGCCCATGGGAACAGCAGGGAAAAGAATCGGCGTCACGAAAACACCCTGCTCACGCAGTTTACCGGCAAGCATCCCCGCAGACGTCTCGTCTTCCATAATCACAGGAATTACGGCCGTTTCGGAATTGCCGGTGTTGTAACCAAGCGAACGCAAACCGTCGCGCAGAAAGACCGCATTCAGCTGAATGCGCTCCACTCGCTCCGGTTCCTCTTTCAGGATCGCCAGCGACGCGCGTATGGCGGCGACCGAGGACGGCGCAAGCGCCGCGGAAAAGATGAAAGGGGCGGCGGAATGCTGCAGGTAGATCGCAAGCTCCTGCGAAACGGCGAGAAAACCGCCATTGGAAGGAATCGCCTTGGCCAGGGAGCCGCTCCATATATCCACTTCGTCGGCGGCCATTCCGAAATGCTCATCGGTACCGCGGCCATGCCGGCCGAGCACGCCCGACGCATGAGACTCGTCGATCATCAGATAGCAGCCGAACTCGCGCTTCACAGCGACCAGATCGGGCAGCGGGCAGATGTCTCCATCCATGGAGAATACGCCATCGGCGACGATCAGGGTTCGGTTGGCGGAAGGTCCATTCGCCAGTTCATGGCGAAGCGAATCCATATCGTTATGGCGGAAGCGTTGCAGCGGTACGCCAGCCAGACGGCAGGCATCGACCAGGCTGCGATGCGAAAGCGCGTCCAGAATCACGCGGTCCTGCGGCGTGAGCAGGCTGGCGATAACAGCCAGGTTGGCGAGGTACCCGGAACTGAAGGTAATGGCGTGCGTGGCGCCTTTGAAAGCCGCGACATCCCGCTCCATCAGGTGGTGGATATCGGCGGTGCCGGTGAGCATGCGGACGCCGCCGGTTCCCGTGCCGTACTTGCGAATCGCATCCATCGCGGCCGAATCGATGCGAGAGTCTCCGATCAGCCCAAGGTAGTCGTAAGAAGACAGCATCAGGAATTCGCGCCCCTCTGCGCGAACCCAGGGTCCCGAGCGGCCCTCAAGCGCCAGCTGATAGGGGTATACGCCTGCCTCACATGCCTGGCCCATCATTTCAAAGATGCGCCGGGCGCGGCCGTCGACCAGATCCTGTTTTTGAAACTGCCACTTATTGCCGGATTTAAAAAAACCGTTAAACAAATCGCCTGAGCCGGTGGCGAATTCGCGGGTACGATCAAAGCTGGAGAGATGTTGTGTCATCGGGGAGCACGGGGTAGCGGACCAAAGTATATTGTAATGTTGCCGAAATATTGCAGGCTTGCGACTTTCGCCTTCGCGGCGATTCTGATATCCGACAGCGGCATTGCCGCCGAAGCTGGGTCTTCTCCCGCCGGACTCTGGAAAACTTTCGACGACCGGACACGCGAGCCGCGCGGCACGGTCCGTATCTCGGAGGAAAACGGCATCTTCTTTGGCAGAATCGAGTCCACTTTCAAGCCTGACGAACTGAACGAGCGCTGCGGGAAGTGTCCCGGCGACCGCCGAAACGCCCCCATACAGGGCCTTATTATTATTCGCGGCATGAGGAAGAATGGTTTCGAATATGATGGGGGCGAGATTCTCGATCCCGAAACAGGAAATGTGTACAGATGTAAATTCAGCCTGAGCCCGGATGGCCGGAGACTCAGTTTGCGCGGCTACGTTGGTCTTTCCGTGTTCGGGCGGACCCAGACATGGCTGCGTTTAGCGGACTGATCGGGGACTGCCGGCAAATGTAAAGGCTGCCGCGGGGCAGCCCTTTCTGTCACGCGATCTTCAGGCGAACTTAAAGCTGGCTCAGTTCAATGCCCGTAAAGAAGTATTTCAGTTCCTCGGCGGCTGTTTCGGGGGCATCCGAGCCGTGAATCGCATTGCGCTCGATACTTTCCGCATACAGCTTGCGCACCGTACCCTCAGCCGCGTTCGCGGGATTCGTCGCGCCCATGACTTCACGGAGTTTCTTCACCGCGTCGGCGCGTTCGAGAGCCATCACGATGACCGGACCTTCCGTCATGAACTTCACCAGGCTCCCGAAGAAAGGCCGCTCGCGATGCACAGAGTAAAACCCTTCCGCCTGGGATTGGCTCATCTTCGTCATACGCAGCCCGGCAATACGGAATCCATTTTCTTCGAGTAACGAAAGGATTTTGCCCGCTTTGCCAGTGGCTACGGCGTCCGGTTTAATGATGGAAAATGTCTTCTGCAGTTCGCTCATCGTTTGTTCAGTCTCTCCTGAATTTTTTCGCCGATCTGCGCGGGCGACGAACAGACGGCGATCCCCGCGGCTTCCATCGCGCGAATCTTTTCGGGCGCCCCGCCTGAGCCGCCCGAGATGATGGCTCCCGCATGACCCATGCGCCGTCCTGGAGGGGCGGTCTGGCCGGCGATGAAACCCACTACGGGCTTCTTCACGTTAGCGCCGATATATGCCGCGGCCGTCTCTTCGGCGTTGCCGCCGATTTCACCGATCATTACGATGGCGTGGGTGTCGGGATCGGCGTCGAGCATCCTGATGGAATCGAGAAACGTTGTGCCGATGATCGGATCGCCGCCGATGCCGATGCACGTGGATTGGCCGATGCCCAGTTTGGTGAGCTGGCCCACCGCTTCATACGTGAGAGTGCCGGAACGCGAAACGACTCCGACATTACCCTGCTTGTGGATGTGTCCCGGCATGATCCCGATTTTGCATTGGCCCGGCGAGATGACGCCGGGGCAGTTCGGGCCTATCAGTCGCGACGATTTTGTTTGCAGGAATTTCCACGTTTTCACCATGTCGATCACCGGAATGCCTTCGGTGATACAAACGATGAGCGCGATGCCCGCATCGGCCGCTTCCATGATGGCGTCAGCCGCGAACGGCGGCGGAACGAAGATCACTGTGGCGTTCGCGCCCGTCTGGCTCACAGCCTGCGCGACCGTATTGAAAACGGGTTTCTCCAGATGTTTGGAACCGCCTTTGCCCGGCGTCACTCCACCGACTACATTCGTGCCGTAGGCGATGGCCTGCTCGGCATGGAATGTACCTTCCTTGCCGGTGAAGCCCTGGACAATCAGTCGTGTATTCCGGTCTACGAGAACGCTCATGCGCGAGCTCCCGCGCTGCCTTTGGCAAGCGCCACTACTTTTTCAGCCGCGTCCTTCATACCGTCAGCCACCGTGAAGTTGAAACCCGACTCTTCGAGAACCTTGCGGCCGAGTTCCACGTTCGTGCCTTCCATTCGAATTACGATAGGTACCTTGATTCCAAGATCGCGGGCGGCGGCGACCACGCCGGTCGCGAGCGTGTCGCAGCGCAGAATGCCTCCGAAAATATTAATCAGGACGGCTTTGACGCCCGGGTCGGAGAGCAGAATCCGGAACGCATTTTTCACCTGTTCCGCGTTGGCGCCGCCGCCGACGTCGAGGAAGTTCGCGGGGCTTCCGCCCGCGTACTGGATGATGTCCATTGTGCCCATGGCAAGGCCGGCCCCGTTCACCATGCAGGCGATATCGCCATCGAGCTTGATGTAATTCAGGCCGAATTTCGAGGCTTCCACTTCGAGCGGCTCTTCTTCGTTCAGATCCCGGAGTTCCACAATCTGTTTATGACGGAACAGCGCGTTGTCGTCGAAGTTGATCTTGGCGTCGAGCGCGTAAACCTTGTTGTCTTTCGTCAGGATAAAGGGATTGATCTCGGCCAGCGAGGCATCCATCTCCATACAGGCTTTCGAAAGCGCCATCATCGCAGCCACCGCGCCCGCAATCGCGGGCGCCGGAATCCCGATGCCAAACGCCAGGTTGCGCGCCTGATAAGGCATGAGACCCAGGCCGGGGTCGATAAATTCTTTCAGGATCGCGTCGGGCGTTTTCGCCGCGACTTCTTCGATCTCCATACCGCCGGCGGCCGAAGCCATGAAGGTGATTTTTCCTGCCGCGCGATCGAGTACGATGCCGAGATACAGTTCTTTTTCGATCGGCAAAGTTTCTTCGACGAGTACCCGGTGAACGACCCGGCCTTCAGGTCCGGTCTGGTGCGTGATCAGGGTCATGCCCAGAATCTGTTCCGCGATGGCGGCCGCTTCGGTGGAATTCTGCGCCACCTTGACACCGCCGCCCTTACCGCGCCCGCCGGCGTGAATCTGCGCCTTCACAACGACGCTGCCGCCGATGTTTTTCGCAGCCGTCTCGGCTTCAGCGACAGTAAAAGCCACCTCCCCGCGAGGCACGGGGACTTTATATTGGGCCAGAATTGTCTTGGCCTGATACTCATGAATTTTCATTTTGGGAGCGATCTCTACTAAGATGATCTTTAACTGAACAACCTGTAATTAACAGCTGCTGTACTTTTGGTTTCGCGCAGTTCTGAAGCAATGGCGGGCGCGCAGCCAAGCCTCCAACTTACCATGGGCATCACATCGATCGGCGCATTCCTTCACGCAATTGTGGACGGGCACTCGCTCGATGAACGGCAGGCGGAAGAAGCTATGCGCGCGCTGCTGGCGGGAGAATCGACCCCTGTACTGACCGCAGCGTTTCTGACGGCATTGCGGATGAAAGGCGAGACTGTCGAGGAACTGACCGGCTTCGCGCGGGCGATGCGCGCCGCGGCGCTGACTGTGCCGATCGAAGACGCCTGCCGCCCTGTGCTCGATACCTGCGGCACCGGCGGCAATGGAACATCCACATTCAACATCTCCACTGTTTGCGCCTTCGTGGTGGCAGGCGCGGGTGTGCGGGTCGCGAAACATGGGAACCGGTCGATATCGAGCAAATGCGGCAGCGCCGATGTGCTCGAAGCGTTGGGCGTCCGGACGGCGGTCGATCCGGCAACAGTGGCCCGGGCCATCCGCGAAGTGGGCATCGGCTTCCTTTTTGCGCCTGCATTCCACGGCGCCACGCGCAATGTGCAGCCGGTGCGGATCGAACTGAAGATGCGGACGGCATTTAATTTCCTGGGGCCCCTGACGAATCCCGCGCGCGCGGAGATCCAGGTCGCCGGGACCTGGTCGGATGAAGCGGCGGAGAAAATAGCGGGGGCCATGGCGCGGCTTGGCGCTGTGCGCGCTTATGTGGTGCACGGGTCGGACGGTCTGGGGGAACTAACGCTCGCCGGCCCATCAACCGTGTTCGGCGTGCAGCATGGCGCGGTCTCACGCATGGAACTCGTGCCCGGCGACTTCGGATTGCAGCAGCAACCGACCGGCGCAATTCCCGGCGGCGACCCGGAGCAGAACCGCGCCATTGCGGAATCGATCCTGCGCGGCGACTCCGGAGCCCCGCGCGATATCGTACTGCTGAATTCGGCGCTGGCCCTCGTGGCGGCGGGTAGGGCCGCCGACTTTCACGAGGGCGTTATGAGGGCGGAGGAATCGATCGACTCCGGCGCGGCGCGCGGGAAACTCACTCAACTTCGCGAACTGGTGCGCTGAGAGCCGTTTCCAGCATCGCGGGCAGGTTCTGCGCGAATACAGAGCGGGCGACAACCGTATCGCAGCCCAGCTCCAGCGCCCTCTGCCTTAACTGCGTCTGCACATGCGAAACAAAGCCGATCATAGGTATCCCGGCCGTATCGGGGTCGGCCTTGATTTGGGCGATCAGGTCGAGCGGATCCGGACTTTCGCTATTCAGGTCCAGAATCATGAGCGGCGGTTTCAGCTTCGCTTTTTCGATCGCCAGAGTTTTATCTTTTACGAATTCCGCGCTGGCGCCGAGTCTTTTCGCGGCATCGTTGATCTTCACTGAGAAGAACAGATCGCTCATCACTGCCAGTACTTTTCCTGTCATGGATGCTGCATTGTACCGCCGAAGAGGGCGGTCAGCTCAGCGCTAACATGTAGCAATCATGCGTTCCACACTGGTGCTGACCTTATTCGTGTTTCCCCTGATGGCAAGCGCAGCCGCAACGCCGACCGTGGCGGAGGCCAAAACTTTTATGGACAGGGCGGAAGACGAAATCCTGAAAATAAATGTTATCCAGCAACGCGCGGAGTGGGTGCAGGAGACATATATTACGGACGACACCGAACTTCTGTCGGCCCATCAGGACGAGAGAGCGATCGCCCGCACGACGGAACTGATTGAGGAAAGCAAACGGTTCGATTCGCTGAAGCTGCCGCCCGAGCTGCGCCGCAAGTTCTCACTGCTGAAGCTTTCCCTCACAATGCCTGCGCCTAAGAACGCCGCGTTGCGCGAAGAACTGACGCAGGTGGCCGCATCCCTGAACGGCAGTTACGGCAAAGGAAAGTACTGCCCGGCCGGCGATAAGGAGCCGTGCTTCGGCATTGACGATCTGGATGAAAAACTCGCGAAGAGCCGCGACCCGAAGGAGATTGAGGACATCTGGACGGGCTGGCACAAGGTGGGCGGGCCCATGCGCGACCGCTATGCGAGATTTGTGGTGCTGTCGAACCAGGGCGCGCGGGAACTCGGCTTCGCGGATACCGGGGCGCTCTGGCGGGCAGGCTACGACATGACTCCGGAACAGTATTCCGCCGAGCTCGAACGCGTGTGGAGGGAGGTGGCGCCGCTTTACGAAGAACTGCACACCTACGTGCGCCGGAAGCTGATTGAAAAATACGGCTCGGCGGCGCAGCGGAATGACGGCATGATTCCCGCACATCTGCTCGGTAATATGTGGGCGCAGGAATGGGGCAACGTTTACGATCTGGTGGCGCCTCCGGCAGCCCCGCAGGCATACGACATCGGCGAAATCCTGCAGCGGCGCAAAACTACCGCGAAGGAAGTGGTTCAATACGGCGAGGGCTTTTTCAAATCGCTCGGTTTGCAGTCATTGCCGGATACATTCTGGGCACGGTCGATGTTCACCAGGCCGGCCGACCGCGATGTCATCTGCCATGCCAGCGCGTGGCACATCGATCTCGATCGGGACGTAAGACTGAAGGTTTGCCTGCACGACACGACCGACGATTTCATCACCGTCCATCATGAACTCGGGCACATCTACTATTTCCTTGCGTACCGAAACCAGCCCGTGTTGTTCCGCGGCGGCGCGAATGACGGCTTCCATGAGGCGATAGGCGATGCCATCGCGCTTTCGATCACGCCGGAATACCTGAAGAAGCTGGGCCTGATCGATACCGTCCCGCCGCCTTCCGCAGATCTGCCCCTGCTGCTGCGCACTGCGATGGACAAGATCGCGTTCCTGCCATTCGGGCTGATGATCGATAAGTGGCGGTGGGAAGTTTTCTCGGGCCAGGTGAAGCCAGCCGATTACAACAAAGCCTGGTGGCAATTGCGCGAGAAATACCAGGGCGTAGCTCCGCCGGTCGATCGGACCGAAGCCGATTTCGATCCCGGCGCCAAGTACCACATTCCGGCGAACACGCCCTACGCACGCTATTTCATGGCGCGGATTTATCAGTTCCAGTTTTACCGGGCGATGTGCCGCGCGGCAGGATATACCGGACCGCTGAACCGTTGCTCCGTCTATGGCTCGAAAGCGGCCGGCGATAAGCTCGAAGCAATGCTTGCGCCGGGCCAGTCCCGGCCGTGGCCCGAGGCGATGAAGGAGATGACCGGAGAAGACCGGCTCGACGCGTCCGCGATGGTGGAATACTTTCAGCCGCTGATGACGTGGCTGAAAGAGCAGAACAGAGGGGAGAAGGCGGGTTGGACGGTAGCGGCAGATCCGATGAAGGCGCGGTAGCCTATTCGGCGATTTTGTTGAAGACGGGACGAAGGGCGGGGTAGAGAGAGCGGTAAATTTCGTAGCCGGTGCGATACGTCAGCGATTCGGACGCGCGCGGTGCGAGCGAATCCACTTCGTGAATCGCGGCGTGGCAGGCTTCGGGAACGCTGGCGAATTCACCCGTGCCCACCATGGCCAGCAGGGCGGCCCCGTAAGCGGACCCTTCCCGATTGTCCACGCGGGCTACCCGCGTGTCGAATACATCCGCGAGGACCTGACGCCAGAAAGAACTCCGGGCCCCGCCGCCCGCGGCGCGGACCGAGTCTGCCTGAACTCCGAGCGCCCGCACAATTTCCAGACCGTCCTTTTGGCTGTAAGAAACGCCCTCGATTAGTGAGCGGATGAGGTCCGCCCGCGTGTGCCTGGCGGTCAGACCGATCCACCCGCCGCGAGCGTTTGCATCCAGGTGAGGGGTCCGTTCACCCATCAGATATGGCAACCAGAACAGGCCCTGTACGCCGGCTGGGGCGGATGCCGCCTCTTCCATGAGGGCATCGTAGCTGGTGTCGGGCGCCAATTGATTGCGCAGCCACTGTAAGCTCAACCCCGCGCCCTGCGTCACGCCCATGACATGCCATTTGTCTCTCACGGCGTGGCAAAAAGTATGGACCCGGCCGAGCGGGTCCCAAAGCGCTTCCTCGGTATGAGCAAAGATGACGCCCGAGGTGCCCAGGGTGCAGGAGGCGATACCCGCTTCCACAATGCCGTTTCCAACTGCGCCTGCGGCCTGGTCCCCTGCCCCGCCAAACACTGGCGTTCCCGGGGCGAGCCCCGTTAACTCTGCCGCCTGCCGTGATACGGCGCCTGTAAGATCGGTGGATTCATGCAAGGCAGGCAGGATTTCGCGGTCTAACCCCAGCGCGTCCATCATCTCGAAAGACCAGCGGCGATGGACCACATCGAGCAGGGCAGTGCCGGAGGCGTCGGAAACTTCGGTGGCGAACTCGCCGGTGAGAAAGAACCGAACGTAGTCCTTCGGCAGCAGCATCCTGCGGAGACGCTCGAAATGCCGCGGTTCGCGATCGCGTACCCAGAGGAGTTTGGGGAGTGTGAACCCGGTGAGGACAGGGTTCGCGATGTAATCAAGGACTTTCTCCGTGCCGATCGTCCGGTTGATGAAATCGACTTGTGGCTGGCTGCGCTGGTCGCACCAGATGAGGGCGGGCCGAATCACCTGGCCCGCGCCGTCGAGCATTACCAGACCGTGCATCTGTCCGGAAAGACCGATGCCCTGTATGTCCCCCGCGTGCACCCCGGAACTGGCGAGAACCCCGCGGATGGAGGCAGCGGCGGCGGCGACCCAGTCCTCAGGACGCTGCTCGGCCCAGCCAGGCTGCGCCATCTGCATGTCTTCGTGGGGAGCCGAGAACGAGGCCAGTTGCCGGCCTGCCGAATCGACCAGAAGCGCGCGGGTGCTGCCGGTGCCGGTGTCGATTCCTAGCCACGGCATCGAAATAGAACCCTCAGACGCAGAACCTTTGTGTGGAGTTTATGCATCCGTCTGTTATCCTGGCGTTAGCTGAACAAGGAACGCGGAAAAATGGACGAGGCGGTGAACTGGTATGCTCTGGCTGTCAAGCCGCAGCATGAATTCAAAGTCTTTCAGGGTCTGCAGACGCTGCCTGAAGTAGAGGGATTTCTTCCAACTTACAAGGATAAGCGGTTCTGGTCGGACCGAATGAAAGTGCTCGACGCGCCTCTTTTTCCCGGATATGTATTCGCCCGTTTTGAATATCCGGGCGTTCGTGTTCCCGTTTTGCGCGTTGCCGGTGTCAGGACCATCGTGGGATGCGGGGCGGGCCCGATTCCCCTTGCGGAAGAAGAAATCGGCACGATCCAGACACTGGTGAACTCGGTTTTTCCGCTCCGGCCCTGGCCTTTTCTGCAAGCCGGACATCGGGTACGCGTCGAGCACGGTCCTTTGAGAGGCGTCGAAGGCATCATTCTCGAACAGAAAGATGAATGGCGCATGGTCGTAAGCGTGGAGCTTTTACAGCGCTCGATTTCGGTACTGGTCGATCGATCCGTGTTGAAACGAGTGAACCCGGTGAACGCTCCCGCAGATATAGCGACGGCAGCGGTGAAATAAAAGGCCCCGGGAACTTTGTCAGGGAACGTTTTGAAGAATCGGCGATATAAGATTCCGGCTCTCCAGAAACGTTGATAATTCCAGCACAACTCTTTCCGCGGCCCGCCCGTCCCAACCCGGAATCGGGCTGCTTTTCCTGTAATTATGCCTCAGGATTTCGTCCACGAGGCTTCGCGCTTTCGCGAAATCGAGACCTACCAAAGTATTGGTGCCCAGAGTCACCGTCGCGGGCCGCTCGGTGTTCTCGCGCAACGTCAGGCATGGCACGGACAAGTAAGACGTTTCTTCCTGAATACCGCCGGAATCGGTGAGCACAACGGCGGCGTTTCGCATCAATCCAAGATTTTCGACGTATCCAAGGGGCGGGAGCAGCCGGACGGACGGAGCTTCCTCAAGTGCGGCGAGCAGCCCGAACTCGTCGAGCCGGCTTTTCGTTCGGGGGTGAACAGGAAAAATAACGCCCAGATCGCCGGCAATGTTGAGGAGAAACCGGACAATCTTCGTCAGCGATTCACACGTATCTACGTTTGAAGGGCGGTGCAGCGTCACCAAAGCGTAGGCGCCGTTCTCCGTTGCGCTGTCTGCAGTTTGCGGCAAGTGGTGAACAAGCGTGTCGATCATGACGTTGCCCACATAGCGGATTCGTGACGCGGGAACGCCTTCGTGGCGGAGATTTTCTTCGCCGGCCGGCTCACTCACGAGGAGCAGATCGCAGATCGCATCGGTGGCGAGACGGTTGATCTCTTCGGGCATGCCACGGTCGAAAGAGCGAAGCCCGGCTTCGAGGTGGATCACCGGGATCCGCAGTTTGGCCGCGGCGAGAGCGGCGGCGATTGTCGAGTTCACATCGCCCACCACCATGACGGCAGCAACCGGGGGGGACGACCGAAGCAGGAATGCTTCAAACGCTTCGAGGACTTTGGCTGTTTGCTGCCCATGCGTCCCGGAACCCGCATCCAGATGGACATCCGGGGTGCGGATCCCGAGTTGCTGGAAGAATACGTCGGAAAGCTCCGGGCTGTAATGCTGTCCGGTGTGGACAATCACTGGTTCAAAAGGAGCCTGGGCATCCTCGACGGCCCGAAGAACCGGGGCGATTTTCATGAAGTTCGGTCGCGCGCCTGCGACGAACGCGACAGCCGGTTTATTGATCATTTGCTTTCTGTACCTGGACGTTGCAAGGCGCATAGACAAGGCTCTTTGGTTCATTCCAAACGCGCCTTGCGTTCTGGAAGCAGGCAGATCGCGTGAGATGCCGTACGAGACGGCAGGCATCGGACGGAGTGTCGGTTATCTGAAAATCGAGCCATCGCCCCCACAGACGGGTCGCGAAATTCAGTTGACGCCCAGGCACCGACCAGCGCTCAAATGAGCGATAGAGGTTCCTTTTCAGGCGCCAATCAAACCAGGTGGCTGTATTCCCAATCGCGAAAAAAAGGAACGGATCCCCCCAAAGCTCGCGGAACGCTATGTCGGTCATCCGCATAGCACCGCAAAAGTGGCGATCGATTGCTCTCCTGAAAGTTTCGGCGGAAACGTCTGGCGGCTCGGCTCTCAATACTTTTCGAACCTCGTAAAGATGAAACAGGCTGCCAAAACGCGAATGAGCGAGGTGGAGCACCAAATGCAGCAGTTGATCGGCAGCGCCGAGGACCAGCACTTCCTGTCCATTGGGCAAAGAGCGGGAAATCGCCCGCTCAAAAAATTCATCCACGGGAATGCCCAGATCCATATGACTAAGCCGGAAGTGCAATTCAACCTTGGGCCGCGAGGGATGGGTGAGTTCAACGTGATGACTTCGGGCTACAGCCTCTTCAATCGGAATCGACTGCCGATAGCCTGCGGCGATGAGACTCTTGCAGGCTGCCTGAAGATGTTGCTGCGTGACAGCCAGATCCAGATCCATCGAGGGCTTGCGAAGAAACGGAGGCGTGTAATAGCGCTGCCCGAGCAAGGGGCCTTTGAGCGATATCACCGGGATTCCCGCATCGGCAAAAAGGCCGATGATGTATTCCAGATACCCGAGCATCCGCGCGTAGCGAGACCAGCTATCGACCAGGACTCGGTCGCACCATTCACGTTGGGCCGGGGAAGCATGGGGACGAACGGCGTATGCAACCAGGGCGGCCACGCCATAACGGCCGGCGTGCTCCTGCACTGCTTTCCACGTGGTTTCATCCCCGAGCGACGACAAATCCGGAGTGTCGGCGAGTATGGGGGCCAAAAGGTGCAACGGCGATGTCGGCAAATCAGTCAATCCGCTCTACCTGAGACATTAGTGAGCCGCCGCGGTCTTTGAAGGCCGGGTTCTGAAAGAGGATGCTTTCGGACACAGCGCACGGTGGACCATGCTTGCGAAAGGGGCGACCACAGTGGAGGACGATGTTTCAGAAAAGGACGAGAAGAGAGCGACGTGATCGAATTCCGACAGCGGAATCGAAATTTCCCAGACACGAAGCGCAGTAGTTTCTCCACAATATTCGAAAACGCAGCCGCCAAGCTCCATACGAACTCGTTCAAACCCGAACTCGCGCGCGGCGCTTTCGATGGCAGACCAGCAGGCCTGGGGGGTGTCCGCGGACCCAAGGATCTCTTCGTACTGCTGTAGATTAGTCTGCGCACTGAGCATGCGGCGGAAGGCTCCATCGAGGAACATGCGGCCGGCCACGCCGAGTTCCACGTACCCCAGGTGCTGTATCCCGATCCATGTGGCGGCGCAGAAGAGAACGAGTATCAGCCCTTCGAAACTTTGCCCAGCCATCATGCTCAAAGAAAAAATCGCGGCGAGACTGCACAGCCCGTAGAAAACGAGAGCCACTTTGCGCGGTGTCATGCCGCGGTCGAGGAGCCGGTGGTGGATATGGCCCCGATCGCCTGTAAAGATCGGCTTGCCCCGCAGAAAACGCCGCACTATGGCGAGCCCGGTATCGAGCAGCGGAATGGCAAGAGCCATCAGGGGAGCCGTCATGCCCAGAATGGTCGCCGATTTCTGGCTCCAGCGAGTACCGTAACAGCCCAGCAGAAAGCCCAGGAACAGGCTGCCGGAATCCCCCAGAAAGATAGTCGCGGGGTTGAAGTTGTAACGCAGAAAACCCAGCAGGCACCCGACCAGCGGCACAGTAGCTACGGCAAGCGCGAAGTTATTTCCGATCAGCGCGGCCAATAACATAGTGAACGCAGCGAAGAGCCCCACGCCGGTAGCCAGGCCATCCACCCCGTCTATCAGATTGACCGCATTGGCACACAGCACAAGCCAGAATACAGTAAGCGGGAGGCTCCACCAGGCTGCGAAGTTATGCCCTCCGAAAGCCTGCACATGTATACCAGCCCAATAAGCGCCTCCGGCTGCGGCAACCTGACCGAGGAGTTTCTGCCAGGGCCGCAAACCGATCAAGTCATCAAGAAGCCCTGTTCCGAAGATCAACAGAACGGCTGGAAGAAAACGGAAGGCAAAGGGCAGCGCAGTCTTGATGATCGACCCGGCGCTGAGTGGCGTGAGAGCCAGTAAACCAAGAGAACAAACATAGGCAATTACCAGCGCGATACCGCCCACGCGTGGGACGGCCTGCCCATGGTGCTTACGGTGGTCATCCGGATGATCTACGACACCCCAGTGCCGGAACCTGTTGCGGACCAGCGGCGTCAGGATCAGCGCCAGGACAAACGAGAGAACACCTAAGAAAATTACGGAATACATGGCTGGTGCTTAGTACAGAAACTTCAACTTATCGGCTTCTATCTATAATGATTTCGCCAGATTTTTTCTGGTAATGGAGGTCACGCAGGAGTAACCGCTTCGAGGCCAAGGATCGTCGCAATCCTCGCTACTCCCACGGAACGATCGTAGTTCTTTTCAAAGGCGGCACGTCCACGGGCACCCGCCTCGCGAATCAAATTGCGATCCGCATATAATCGCTCCAGAATGGCCGTCAAGGCGGTCACGTCTCCCGGATCAATCTGCCATCCGCACCGGTATTTTTCGATTATACGCGCGGGAGTACCACCGCGCGGCCCAATATAGAGGAGAGGGCGTCCGGCGGCCATGATGCCATAAGTCTTGCTGGGAACGACCGAGCCACACGTTTCGGGAAGCTGGGTCACGAGGCCGACATGCCCCGAGCCCAGATTTCTGCCGAGATCGGCGCGGGAGGAATATGGCTGGAAGCTGACTGTCCTGAGATTCTGATCCCGACAAAAGGTTTCCATGGCAGCCCGGCGGGCACCATCTCCGGCGAAGACAAAGCGAAAACGCTCATCACTTCCGAGCTGTCTCAGGGCACCCATGATAGTTTCGACATCGTGGGCGAGCCCCAGATTGCCGGAGTAGTGGATGACGAGAGGTCCGGCAGGAAAAGGAAGCGGGACAATTTCATCGCTATCCGCCCAATTCTCGGCCACGTGGAGCTTGTGTTCGGGAATTCCATGGGCGCGGAGCCGATCTTTCATATCCTCGCCGAGCACGATGATGCCATCTGCGTGGCGGCGGGACCAATCAGCAAGCGCGCCGACGACCCGCGCTGGGATTGACCCACGCCGGACAACGCCCAAGTCTGTGGCAATATCCGGGTATACGTCCATCTCCCAGATGTAGTGCCTGCAGCCCCGCACCGTCTTGAGAAGATTACCCAGCAGCGACGTCAGGGGCGGCGTGGTGAGGGTCAGGACCAGCCCTGGTTGCGGTACCCGGAGACCTTGAATTGCGGCCCGCCCGAAGAATGAGGCATAGGAGCGAAGCCGCCCGATTTTGCTTCTGGAAAAGCTGGACCCTCTGGAACGGAGGATGTTGACCGATGGCCTGGAAACGCTGTCGACGACCCCATAGTCCGAAATTCCGCATAACGCCGTGACCGGATTGACTGCTGGATCCAAAGCCCTGGCGACGTCGGTAAGCAACTGGCCCGTGGCCGCAGTATCCGGCCAGAAGAACTGGTTGATGACCAGGACGTGCATACGTGGAATCAGGCGGTGTGGAACGGAGACAAGCGCGCTGCGGTCACTGGCCGATCGCTTCAGCGAAGGCGGCTTTGTTTTCGCTCAAATGCTCGTTTTCTGTTTTATAGAGAATGTATGAACCGATCGAAAGGACGTCCATTCTGGTCCTGAGGAAACAGTCTATTGCCTGGGCAGGCGTGTGGACAATCGGTTCGTTCTCATTGAACGATGTGTTCAGCAGGACGGGGATACCCGTGACGTCCCCGAATTTCCGAATCAGTTTCCAGTAAAGCGGATTGACATCCTGTTCTACGGTTTGCAGCCTGCCGGTACCGTCGCCGTGGGTTACAGCCGGGATCCGATCACGTTGCTCCGGTTTGATCTTGTAAGCCATCACCATGAAAGGCGAGGGATAATCGGTTTCGAAATATTCGGCCACCTTTTCGGCAAGGATAGAAGGGCAGAACGGACGAAAGGGTTCGCGGTACTTGATGCGGCTGTTCAGGATATCCTTCATGTCTTTCCGGCGGGGATCGGCAAGGATACTGCGGTTGCCCAATGCACGCGGTCCGAATTCCGTGCGGCCCTGAAACCACCCGACGATCCTGCCGTCGGCGATTTGCTCCACGGTCCGGGCGATCAGATCGGGTTCGGCGAGCTTGTGGAACCGGCATCCGGCAGCCTCAATGTCGCGTTGAACCTCTGTGTCTGAATATTCAGGCCCGTAATATACATGCTTCATGACGAAAGACCGGGGCTGATTCAGAAGTTGATGATGCACATAGAGCGCCGCGCCGATCGAGGTGCCTGCATCGTGAGCTGCCGGCTGGACGTAAACCTCGCGAAAGTCCGTCCGCTCGAAAATCATGCCATTGGCCACGCAATTCAGCGCGACGCCGCCGGCAAGGCAAACGCGGGAAGAGCGCGTCTGCTTTTGGACGAAGTTCAAAAGCGCGAAGTAGTTCTCTTCCAGTACGAGCTGAACGGAAGCGGCAAGATCCATGTCGCGCTGCCGGAGCTCCGACCTCGGCGGGCGGGGTTCACCAAATTCTTCCTGCATTTTGGGAGAAAACACCGACCCGAGGGCTGGCTGGCCGCCCTCCCAGGTCATCTCAACGCCTTTATTGTGGTGCGTGAAGTAGTCGAGATTGAGACGGCACTGGTCTCCCTCGGTCCGCACAGCCTGACGCACTTTATCGGCAAATCGGGGCTCTCCGTAAGCGGACAGCCCCATCATCTTGTACTCGTCGCCGTAGTGGGGGAACCCGAGGAACTGGGTAAATGCCGTGTAAAAAATGCCAAGCGAATGGGGGAACAGAACCGAGCCCTTTACGTCGATCCGGTTCCCTTTGCCGACGCCCCACATAACGCTGCTGAAGTCCCCGAAACCGTCGATGGAAATAACGGCAGCGTCTTCAAACGGTGATGCAAAGAAGGCACTCGCCAGGTGGGCGCGATGATGCTCCACGAAATGGAAGCCATCGGATACCGTGGGGTAAATTCCCTCGGAGCGCAGCGTGTCACCCATTTGGGCAATTCGAACGCTGTTCGCGGCCCGAGTAGCCAATTTCGCCCAGAGATGGGGTCGCAGGGCCGCACGCAGAAGCTTGTCCGTGAGGTGAGCCCGCGGGTCCCGTGAGACCGCAATGCGATCTGGCTGGGCGCCATCAGGACATGCCACGGCAAGACACGCCCGAGCAGAGAGGACCGGCAAGCCTGCCCAGTGTTTCACGCGATTCAGGCGTTCCTCTTCAAGCGCGCCGACAAGCTGTCCACCGTTGAACACGGCAGCGGAGGCATCGCCGTGAAATGCATTCAATCCAAGAATAACCATAAATTTTAGGTTTGTTTTGTTTTGGCTGCGTCAAAAACCAGAGTGATCGAGCGCACCCAGTTTCTTGCAACAGCATTGATGGAGAACAGTGGAATAACGTGGGCAGAATCCAGCGATATCATGTGCTGGCGATGCTTCTCATCCGGCATTCGGTCGCGAAGAAATTCGACCCAGGAGGCAAGACGAACCGGCAGAATTTCGGAGCCCTTGCCGAAGTAATCGCTGAGGAAAACCTGGTCTGAAATGGCGACCGGGCATCCTGCATTGACAGCTTCGAGCACGGAAATACCAAAATTCTCCTGCTGGGAAGGAAGCAGAAACCACGATGCGCGACCCAGAAGATAGGCCTTGTCCGTCCCCCAGACCGGACCAACGAACCGCACCTGCTCCTGTAGTTGGTACCGCATCGTTAAAGTATTCAGTCTCCGTTGATACGCGGGATCCGAGGGCCCTGCCACTACCAAGAGCCAGTCAGAATCAGGGTTCGCCGCCGCCCATGCTTCGATCAGGAAATCGACGTTTTTTTTGGGGTGGACGCGCCCCAGAAACAGCGCAATTTTGCGACTCGAAGAAAAGGCAAGATCCGCCCGGGCTGGCTGAATAGGCGCGCTACCGAGGGGGGGCATCCCGTACGGGACTACGATCCTACTAACCGGAGGCAAGTTGAATATTTGCTGCGCGAGCGTTCGTTCCCGTATCGTTGTGAAAAAGATTCCCGAGGCAGCACTAAAAATTTTTCGCTCACGAAGTAACCAGTACAAAATCTTTTTCGCAGCCTTTAACGCGCCCTGCCGGTAAATTGCCCAGGGTTCCAGCATCCCATGAGGGAAGCAGATGAAAGGAATATTGGCTTTGGTGCAGGCTTTGAAGAAAGCCCAATTCGGGTAAAGCCACATGCCATGCAGAATCACACCATCAAAACGCATGAGGTTCTCGTTGATCCAATTCCGGAGCTTTGGAGAATATATATAGGCAGTGGAACACTGTACTGGCAAAGAATGAATCTTCTGGCGAGGAAACGGGTTGTCAGAAATCGATAACTCACCGAATCCAAGCACCTCTACGTCGAGGTTGGAATCTGCGCTATGCGCGGATAGATCCAAAACAGCTCGGAGTGGGCCCCCGTAGCTCTGATTTAGTGAATGGAGAACGTGGAGGATACGCAAGGTTTCTCAATAATCGGGTTCGGGTATTCTCGATCCGAAACGACAAGTATTCGACTTTTTTGGAAGTTTCACTTGAGAACGCCACTGCCGACCGTATTTCCTTGCGACCACCGCAACCCACAGATTTTCCAATCCAGGCGGTTGCCAGACCCAGGACATGAGAGTAGTTTGCCCTCGGACCAGTTCGGGCAAGCTCTGGCGGACCCAACCTGCCCGACCCTGAGCTGCCGGGGGGCCACACAATGCTTCTTGCCTTTCCTTTCCTGCGGTCGCATTGGGCGCAGTCCTCACCGAAATGATTGATCCGCGCCTTTATTTTCCTTTTACGCGGGTGCGGCTCGATCATCCATCGGCGCGCAGAGTTCAAGCAAACCGTTGCGCAACTGACCAGACTTGATTAATCAACTGTTGCCCCAGAAGCCCCAGCCGAGTCGGCTTTTGCGCTTTGCCATTGTGCAGATTAACCAGAAGGCTCGAAGCCGCCGCGGCAAAGCGTTCGACTGAATAGCCGCCTACCCAGGAAGCCGCTTCGTTTCCCATCCGATCAAGATCGGGGATAATACTCACTTTGTACATTGCCAGGGAAAGAGCCCTCATGTCAAAGGGATCGAATGTGAAACCCGTGACGCCCTCAAGGACGAGTTCCGAAGCTGAGCCGCATCGTTGCGAAGCGAGAACAGGGCGACCTGATGCCATCGCTTCATTAACGACCAAACCCCAGGGCTCGCGAGTGCTCGGCAGAATCAGGCACTCACAATTCGCATAATAGCGCGGCAACTCGTCAACTTGTTTGTTGCCTGCAATAATAACGCCTTCAATGCCACTTGAGGCGATTTCAGTCTCCAGCGCCTGGCGATCAGGACCGTCGCCTACCAGAATCATTTCCACCGGATTTGAGACTCCGCTCAGTACCCGGAACTCCTTATAAGCGCGGAGCATGCGAAACAGATTTTTTTCCGGCGCGAGGCGGCCTACGTAAAGGAAGTACCGTTCCGGCAATCCCATTGCAGGGCGAGCGGCCGAAGGAATATAAGAAGCCTTCGCCATCGTCGAAAAATGCGCGTTATCAACTGAGTCCCCAGCGACAATGATCGCGTTGCTGTAAAACCCCAGATTGCGCAGATACTGCGCATGTATTTCGCCTGCTGTGATTGCGCCAGCATGCCGAACAGCAACAGAACGCTTAAGAAACTCCCTTAGCAATGAACGTTCGTGATCATACTCAGTGGATTCGCTCCATAACACCAGCTTTACGCCGGGATTCCTTGATCGAAATCTGGTATATGCCACATGAGCAATCGGGTCATGGTAGCCAGTCGTGACGATAACATCGGGACTCAATTTGCACAGCGCCTGAAATATGGCTTCACTTAAAACACGCTCATGCGGAACCTGTCGCCCTTCGACGCCAAGAGTATGTAATTGAAACGGAAGATCCTGGGCGGCCCGCGTCCATGAATGGGCATCGCGGTCGGATGTTTCAAGGACGCTTAGACTTAATCTATCCGAGTAGGCTGCGAGTGCCCGCATCCTCGCGAAATGATAAGGACCCATGGTTCCCCAATGCCAAAGAACGCGCGGGATGTTATTGATTGTCACTGACTTTCTTATCGTCCGAGAACCATTCGAAACATGTTGATATAAAATCCCAGCGGCTCGAAATAGAATTCGAAAAGAGCGCGATTGGCCGATTGAAGTTTCTCAAAAGCCGCAGGAGACAGCGCGCCGTGAAATCGCCGCAGAAACCGGTCTGCTTCATCGACGTTTTGCTCAGGTACAACGGCGATGTGATTAGCCCAATCGATATAGGACTCGAAGGGTAATACACAGTCGGTGTCGATTAAATACGGCACCCGCCCGGCAGCAAGGGTTTCAAAAAAACGATACGAGTAATTACCCTGACCGCGAATACAGACGTTATAATCCGTCTCGCTCATATTCACGATAAACTCCCTGTACACGCGTTCAGCAACTTCCTGGTCAATGCTGGCGGTGGAAGGCGCACGACCTGTAACACGACTCATCACGCGATCAAGCCGAGCGCGGTTTAACCTGACGGCCCCACCCCAATATTGATTCCTTTCAATAAACAGGCATTCGAACGAATCCGATCGACGCAAGACATCTAAAGCGCGCCTTCTCACGCGCAGTCCCGCCACTTTTTCGTTCCGCCCCATGGCGCTGTAAAGCATGGTCTGCAGAGTTGTACCCACGTATCCGCAAAAGCCGAGTCGTGGCCGTTCATTGTGCCCACGGCATTCGAAAGGAACACCCGCCCATTTAGGATCCCTGACAAAAGGTGGCATGGGGAATTCGTTACTTTGTCTACGGGAGCGAACCAGAGATTCTCTGAATACGATGCCTTGGTGCAGGCCCGAAGGGAGAGACCCATCACCTGTGGAAAAAAATATGCACTGCTTGTCGAACTTATTCGCCAGCGTGAGCGCCTGATGAGCACCAAATCCGATCTGGCAATCATGCGAATAGACAAAGACATCTGCCTCTTGAGGGAGAACGTGAATAAAATACCTGGCCGCATCAGCCTGAAGTTTTTCAAAAACCTTGTTGATGTCGACTGGCATGCCCCGCGCCAACAGGACTCGTGCCAGAGGAACCGTAATGTTGAGTTCCGGCAGCGTGACGAAGTGAATACGCAGGGGCGTGGTCATCGGCGAGAGACTGTGCGATCAGAGCAGGAATCAGACCAAAAAAAGTGGTGTTATCGACCCGATGTAGTGGGTGGCTTCGTAAATTCAAACAGGCCGCAAGCATGCCGGGCATTCCGGAAATCCCCCGGTATAGCATTTTCGTGAAACTTTCCATTATCGTCGACCGCGGAAAACGACACGAGTTCCAGAGAGCCGAACGCCTCAATAATGGTTTCAGGGTAGAAGACTCTTTGCGAGTTGAATTCAACTCGCTCAGTTCCTATTGGAGTAGCGAAATACAAGTATCCACCGGGCTGGAGTACTCGAGCGAGCGCATCCAGAGCGAAAGACCACGCGTTCGGCGCGATGGGGTCTCCATATCGGCCCAAGCCAAAGTGTTCTACGGCATGCAAACTGGAAAGAGACCTAATCGAATTGTCAGGAATGCCGGTCAGCAGCGTCGCGTCTTCCTGAATGAAAGTCAGGCCTTCAATGTCCGATTTTAAAGGCCGAATGTCGATGACCGCGACACACATGAAGGACAGCAAATGGGCTATGAATCCATCGATCCGGGAGCCAACATCAAGATGGTCCGTGGGGTGCCTGGCGTGGACTTTCCGCGCCGCCCAGAGGTCCATATGAAAGTAGTGACCTAAGGCACCGGCTTGCGCAAAGCGATCATGGAGCAACGGTCGCGCATGAGTTATGTGAAACTTGAAACGGTCGTCGTCACACAAGCGCTGATATTTTCTTGCCGTATTCACATACCAGCCGATGCTTCGCAAAGCATCGGCTGCAACGATCAGATCCATTCCGAAAATCTGGAAAGCCCGGTTGAGGCGAGTGATTAAAGGCATCGAAGCATTCTCAGACACCAGGAAGGACGACGAATCGAGGCTTGGCAACAACGTCCTTTTTATTTCGGAATAAGAGTCGCATCACCTTGTCGGAAACAACCCAAAACAAGATGGGGTAAGACATAAGGATGAGTTCCACGATGCTACGGACGCCCGAAAACATAGCCATGCAGCCGAGGGAATACAAGGCAAAGGACGATAGAGTTTTGCTTTGATCGAGAGCCTGCCACATCTTGATCAACTTGCCCAGAAAAAGGCCCACCAGGAAAACACCGGAGAAACCCCAGGACATGTATGCTTCGCCCACGATAGACATCGTGAAGCCCACACCCTCGAAACCGAGGTATTTCGCAAGATCGAACCCCATGTCAACCGGCTTGTTTTCCCAGAAGATTCGCGGAACAGGCCGAACAACCGCGTAGATAACCGCCTGCAGGCCGGTATATGGTACATGGTCCGGGAAGATCTCATATACCTGACTGACGCGCAGGAAATTGTCGTCGATGTTGACCGCACTCACTTCATGGTAACTGAAGTCACCATAGCCGCGGTTGCGATTTTGCAGAACGAGTTCGAGCCCTCCCAGGAGCAAGCCCGCCGATAAAATGGAGATAACTCCCGTGCGAAGCCAGTGCTTTCCGGCTGTCAACATATACATCAAGATGGCTGATCCAATAATCACACCCAGAAGACGGCGTCCGCCGCCCTGCGTGACACAAGCCAAGAAGATTATCGAATAAAGCCAGCCCAAAATAACTCTGGGGTCCAGCCATCTCTTCAGCTGCCTGGCCAGGAGGACTGTCCAGGTTGGCAGGAGGTACCCAAAGTAGGTCATGTTATCTGTGAATGCATCCCAGCCACCCAAGGCACCGCGCGACCATGTAGCCTCAAACCGTGGGGAAAGCAGATTCGTTTCGAATGTCTGAAGAGAAAAATTGCTGTTAAAGGCATAATTAAAGACTCCCAAACAAAAGAATATAGTGAGTATGCAGAACAGGCCACGAGAGGAATATCGTCTTGACGCCAAACTCGTAACGGCGCGAGGCAGGCGCCAGGCGTTCATGGAAAGACCAAGCAGAATGGCACACCGAAAGGTGGCTATCATGAGGAAAGCGCCAATAACGGCTTCTCTTGATACCTCCAGTGGATACAGTCCCTCAATCAGTTCCAGTAAGTGGAAGTAGACGATCGACAGACACAGCACAGTATCAATTGAGTACAATGCGCGGAGGCCTCTTCTCGTTGCGTCAAGACAGGGTTTTGCCAGTATTCCAATGGCGAGCATCACGGCCGGCAATCTCATTCCGCCCAAGTTGGGGTTTTGAGGAACAAGAAAACAGGCCAACGGAGTGGCCGCGATCATGACGAGAAATGGGATAAACTGCATGGCTATTTAAACATCTCTTCAAATACGGCGGTCAAGTCGTTGGTGGAGTGGCTTAACGTTAAATGCTGGACTGCGAAATCGCGCGCTTGCTGGTTAATTGGGCCGACCTCATGAGCGCGAGCAATAACTGAATGCAGGGCGTTAGCTGCGGTTTCCAGATTTAGATTCTTTACTTCAATAAAAGCCTGCCCCCCGGCAGATTGATAGCGCTGCGCCTCGGTCGCCACCAAGCCTGAATTTATGACTACATGCTTGCCACATGCAAGAGCCTCCGTAAAGACCGTCCATCCGGCTGGATGCCATGAACTGTCTGAGAAGCAGAGCACTGCGGAAGCATGCTGATATATTTCACGGACCTTGTTCCACGGTAAATGTGCTTTGCAGCTAACTGCAAAGTTCAGCGATCCGCTGGCTGAGGCTCGGGCCCAAAATTCTTCAACGAACCGGTTCTGGGTCAGGCGGATCAGAGTAAGATCTGAGCCTTGCATTGTGTCGCGGATGAATTCTTCGTCGCGCAGGTTATCACCTGCAACAACGACGTACGGAGGAGAGGAGCCTGAATCATACTCGCCAGCTTCAGTGGGAGCGAAAAACCGGGTATCCACTCCCACGCGAAGGAATTTGAACTTTTGGGCACGCTCTGGAAATTGAGCTGCTGCCTCCTCAATCTGCTGTTTCGTCATGAAAAGAACTACTGTGCTGAAGTGAAGTATCAGCGATATCAGCGAACCATGAATCATGCGCGCAATATTGCCTGCGACGGGTCGCTTGATTGCGTAAGTTACAGTCGCGAGCTTGACATTCCGAAGGAAACCAAAAGCTTTGATCAGGCCGATCATCACAGACCAGGTCTGCGGACTTATAATACAGTCGTATCTTCCCATTTTCGGAGTGAGTTTCAATAAGTCCAAATATGATCGCCACCACCCCGGAGGGCGAAAGCGCTTTCGATCTCTCGCGCCGTTTCCTATGCATTCAAGCCGTACTTGGTATCCAGCAGAACGTAAACCGTGCGTAAACGGGTATAAAATCGCTCCGTACGGGCATCCCTCGTTTTGGGAAGGGTCGGCATACCCGGTAAGGACAAGTATCCTCCTCACGGGTTTTCCATCGCTCCGCAATAGCCGTGAATTGACGGTCGCATTCATTGCTTTGCGCCGGGGGCGTTGATGGTAATTATCATTATTTGCAAGGTTCTTGCCCGGCCCTAAGACCCGTTAATTGCGGGACTTGCAGTAAATCCGGGGTCGATGCCATCGGTTGGTCCGCATTCAGAATTCCTGAGAATAAGGCATGGGGAGGTAGAAACACCTGGATAACTCAGTGGCTGCTTCGACATTGATCTTTTTTAAAATGAGAACCGTCGGGACAAGAGCCGATAATTGCTCTTAGCTACAGACTTCCCGATAAATCGGACTTCATTTGCGAAGATATTAAGTTCGCGCAGGCGTAAACATCCACCGGGCGTTTTTCATATAGCTCGGCTAACTTGCCACTACTCTTTCGGCGAAGATTCCGCAGCTTTTGAAATATACCCCAGACTCTATAGCCCGACACGTAGGCAATGAAGCGAAAGATGCTGAACGGATGCATTGCGCTGAGACGCTTTCTGCTCTTCACGATCTCCACAACGCTCCTGAATTGCCAGTAGCGTTGAATCATGGCATACATAAACTCATAGTTGAACCGGAAACTGCGGTAATAATCAGGGAAGAGGTCGGCCGCAATCAACATGGAATCCGGGACGCAGTTGAGAATATGGGGAAGTGTTGGGTCGAGTGTGCAATGTATTTGGTAATCGCCGTATTCCTTAACGAATTGACGATTTCTGACAGCAGCAGCGGAATTGTCCGAGAGATCGTAAAATCCACCTTCGCTGCTTCCACGTAAGCTCATGCAGCGCCCTACATCGAGCGCAGTTTCGGCGAAAACAGGCATGGCAAAACCACAAAAAACATCCGGGTTCGTAGAATGAAAGACTCTGCCGGATGCTTCTCTAATCGAAGTCAGAATCTTTACGGCGACGAGAGAGTGATAGACAAGGGGCAACGCCATATAGCGCGCACCTCCGAATCTGAACGCGCTTTCTACCAATTCACGAAGAATAAGTTCGCGGGGCTTTCGGGGAGTTGCGACGTAGGAAATGGAGGGAAGCTCCGTGTCCGAGCCCCATGTGTAAAAACACTGTTCCCAGTAATAGATGTCGTATCGTTTCTGGTTTATCCAGGCTTCAAGCGCCGAAATCGCGCCTGGCATCAGAGCATCATCGTCTCCGATGAAGATTGCATATTCCGACCTGACCTGCTCAAGAGCGAGCTCATAATTGTCGCACATCGATAAGCGGCGATCTGTTCTGAAGTATCGGATCCGTGAATCGCTTAGATCGGATATCAGAGATTTCGTGTTGTCAGTTGAAAAGTTGTCACAGATAATGACCTCGAAATTTGACCCGGGCTGCTCGAGTATTGTCCTGAGAGTATAGCCGAGCTTATCGGCCCTTCCTTTTGTAGGAATGACAATGCTTATTAGTGGACTGGCCATTGGATAATCCTGCAGTGCTTGTAAGCGGTTTTGGCTGGCTGCCCTTATCCTGCCCGCGCTGCGAGAAACCTGAATCTGACAGGAAGGTACCGGGCCAGTTGCACGCGAATTTCGGGAGCGGCAAAAGAGGAAGCCAGCAGAACCCAAATCGAACTCACGACCAACAAGCCGAACTCACCAAAGCGGTCCAAACCGCGCGGGGCCAGTGCTCGACACATGAATGCAGCCAACGCACCTGCAGCCAGCGGCACGATGACATCCTCGCGGTACCAGCGCCATTTTTCTCCTGGCAGCAGCCTGCTATGCATCAAGGGAATGGTTGTTATCAAATACGTCGCGTTGGCAATGACCCAGATCCATGCAGCTCCAATTGCGCCGAATCTGGGAACCGCCAGTAACAGGGCAGGTACGATCACCCCCACAGCCGCTCCATTAACAATGATGGTGAGTGATGTCCAGCCATGAGCCAGCATCATCTGGTACGGAATCCACATCAGGGCGTTGAACATGGTTCCCAACACAAGCAGCATCATTAAAGGCGCCACCTGTTGAGACAGCGCAGTATCACCAGTCCACAGCCGCAAGACGTTTTCACCAAAGACCATCAATACAATTGCTGCCGAGCCCATAAGAACCGTGACCCATTGCGCGCCTTGATGGTAGGTCGTACGCGATCTGATCTCGTCACGACGAGTTGCCAGGGCGGTAAAGCGCGGGTAAAAGGCCGCGGTTATTGGGCCTGTCAGTGTGTACAATCCGCCCGCAACTGTCCCCGCCAAGGCATAATACCCAAACATCTCGAGCGTAAGCAGACGGGAAAGCAAGATCTTATCGACCTGTGTCAGAAGCAGCGACAGCAAGGTAATCGCCATCATTCCAGCTGCGAATCGCCATATGTGGATCAGGGCTGCCATAGAGAAGCGTACGCGCTGCGGAGCGGGGGGTAGAGCGCGATAGACCACAACGGCTATAACGGCGACGCTGACTATCGAGGTCAGCGCCTGCCAGGCGAAGAATGCGTCGATTGTCGGAGATACCCATGCCAATATGGCGACGGCTCCGAAACCACGTGCTGTCGCAGTGATGGATGTTACTACGTTTTGTTCAACCTGCCGTTCCAATCCGGCGAGGCCGCTCACATAAATATCTTCCAGAAATCGCATGGCCGTGACACCGCCCATGATTGTGAAGGCGTTTGCTACAACTGTGAGCGGCAACTTTGGCGCTTTAAGCCAGTTGGAAGCGAGCCATCCCGATGCTGCCCAAATGCCCAACGTGATCGCAAACGCAATTGCGAATCCAATAATCTCGATGCTCCGAAGAAGATTCCGAATCGATTGGGAGTCATGTCCGCCACCATTAAAGCGGGCCATTTCCCTTCCCAAGGTCGGTTTCATTCCCATATCCAACAGTCCGAGCCAAGCCTGCAGCACGGCAAAAAGACCCATCAAGCCATAGGCCTCGATACCGAGGTACTTGATGTAAAGCGGAACAAACGCCAGGCCCATCAGAGCTCGCCAACCCTGGCCCAGGCCATTTGCTATGACGTTTGTCTTTAGTGAGACAGTCATGGCTTAGAGTTGGGTATTTCCGCGATGTCGAACTAACTTCGCGGGTTGCCCACACCAAAGTGAATAACCAGAGACGCGACCAACTACGACGCTGCCTGCACCTACGACGGCGCCTTGTTCAATGTAGGCCCCATCGACCAGCACGCAATTGGCTCCGATCCATACATCACTCTCGATCGTGACTCCTCCGCGGGAAGGCGCGAAACCCTGTTCCCGGATCAATTTTCCCAGCATTGCTGTCGAGTGATTCACGGGCGCTATAACAGTCCCCGCAGCGATCAAAACGTCATTTCCGATGGAGATGCCATTCCCCGAATAAAGCATGCAATGCGGGTTGATAGCACAACGATCTCCGATTATTACGTTACCCACGCCCCCAACTGCTCGAATCACTACGAATTCAAAGATTCTCGTATCAGACCCGATCTCAATGAGTGTTCCCCGGACCGAGGGTATGATTCGCGCGTCAGAACTTATCGTCGCTGATTCCGCGATTTTGCAGTTTGGCAGCTGTCGATATATGCCAGGGGCCGAGTCTTCCATTTCAGGCGGACCGTCGGTAATGGTAAATCAGTTGCAAATTTTTAACCGGCCAGGTGAATCCGAAAGTTTCACCCTCTGTAGCTCGTCGAAAAGCGCCTCAATTTCACTCTGAAGCGTTTGGGTACGATCTTTCACGAACCCGACTGCTTCCAGCTTTTCCTGGGAAACACTGAAAGGGGAAGCGGTCACAGGGTTATGACTTTCGAACACTATAGGTATTAGTGTTCCATACCGACTACTGAAGATTTCCTGCACTATCTTCGCAACTGACACAATTCTGCAAATCGGTCCGGAGCTTACATTGATTGCTGAGAACTTGTGTTGGTGATCGTTGCAAATGGCCTCACAGGCGAGGCCGACGTCTTCAAGGCTTACGAAGTTGCGGAATTGCCGACCGGAAGACTTCAACGTTATTCGGCCACTCATGAAGGCTTCCCTACAAAAACACGCTGGCACCAGAGACCAGCGATCAACTGATGGGACCGCAAAGCGCCCGAAGACGTTCCCTATCCGCAATGCCACGCAACCCACGTCGTTCCTGCGCGCATACATTTCCATATATTGTTCGCTGAACAGGTGCGCAAGGGCGTAATCGCTGGACGGGCCGAGGGAACTTTCTTCAGAAATCGTTCCGCATAAAGATTCCCCGTATACTCGAAACGTTGACAGAGCGATTACTTTACCCGCGTGGTTGGCGACAGCCCACTCCAGAATATTTTTGGTTCCGAGTACTGACAGCATCAGGCCTCTGCCTGCGTCACGCGACGTAATTTCGTTTGCCTTTGCTGTGTGAATAACGGCATCGACGGGCGCGCCCAAAAGAGGCAACGGCTTTGTGAGAATGTCGACCTGCTGGATGGTGCAGTCCGCCAGCGCTTGTTTCAGGTCTGGCGTCAAAGTATGCGCCCAACCGTGAACCGTGTATCCCCGACGCGAAAAGTATTGGCATAGACTAGAGCCTATAAAACCGCCTGCTCCAGTGATCACGACGCTGCGACTCATGACATTGGACGGAGTACGCAAAGATCAGCGCACGGCCTTCAATAAACTCTGAGGATTTACCCACTCGCCAGTCACAGGATCGTACTGCCTGATCACTCTCGCGGGAGCGCCGCATGCTACTGAGCGCGGAGGGATATCACGCGTCACTACGGAGTTCGCACCAACCACTGCGTTTCGACCAACCCTTACCCCTGGGAATATGCAGACGTTGATTCCTATCCAACATCCGTCCTCCAACTCTATGGCCTGACCATCGGTAACACCTTGATCGACAATAGGGCAACTTATGTCAGTATAAACATGAGAGGTATCGGATATGAAGCACCGGGCAGCAATAAGAACTCTTTCGCCAATTGTTACCTGTTTTGAGCAAGCTATTACTGCATCGGAGCCAACCAAACTGCCTTCGCCGATGGATAGATGACCTCGGGCAAGGATCACGAGGTGTGCGCGAGAGTTAATTCGCACACCGGCGCAAATACGAACCCTGTTTGAATCAAGGAGTGCCAAGCCGTCTCCCCGAAAGGGCATCTCTATAGCCGCGCTGTTGCGGCGTAACTTCACCCAGAAGAGGAACATATAATAACGATTTCGCAACAGGGCAAAGACCGTTTTCATCTGCCGAAAGATCATGTCGTACCAGATTTAAAGGCGTAGTCGATTAGAGGAAGGCGCAGAAAAATCGCTTGTCCCAGCAGCAGAATCAAAACTTAGAAGTGTCAGCGTCGCAAGTCAACTGTCCGCCATAACCCGAGTACCCTTCCGTTCGATACGGCTTCATCGCGAATTATCCGTTGCGGCTTCGGAAAATTGTAAGGGTGGCGTTCCAGGTTTACCTTTCTGTAATCCCCGGTCGCGATATCACTGTTAAACCATATGGACGTATCTGTGGTCGCCACGAGCCACGACGACGCCGACTGAATATTTGCCAATGCAGTCGCGGCGTCTTTGAAAGACAGGTGGAACAGGATCTCGCGGCACAGGGCCACGTCCGCCTGTGGAAGAACGCCCTGAACGGAATCGATTACCGCAAAGCTTACGCCATCACGTTCGTATTTCTTATTCGCTTCGATCAGGGCGGGCACGATGTCGATACCGAGGTATTCACATGGCAGGTTAACGTTTCGCATCCAGTTCCAGTCGCCACATCCAATATCCAGCAGTCGCTTGCAATTCAGAGAACTGAGCAGCGCGGGCAATTCGGCTACCACATCAGCCGTTGCTGAAATAGTCGACCCCAAACCTGATGACGAGTCCTGCTCTTCGGTGTGCCGCCAGATCCCAAGTTCATAAATGGCTGAAAACCGCTCTGCATTCGTAGTTTTTTCCAGGTGAGCGACTTTGTATCCCCGACGCTGGCGCGCCGACACCAGCGATTGCGATAGTCCGGTCCTGAACAGGAGGTGCCTTATCACTTCTTTGACACTTTGCTTATGATCCATGGTAGCGGCTCATTCAATTGTTAAGGAGGGGACGGCCACAACGAACTGCCCGTCCCATGCGTTAATGTAATCGAGTTGCCGGCTCACTTCCTGCTTCAGATTCCAGGGGAAAATGACAACGTAGTCCGGCTTCAACTCCCGGAGGCGATGTTCATCGACAATGGGGATCCGGCTGCCAGGCAAGAACTTGCCTTGTTTCGCGGGATTTCGATCCACAACGAATGAAATCAGATCGCTGCGCACGCCTCCATAATTTATCAGCGTGTTCCCCTTGGCGGCGGCCCCATAAGCCGCCACGGCCTTACCCTGGCGCTTTGCGTCTATCAGGAAGGCAACGAAATCGTCCTTGACGCGTTCCACATTTACCTGAAAACCTTCGTAATATCGAGCCGTGGTCATACCTGCCCGACATTCCCGCGCCAGCAATGCTTCGATGCTGGCCGCCCGGGGATACGTGCCCCTATCGCTGCGCTGGGCAAAGACGCGGAGACTGCCCCCATGAGTGGGGTGTTCTTCGACGTCAAATACAGAGAGACCGTTGACGGCAAAAATCCGGTCAACCGCTGTAAGTGACAAATAGGAAAAATGTTCGTGATAGATGGTATCGAACTGATTACCCTCAATCAGATTGAGCAGATGCGGGAACTCGAAGGTGGCCACGCCGTCGGGCTTCAGGAGGATCGCGAACCCGGCCACGAAATCATTGATCTCAGGCACGTGAGCCAGGACGTTGCTGGCAGCGGTCAGATCGGCCTGTCTGCCCGTTGCGGCCAGTTCTTCCGCGAGGCGCGTGCCAAAAAAATCCTCCACAATATCGATTCCGCGGGCGCGCGCAGCGGCGGCGGGCGCAGCCGTGGGTTCGACGCCTGTGCAGGGAATACCGCGGGCCTTAACGTATTGCAGCAGGTAGCCGTCATTGGCCGCGACCTCCACGACGTGGCTTTCGGGACCCAGCTCAAACCTCGCAGCCATGTCGCTGACGTAACGCTCACAGTGCTGTAGCCAACTGCTGGAGAAACCGCTGAAATAAGCGTATTCAGAGTCAAACAGTTCTTCCGCTCTGGCAAAGTCCTCGGTCTGGACCAGCCAGCATTGCTCACAGACGAGCACTCGCAAGGGAAACCACTTTTCCGGCGCCTTTAACGTCTGCTCGGTCAGATAGGCGTTTGAGGGTGGCGCGCTGCCAAGGTCCACCAAAGGCAACGTCAGCGCCGATCCGCAGTGGCGGCATTTCATTCTGGAACTCCCGCGAGTTCTTCTGTCAGCATAGGGTGAGCCGAATCCCGCAGAGAGAGTTCAGAGAGGGGCTCAGGCC